>JAAZAN010000178.1 GCA_012514315.1 Chloroflexota bacterium
CAGCTTGGCGCACTCGATCCAGGTGTGCAGGTAGTCAGCCGTATTATGCCCCATGGCCTGCAGATCATAGCCCTCCAGGAGCGCCAACTCCTGCAGGAAGACCGGCCCCTGTGTCCATGATGAGCATTTCGCCACGTCGTAGCCTCGGTAGTTGAACGTCACGGGGTCCTCAATCGCCGCATGCCAGTCCGCCATATCCTCAGTCGTCAGCAGCCCTGTGTGAGCTGTACCGCTGGCGTCTTCCACAGGATGACTCTTCATATACTCTACACAACGCGCAGCGATGTCACCCCGGTAGAACGCATCGCTGGCCGCCTCAATCCCGGCAACCCGGCCTTTGTGACGGTGAGCGTCTTCGGCATTACACATCGCTCTCAGAACGTCAGCGTAGTCCGGATTGCGGAACAGGTCACCCACCTCTGGAACGCGCTCGCCTGGATAGTACAACGCACCAGTTGTCGGATAGACTGTCAGGTACTTCTCGGCGTTGGCCGCCAGGTGTTCCTGCAGATCGGGGTAAATAGCAAATCCATCTTGCGCGAGCTCGATCGCCGGCTGGAGAATCTGGGCGAAGCTCATCGTGCCGAAGCGAGCCACAGCCACAGCCCACGTGTCTACGACGGATGGAACACAGGCGGGAAGATAGCCATCGCCCGGAATCAGGTCGATACCGTGCTCCCGACACCAGTCGATCGTCAGCGCCTGCGGGGACCATCCCATCCCGCTGATTGAGTAGGATTGTCTCTCGCGCGCAGAGTAGATCAGCGTAGGGGCCTCGCCGCCGATACTGCAGTTGTGGGGTTCAAGCAAGTCGAGGCAGAAGCACATAGCCGCCGCCGCGTCAATCGCGTTCCCCCCTTGCATCAGAATACGCAGCCCCGCGGCGCTTGCCAGGTAGTGACCGGACGTGACGACACCTCGGCTCCCCATAACCACCGGACGGGTAGTGAACTTGACCATACCAGACCACTCCTTCAGGAAAGATGTCTGCCCCACAGAGGCCCTGCCGCGATTGGCCGGTTACTCAGCAAGGCGAACTGAACCCAACCCATTGTAGCACAAAGCGACGCGATGGGGAACACACGCCCGCCAGCCGGTATTCGAGGGTCCGAGCTCTAGCCTGGGCCCCCAGGGCAATTGCATCTAAACTCGAATCGCACCAAATATGACGTATCGAGGAATCAATTGATGCGCTTTTGTGTTCCCGGCGTGAGTTCTGACAGGGTGGAGCTGGGTTTTCTGCTTCCAACTGCCGCTCAAAGCAGCATTCGTGACCACTTCTTGCCTATCTTGACGCGTCTGGATTAAGATGCGATTGCCCTGCCTGGGCCCCACAGCAGTTGACGCGCAGCTTGCGACGGGTATACTTACATCCCAATACCTAGCCAGGGTAACGGAGAGGCAACGGATGAATCTCGATCCTGATCGAATTCCCAAGGTCCTCGAACTATACCTCCAGATCTCGCAGTACCCGATCCTGGGACGGCGTATCCGTGATCGCATGCGAGCAGAGCTCTTCTCGCGCGGTGTCATCACACGCGCACAGTTCGAACAAGAAGCCAAGGAGAAGGCTGTGCGCAGCCAGGTGATGGAAGGCATCTCCGATCCTTTCAGTCAGGAGACAGCCGAGACCTGGCAACAACGTATCGCCCAGGTGCGTGATCACCTGACCGACTTCTACTTTGCCTACAACCTGCCTCACTCGCTCTTTGAGGAGATCGTGCGTGAGGTCCTGGCAGAAAGCGCCCTTGGTAAGGCCGTGACACTACCCTTCAATCCGGAGATGGCGCCCTGGCACGTCTTGCTCACCCAGGCCAAGGAATACGATGCGCTACCGCCAGACGAACGCAGGAAGGTCCGTCATCACCTGGAGGAAATCCGGGTGGTTCTGACCAAGGCGATGATCAGCGATCAGATGGACTTCGTCAGGCTGGGCAAGGAGTTCCTCTGCATTGAGGACTTCGAGCGCGTCGGTAAGTGTAGAATCGGTGAGGGCAAGATCGGCGGGAAGTCGGCCGGCATGCTGCTGGCCTGGCGCATCCTTCAACGTCGCGAACCCACCGATGAGGTTGATCTGCTGGGCCGCGTGGTGATCCCCGATTCCTACTTCATCGGCGCCGATGTCTTCTACGATTTCCACGCCCTCAACGGACTGGACCATTTCCTGAATCAGAAGTACAAGACTCAACAGGAGATCGAATCCGACTATCCGCACATCAAAGAGGCCTACGCCGAAGCTCGCTTCCCAGAACCAACGACAAATCGCCTCCACGAGCTGATTTTGGAGACAGGCAACAATCCGCTGATCGTACGGTCATCCAGTCTGCTTGAAGACAACTTCGGATTCTCCTTCGCTGGGAAGTATGAGAGCATCTTCTGTCCCAACCAGGGAAGTACGGACGAGAACCTGACCGCGCTCACCCGAGCCATCAGCCTGATCTACGCCAGCGTCCTAAGCCCGGACGCACTGCTATACCGACGCCGCATGGGACTTGTCGACTACGATGAACGTATGGCGATCCTGATTCAGAAAGTACAGGGCCGCCGTCATGGCAGTTTCTTCCTTCCCACTCTCGCGGGCGTCGGATTCAGCCGCAATCCGTTCAGATGGAATCCCAAAATCCGGGCCGAGGATGGGCTGCTGCGGATCGTCTGTGGGATGGGTACTCGGGCCGTCGATCGCGTCGGCAACGACTATCCGCGTATGGTCGCACTGAGCCACCCCACGCTACGGCCAGAGCTCGGACCCTCCCAGATCCGCAAGTACTCTCAGCGGTTCATCGATCTGATCGACCTGGAGGCAAACGAGTTCAGGACCGTTCCAGCCGGTGTGGTATTGAAGTCTGGCTTTCCAGGTGTCCAGATGTTGGCTTCCCAGGATAAAGGCGACTACCTTCAGCCAGTCTATGCACCGCGCACACTGGGCGACACACCACTGATACTCACGTTCGACACGCTCCTCAAGAACCAGGACTTCGTTGGTCTGATGCGAACCGTTCTGAGAAAGCTAGCCTCACATTACGGGTGTCCCGTGGACACGGAGTTCACCGTGGAGATCACCCATGACCGTCCCCCCCGGTTCATTCTCCATCTGCTCCAGTGCCGCCCGCTCAGTGGCGCGGAGTGGGACCAGAACCTGGCTGTGCCGGAAGTGGCATTCGAGAACATCGTCTTCTACGGCCGGAGACTGGCACCGCACGGCCTGGTGGAACACATACGCTATATCGTGTACGTCCAACCCGAAGCCTACGAGCGTGCTCCCGACACGGCGACCCGCCTGGAACTGGCCCGCGCGATCGGTCGGCTCAATCAGCGTCTGGCAGAGGAAACCTTCATTCTAATGGGCCCTGGACGCTGGGGTTCCTCAAACGTCGAGCTGGGGCTCAAAGTCACGTACGCGGATATCTACAACGCGCGTGCGCTGATCGAGATTGCCCACTCGACGAGTGAATACACGCCGGAATTGTCATACGGAACGCATTTCTTCCAGGACTTGGTGGAGACACACATCTATCCAGTTCCGCTGTTCGTGGACGAACCGGAGACGATCTTCAACACGGTGTTTTTCAGGCAGGCCACAAACTCACTCTCAGCCCTGCAGCCGGAAGACGCTCAGTACTCACAGTACATTCAGGTGATCGATGTCCCTGCAGTGACGCGCGGCAGGTTCGTTGAACTGGTCATGCATAGTGACCAGGAGAAGGCCCTGGCTTACCTGAAACGATACCCTGAAGGCATCGCCCGACGTGTCTCGCCGCGCTAGCGGACGACATCTGACGGCGCCAAGCCAGGCCGTTCAGTCGCCCGATCTATCCTAATGTCTCCACGTGTTGTCTGAACGCGGCTAGATTGATCACATTCCGCGCGATTCGTGACTCCTCAGCGGCGAAAGCCAGGATGTGGCTCTCGAGCGCTTCCCGCGCTGTGTTGAGGACGGTTGAGCGATCCCGCACTCCACCGACAAACGCCCTCATCATACCCTCGTCTCCTCCGCCATGTCCGCTGGCGCCGGCTCTGGGATGTAGCGTTTCAACCTGTCCCGTCAGATGATCGTGGATCTCGATGACGTCGCCGCTCTGACTGAACTTACCCCGCAGCGTCGCCCGCGTCCCATCGTAACGCATCGTTCGGCCTTCTTCGTACGAATAGCCGTGCATCGTCATCACACACGTCGCGCCGCTCTCGAACACCATATTGATCGTCTGATGATCAACCACATCATTATCGCAATGGTAGACACATCGACCATAGGGTCCGACTTCCAGAGCACGCCGGCGGGCGTCCAGGCTGGGGTCGATCGATATCACCGATACTGGCCAACCCGTCTTGTCGCCGAGGTACACACGGGGCGCATACCACGGGCACTCATCGGATACCGGACACCCATCTGTGCAACGCAGCGGCGCTCCCTTCGGTGCATTCTCGGGGCGGTAATGAAACAGCGATCCAAAGGAGCTGAGCTGTGCAACCGGGCCCAGGTTCCAGAACAAGACGTCGAGATCATGGCAGCACTTGGCCAGGATCATCGGGCTCTCGATTGCGCTGTTGCGCCAATTGCCGCGCACGAAGCTGTGCGCCATGTGCCAGTAGACGACATTCTCACGATGCTCGGCGGTGACTACCGTTCCCAGCCGTCCGGAGCACAGGATATCATGAAGGGCGGAGAAGAAAGCGGTGTAGCGCAGAACGTGGCAGATCATCAGAAGTCGTCCGTGTCGCTCAGCCGCCTGAACCAGGCCGACATTGCCCTCCAGGGTATGAGCCATGGGCTTCTCGAGCAGCACGTCGTAGCCCAGTTCCAGGGCAGGAAGTGTTGATTCGAGATGGGATCGATCCAGTGTGCAGTTCACCAGTACATCGGCAATCTGTCCACGAGTATAGAGCTCTTCCCACGACTCGAACTGCTGTGACTCAGCGATGCCATGTTCAGCGGCAAAACGCAGTCTCCTCGCCCTATCCGGCTCAGCAACTGCGACGAACCGAATCTCGTCAGGGTGCGCCAACGCATACGGACCGTAGGCATAGAAGCCCCGATTCCCAGCGCCCACCAGCACCGCCGCTAAGGGTTGCGACATTGTATTGCTCCTTCTTGATTGGACCGTGTTCTCGTCTCGCTGCTCCGAACCGTGGAAATCTTGTACGCCCGGTCAGTCCGGCCGCTGCCAGACTGTGCGGTAACCATCAGCATCATAGGACTCACACTCAGTGTCAATGCGCTCGCCCGCCAGAAGGGCTTTCCGCTGGTCCTCCAACCACCCGATCGCCGCCTCGTAACGGGCACGCAACCGGGCATAGTAGCCCAGCGCCACGTGGATCTCACTTCGCCGAGATCGCGCCAACCAGAGAGTCTCGAACTCGGCCCGCAGGTCCTCCAGTTCCGCATCGAGCGACTTCAGAGCCAAAATGTAGCCGTACAGGTCCGTTGGGGCCAGCGATGGGTCGCGGAGTGCCCCGCGGATCGTCTGTGACAGAGCCGTCTTCCGAGCGGCGTATGCAGTCTGCCTTCCCGCCAGGGCGAGCTCGCGCAGCGTAAGGTTCCGCCAGTGCCCAGGCGCCAACGAGTCGCAGGTCGCTGCGGTTTCGCCACCGGCGAGCTGCATCCGGGCCAACGTATCCTCGGGAAGCGCGTCCTCCCCATCAACCGTGACACCCGTCAGGGGCTCATCGAATAGCGCCAACACAGTATGGGATCGGTTCGGTCGATAGACACCCGAGAGATCATTGGTACTGGCGAGCGCATTCGTCATTTGCATGATGGCTTCGTGAGCCGATCCAAAGAAGAGTGGTCCGAAAGCAGCATTGAACTCGGCATCGTCAGTCGCCCCCCCGGTCCATCCCTGCACCGCACCAAACACATACCCATACCAACTCAGGCCCAATGGCTGGTAGTGGCCGTTGTCTCCCCAATCCGTGTTGAGGACCCCCTCTGCGCCCGCTTCGACGCCATCCCGGACCAGATTGCGAATGTTCCGATTGCCCCCGTTCAACCGTGGGAAGATACTGTTCCATGACCCCGTCCCTGGACATACCCAGAAGGGCCGACCCGACTCCCCGAAGATGCGCGTCGTTGGATACTCGTCTGCAGGTTCGTAGTGCCAATCGAGCAGCGTCACGTCCTCCGGCACCTCTTCGATCAGCTCCGGGTGATGCAGGAGAATATCACCCCACATCTGGATACTGCACCCATAGCGTGCGGCAAGCTCCCGCACTCGCAGGATATGCTGAAGGTATAGCCGACCAACCCCGATCTCATCAGCGAGCGGTTTGCTGGCGCCATGGCCCAGGTCATAGGTCTCATCACAATCGATGTTCAGTGTCTTGGAACTGAACGCCGGCAGCATATCGGCATACAGGTCGTCAAGCAGCTCGTAGGTGCCCTCGAATGCCGGGCTCAGAGTCCACAGCATATCGGATTCCGCAAGGTGCTGGTATTCAGGCAGTATGAGCGTGTTCCGCGCGTGTCCAAACGACTGCAGGTTGGGCATCAACTCCACGTGATACTGACGGCAACAGGCATCCAACTCCAGAATGTCTTGACTTGTCAAGGAGCCGCAGTTCCTCCCGATCTCGGGATGGCTGGGGAAGGCGAACGTATGCTCTGTATAGAGCTGAAGTGCATTTAGCCGATAGTGGCTTAGCTCCGCTACGACTTCCTTGAGCGCTGCCAGGGTAGGCACCTTACGTCGGGATACGTCGAGCATTACACCGCGATACGGCAGTGTGGGCCAATCGTGCACAGTCATGCTCGGTAATCCGCGTCCATCGGCACGGAGCAGTTGGCGCAGGAGTTGCACAGCGTAGAAGAGACCCGTCGGCTCGTCGGCGTACAGAACCACACGTGCGGGCGTGACCTGGACCGAGAACGCCTGGGCCTCTACCTTCGCCCGGTGCGGCGTGTCCGCTGGCACATCGGGTCGCAGAGGTTCAATGCCGAGCTCAGCGGCTTGACCCGCCCCACATATTAGCGTGATGGTGTTCACCTGTCGCGGTAGAGCGAACGCCTTCAGTAGACTCACTCGAGCGCCTTCCGCTCGCCAGATCTCGTCTTGGAGCTGGCCTGCCGCGAAAGTGACCGGATCTCCAGCCGAAGCGGAAATTACGATCAGCGTATTCTCATCCACGTTGAACATACCGGCGGACTGTGACAGAACCTTGGGTGTAGGCAACAAGTGGAGGGTCATCGCAGTTCCTTCCTTCGCTATAGATTGAGGCTTCGCTGAACCAACTACTGTGTAGGATTCTACAACCATAGCTAGCAAAGCGCAAAGCGATGTCGGTCGGTGCGGTCGACCAAGCTGGTCACAGGCCAGACCGTCCCCTGTTCAGCCGCGCACCTGTGCCGCCGCTGGCGCTGGCACAGGTGCGGATCAGGTATCGGCACGTGACTGCTCACAAAAAGGTGCAACCAGCTTGACATTATGGAGGCTCGTGCTATAATAATCATTTGGTGGATATGACTTCTCTCGACGATCCTCGAAGCGCTGGGCTTGGAGACTCAGGCGCTTCTTTCGCGCATGTTCGTGGGAAAACCCCTCCAAGGAGACTTATGAAAAACCGAGACGAACAAGTTCTAGAGGCACAGGATTTTCGCGCCCTTCGTATCAGCCTGGCATCGCCCGAGCAGATCCACGATTGGTCCTACGGCGAGGTCACCAAGCCTGAAACGATCAACTATCGTCGTCTACGTCCAGAGAAGGATGGCCTCTTCTGTGAGGCGATCTTCGGGCCTACCAAGGACTGGCAGTGCTACTGTGGCAAGTACAAGAATGTACGCTACAAGGGGATCATCTGCGACAAATGTGGTGTTGAGGTGACCCGGTCTTCGGTCCGACGGGAGCGGATGGGCCACATCGAGCTGGCAGCTCCTGTAGCACACGTCTGGTACACTCGTCGCGTACCGAGCTACCTCGGCATTCTCCTTGACGTCTCCAAACGAAATATGGACCGCGTGCTCTACTTCGCGCAATACGTGATTACTCACGTGGACGAAGAGGCCCGGCAGAAGGCGCTGAAGCGACTAGAGACCGAGTACCAGGAAGAGCGGGAACAGGCCGAAACCGTAGGTCAGCAGAGCATCGCTGCTCTCGAACAGCGGCTTGCAGAAGAGAGAGCTAAGGTCGAGGCCAAGACAGACGAACTCCGCGGCCGGTTCGATGAGGAGCTGGCACAACAGACCGAGAAGGCAATTCAGGAGGCCCAGGCGCTCCAGCGCAAGATGGAAGAACGTCAGGGAACCGTCCTCAAGGCGCCGATGGTCTTCAAACCGAACGGCGCTACCGTCACCGATGCGGGTGATACGGTGGGGCGAGAGCATCTGACGCTGCTCAATCAGATCGTACAGGCCTACTTGAGCGACCTTGAGGAAGATGTACGCTCACGTCAAGATGAGATGACGTTGCCTCTGCAGGCTGATCTCGAATCCTGGAATCAGGCAACGGAGGAACAGATCGCGAGTATCCGCGAACAGATGAGCCGGGATCTCAGCAAGCTCCATGACGAGCTGGATGCGCAGCGCGAGGAGCTGCTCGGTCTCGCAGAACTGCAGTTCCTGGGCGAACCCCGACTACGTGAGCTTAAGAGTCGCTGGGGTCAGGTCTTCAAGGCCGGTATGGGCGCTGAAGCATTCTACGAGTTGCTGTGCAGTATGGACCTCGACAAGCTCTCAGAGGAACTCTGGCGCGAGGTACGCCACGGTCGATCCAAGCAGCGTCGCAAGAAGGCCACGAAACGCCTGCGCGTTGTCGAGGCGCTCCGCAAGAGCAATAACCGGCCAGAATGGATGGTCCTGACCGTACTGCCCGTCATCCCGCCAGATCTGCGACCGATGGTCCAATTGGACGGGGGGCGTTTCGCTACGTCTGACTTGAACGACCTCTATCGACGTGTCATCAACCGCAACAATCGATTGAAGCGCTTGCTGGACCTGGGCGCGCCTGACGTCATCGTGCGTAACGAGAAGCGCATGCTCCAGGAAGCCGTCGACAGCTTGATCGACAACAGCCAACGTGGCAAAGCGCTCTCTCGACGCGGGCACCGCGAGCTCAAGTCTCTAAGCGATATGCTCAAGGGCAAGAAGGGTCGCTTCCGACGCAATCTCCTGGGCAAGCGCGTTGACTACTCAGGGCGTTCCGTAATCGTGATTGGACCTGATCTCAAACTGCATCAGTGTGGTCTGCCCAAGACGATGGCCCTGGAGCTCTACTCCCCGTTCGTCATCAGTAAGCTGGTGGAGTACAACTACGCCAGCAACGTGAAGGCCGCGAAGCGGATCATCGAGCGTCAGCGCCCCGAGGTGTGGGAGGTTCTCGAGGAAGTTACTAAGGACAGGCCAGTCCTGCTGAACCGTGCCCCCACCCTGCACCGCTTGGGTATTCAGGCTTTCGAGCCAATCCTTGTGGAAGGCAAGGCCCTGCTGATCCATCCGTTGGTTTGCTCGGCGTTCAACGCCGACTTCGATGGTGACCAGATGGCTGTGCACGTACCACTCTCGCGTCGAGCCGTGGAGGAAGCGCGCAAGCTGATGCTAGCCAGCCGGAATCTGCTGAAGCCTGCTGACGGTCAACCGGTCGTGGGGCCAACCAAGGACATGTGCCTGGGCGTCTACTATCTGACCATGGAGGACCAGGCTCAGGCAACGGATCAGCCCAAACTCTTCGTGGACATCAATGAGGTGGAGCTGGCCTATTCACTGGGGTACATCAACCTGCATACGCCAGTTGCGATATCGAGGATCAGCGACGAGGAAGACCTGCTTCCAGAACCACTGAAGACCACAGTAGGACGTTGCATCTTCAACCGTATTCTGCCCCCGGAGCTTCGTTTCATCAACGAGCCACTGGACAAAGGCAGTTTGCAGGAGTTGATCGGCCGCTGCTTCCGTCGATTGGGTGAGGAACCGACTACTGAGTTGGCCGACCGCATCAAGAAGATCGGATTCCAGTATGCGACCCGATCGGGCGCGACGATCGCGATCTCCGACCTGACCATCCCGACGGAGAAGGCTGATATCCTGACGGAGACCGAACAGGTCGTCGCCGAAGTCGATCGCCAATACCGGCGAGGCTTGCTCACCGAAGACGAGCAGTACACCCGCACGATTGAGCTATGGTCGCGCGCCCGCGATCAGGTATCCCGCGCGGTGTCGAACGCACTGACTCCCACCGGTTCCGTAGCGATTATGGCCCGCTCAGGTGCATCCAAAGGTGGCTTCGGCCCCATCGCTCAGCTTGCGGGCATGCGAGGCCTGATGGCCGATCCATCGGGACGAATCATCTCGCACCCGATTCGCAGTAACCTCCGTGAGGGCCTGACCTCGATGGAGTACTTCATCAGCACGCATGGCTCCCGTAAGGGTCTGGCCGACACAGCGCTCCGCACAGCCGACGCGGGCTACCTCACACGCCGTCTGGTTGATGTGGCCCAGGATATCATCATCAACGCGATCGACTGCGAAACCACATCTGGCCTGTGGGTACATCGCGCGGAAGACGTGGGTGGGCAGTCGATGCCTGAGCGGCTGATCGGCCGTATTGTCGCAGCCCGAGTAGTCGACCCGGTTACTGGCGAGATACTGGTCGATCGAAATCAGGAGATCGATGAGCAGTTGGCCGAGGAGATCGAGGCAGCGGGTGTCGACGACGTGTTCGTCCGCTCACCGATGACGTGCCAGCTCCGTCACGGAATCTGTGCCATGTGCTACGGACGCGACCTCGCGCGTGGCCAGATGGTTGTGGTTGGAGCTGCTGTGGGAACGGTAGCTGCTCAATCAATCGGTGAGCCCGGTACGCAGTTGACGCTGCGGACGTTCCACACCGGTGGTGTTGCATCCGGTGGTGACATCACGGTCGGTCTCCCACGCGTTGAGGAGCTATTCGAGGCCCGCAAGACCCCCAAGGGTGAAGCCCCGATGTCGGAGATTGGAGGCGTTGTCCACATCACCCGAAACAACGATCTGCGTATTGTCACGGTGGTGGATAGTGAGATCGAACGCTTCGAGTACGATATCGCAGATGGATGGGAGATCATCGTCACAGACGAACAGGAGATCAGAAAGGGCGCTCCCATCGCCGAGCGCCACAACCCGGACAGCGAGACAACGGAGCAACTGCTCGCCGAACAGGGAGGGCGTGTTCTCATCGACGATCGGCGCATCACAATCGCGTACGAACGGCGCACCGAGCGGGACTACGAGATCCCCTCTACAGGACGTCTGCTCGTCGAAGAAGGCCAGGTCATCGAGCCCGGCACGCAGCTCATCGATGGAGTCCTGAATCCTCACGACATCTTGCGAATTAAAGGACGAGAGGCTGCGGAGAAGTACCAGCTCAATGAGGTCCAGAGGGCATATCGTTCGCAGGGTGTGAACATCAATGACAAGCACTTCGAGGTGATCCTACGCAAGACAATGAGCAAGGTCCAGATCATCGAGTCGGGTGACACGATCCTCTTGCCCGGTGAAATGATCGATCGTCTGGAACTGGAGGATGTCAATCAGGAGACCGTCGCAGCGGGCGGCAGGCCCGCGAAGGGTATCCCCGTACTGCTGGGCATCACCAAGGCTGCGCTCTCAACGGACAGCTTCCTCTCGGCGTCCTCATTCCAACACACGATTCGCGTGCTCGCGAGCGCCGCGATCGAGGGCAAGGAAGATCCTCTGCTGGGCCTGAAGGAGAACGTCATCATCGGCAAACTGATCCCCGCTGGGACTGGCTACAGGGGCGAGAACCCCAGTTCAGGTGGCCCAATTGCCGAGTATGAGGGGGTCCCGGTGAGGTCTGCGGAAGTCAGAGAGGAAGAGCTCACTGAGAAGGAGGCAGAGTCGCCTCTGTTTCTGGCAGAAGCCTCGGATATCCTCGGACTGGCAGGCGCGATCTAGAACGTTTCTGTGAGACCAGCCAGGTGCCGGCCTGTGGCGCGGCAGCGCAAGTCATCGCGCTGCCGCGCTTTCTCTGACGACTGATGCCAGACCGGTGGGCCGCACACGTCGTTTGACAAAGGCGTGCGGCCGTGCTAGTATAGCCCGTTGCTGTGGGCAAACTCAAGGACGAGGTCACTATGCGCAGTGTCGAATGGGTGGATGGCAAGCTGCAACTGATCGACCAGAGAGTACTTCCTCAGGAATTCCGCTTGGTCACGTACGACAACTACCGCGACGTTGCCGACGCCATCTACACAATGGTTGTGCGCGGCGCACCGGCGATCGGGGCAACAGCAGCGTTCGGCATGGTGCTTGCGGCGCTAGAAGGTGCAGCCCGCCAGCAAGTTCTTCCAACGCTCGAGACAGCGGCCGCTACGCTGTGCGCGGCCCGTCCGACCGCCGTCAACCTGTCCTGGGCGGTCGCACGCCTTCTGGGGCGTGCCAGGCTGGAGGCGGACCCGATGGCTATACCCCAGGCTCTCCTTGCCGAGGCACAGGCGCTGGCGGACGAGGATGTGGAGATCAACAAACGCCTTGGTGAGTTCGGCGCCAGCCTGGTCCGCAACGGTGATACCATTCTGCACCACTGCAATACGGGCGCCCTGGCGACAGTAGACTACGGCACAGCGCTGGGCGTGATCCGCACCGCACATGAGCAGGGCAAGCACATTCACGTACTGGTCGATGAGACACGCCCGCGCCTGCAGGGAGCACGCCTCACAGCCTGGGAGCTCACCCAGCTCGGAATTCCTTTCACTCTGATCGCGGACAACGCTGCCGGACACTTCATGCGCACCGGTCAGGTTGACCTTGTGATGGTCGGTGCTGACCGAGTAGCGGCCAACGGAGACGTTGCTAATAAGATCGGAACATACAAGCTGGCGGTCGTCGCTCAGGCGAACGGCATACCCTTCTATCCCTGTGTTCCAACGAGCACAGTGGATCTCTCGCTCCCTTCCGGCGATGACATCCCGATCGAGGAACGACCAGCCGATGAGGTGTTGGGTATTTCCTATCAGGGGCAGACCATCGCGCCAGAGGGAACACATGTCGCGAACCCCGCATTCGATGTCACGCCACGCCAGTACATATCCGGCATCGTGACTGAACGAGGTATCGCTTACCCTCCCTTCGATCTGGCGCTCGCACGACTGGCAGGAGACTCGCATGCAGCCGCGTCCACGGACTGAGAGCTCTCCGGACATCCCGGTGATTATCCTATGCGGCGGAATGGGCATCCGCATGGGAGATGATCGGCCCAAGGCATTGGTGGAGATTGGCAATCAACCAGTACTGTGGCACGTGATGAAGATCTACGCCGCACAAGGCTTTGATCGCTTCATCCTGGCCCTGGGCTACAAGGGTAGCATGATCAAGAGGTACTTCCTGGACTACGGACCACTCAACCATGACTTCACGTTAACACTCGGCGTGGATCCCACCATTGAGTACGAGAACACGCAACCAGAGGAGGGCTGGCGGATCACGTTCGCTGACACCGGCCTACACACGCTCAAGGGGGCCCGAGTCCGCAAGGCTGCGCGCTACATCAATAGTGATACGTTCTTCGTTACCTACAGTGACGGAGTTGCCGACATCGACCTACACGAACTTCTGTCATTCCATCGCAGAATGGGACGCCTGGCCACTGTCACGGGTGTGCGCTCGTTTTCGCGCTTCGGCGTCATCCAGACCAACGAAGACCATCTGGTCACCACGTTCAACGAGAAACCGTTAGTTGACTCGCTGATCAACGGAGGGTTCTTCGTCTTCGAACGAGGTGCGCTGGACTACCTGGCTGGAGGGGACGATGTGGATCTGGAGAGCGAGCCCTTCCGCGCTCTGGTTCGAGACGGCCAGCTCGCTCTTTACGAACATCCGGGTTTCTGGCGGGCTATGGACACCTTCAAGGAGGCCCAGGATATGACCGCAATCTGGGAGGAAAGCGCTCCGTGGAAGACATGGTAGACAACACTGATCGGGGAATCCCCATGAGCAATGGATTCTGGCAGGACCGTCCAGTACTGGTGACCGGTTGCGCCGGGTTTCTAGGTTCGTGGCTGACCATCGCCCTCGTTGATGCGGGGGCCAACGTTGTGGGATTGGTACGAGACGCCGTGCCATTTTCCCAGCTCCGTCGATCAGGTTATGAGGAGCGAATCATCACCGTCCGCGGTGACGTCACGGATTTTGGGTTGGTCGAGCGAGTGCTGAATTAGTACGAGATTGACACCGTCTTTCACCTAGCCGCCCAGACGATCGTGACGATTGCAAACCGTTCGCCACTGTCCACCTTTGAGACCAATTCCAAGGGGACCTGGACTGTACTGGAGGCTGCCCGTCGTCTCCCCAGGATCGCGCGGATCGTCGTAGCATCATCTGACAAGGCCTATGGGATCCACGAGCGGTTGCCCTACACCGAGGACATGCCAATGTTGGCCTGTCATCCGTACGATGTATCGAAGGCATGCGCTGACTTGATCTGCCGTGCATACGCCGCAACCTATGACCTGCCGGTCGCGGTCACGCGCTGTGCTAACCTGTACGGTGGAGCGGACCTCAACTGGAGTCGGATTGTTCCGGGTACGATTCGCAGCCTGCTCCGCGGTGAACAGCCGATCATCCGGTCGGACGGTACGCCGCTGCGTGACTACCTGTATGTTCGAGATGCCGTGAGCGCCTACCTCACGCTTGCCGAACAGCTCAACTGCCCCAGTGTGCGGGGACAGGCGTTCAACTTCGGTATGGACTGTCCTCAATCCGTCGCGGATATGGTTCGGGCTATCATCGCGGTGTCCGACAGCCCTGAGGTGGAGCCCCTCATCCTGGGCAACGCGCCGAACGAGATCCAGGCCCAGTATCTGGATAGTGGTAAGGCTCGAGAAGTACTCGGCTGGTCTCCCAAGCACACACTCGCGGAGAGTCTGTGCGAGACTGTGGAGTGGTATCGGGAGTTCCTGGCCGAGTGACCGCGTTGACTGATTGGAACGGCCGGCGTGTGCTCGTGACCGGCGCCACAGGCTTCATCGGCAGGAGACTTGCACACCGGCTTGCGGATGCTGGTGCTGAGTTGTGGGTAACCGTGTATCCCGAAGACCCGCCCGAGAGTACGAACGTCCTGCCACGCCTTGCTCGACAGATCCCTCTGTCGCTGCAGGATGCGCCTGTGGTGCGCGACGCGGTCGTTCAGGTCGCACCGGAGATACTCTTTCATCTTGCTGCGGTTGGAGTCACCCAGCCTACGATTGACGCAGTAACGGCTGCAAAGGTCAACTTGCTGGGCGTTATCCACCTACTGGAGGCTTTACGCGAAACGAGAGTCGAGCGCGCTGTTCTTGCCGGTACGTGCCACGAGTACGGAGATGGGTGTGGCAGGGAACGATTAGACCCTGCCAACTTCTACGCCGCATCCAAGGTAGCGGGCTGGGCATTCGCACGCGCGTACTGGCATGCGCACAGTCTACCCACCGTGACCGTACGTCCCTTTCAGGTATACGGCCCGACCCAGCCCGGAAGCACCTTGATCTCCTCAGCCATTCGTGCCGCCCTGTCCGGCGAGGACCTGGCGCTGACTCCCGGTGAGCAACAGCGTGACTTCGTCTTCGTGGATGATGTGGTAGATGGCCTGCTGGCTACGGCGGTAGCCAGCAGGATTGAGGGAAACAGTATCGATCTGGGAACGGGTATCGCGCACCCGATACTCTCTGTGGTCAAGAAGATCTGGGAGCTCACGGACGCCACAGGGCGAATACTGGCCGGCGCGATGCCGTACCGAACCGGTGAGACCATGAGTCTCGTCGCCGATGCGGATCGGACTGCCGCTTTGACCAGGTGGCGCGCGCGCGTTGGCCTCGAGGAAGGACTTAGGCGGACCATCAATGAGTTCAGATCAAGAGCTTAGAGCACAAATCCATCAACTTGTCGCCGAGTACTATCAGGAAGCGCACGCCCATCGTCCATTCGTGCCGGGCCAGACGCGCGTTCCTTACGGGGGGCGGATATTCGATGCCAATGAACTGATTGCCGCTGTGGATGCGTGCCTCGACTTCTGGCTGACCGTCGGCCCACGTACGGAGGCCTTCGAGAAACGGCTGGCGGAGACTATCGGGGTAAGAAGCGCGCTGACGGTCAACTCAGGATCATCTGCCAATCTCATCGCTATGGCCGCGCTCCGGTCCAACCGCCTGGAGCGACCTCTCCAGCCAGGCGATGAGGTGATCACATCCGCGATGGGGTTCTCAACAACGGTGGCGCCTATCGTTCAGAATGGTCTGGTTCCTGTCTTCATAGACTGTGAATTGGGCACTTACAATCTGGATACAGCGCAGCTCGAAGCTGCCCGATCCGACCGGACGCGAGCGGTCTTCGTGGCTCACACACTAGGTAATCCGGTTGACATGGAACCAGTGATGGAGTTTGCCCGTAAGCACGAGCTCTACATCATCGAAGATGCCTGCGATGCACTGGGTACCACCTACGACGGCCGGATGGTGGGATCGTTCGGAGACCTCAGCACGGTCAGCTTCTATCCCGCACATCACATCACCACCGGCGAAGGTGGTGCAGTCTTCACCAATGACCCGCTGCTTGCGCGCATCGCGCACAGCCTCCGCGATTGGGGGCGTGACTGCTGGTGTTCTCACGACTCCCCGCGAGGCGGCGCGTGTGGAAAACGGTTCGAATGGACGATCCCCGGTCTAGACGAACCGTACGACCATCGGTATCTGTTTGTCGAGATCGGCTACAATATGAAGATGACCGATGTACAGGCCGCGATCGGCCTCATCCAGATCGATCGGCTGCCAGCCTTCGTCGCGGCCCGGAAAGCGAATTTCCAGCGTATGTATGATGCGCTCAGGCCGTACGAGGACTACCTGATCCTCCCAGCCTGGAACGATCGGGCCGATCCTGCGTGGTTCGCATTCCCGATTACCGTGCGCTCCGGTGCCCCGTTCACACGGCGCGACCTGAATGGGTGGCTGGAAGAACGGAACATTGAGACCCGCCTGCTGTTCGGCGGCAACATCGTGCGTCAGCCGGGATACCGGGACATCGGATATCGCGCGGTAGGCGATCTACCCCACTCTGATACGGTACTGCGGTCGAGCTTCTTCATCGGAGTCTATCCAGGTCTGGACGATGCCCGTATGGACTATGTCATCCACACGTTGGAGACATTCTTTGCTCAGCAGCGAAGCGTCTGAGCCGGATCAGTTCATGAGACTATCTATCATCATATGTGTGTACAATGAGCGGGCGACGTTGCCCACCGTTCTGGAGAGCGTACAAAAGGTCGACCTGGGTTCCCAATGGGAGAAGGAAGTGATCATCGTCGACAACTGTTCCACCGATGGAACGCGCGAGTACCTCCGTGGCGTCGATATGCCCAGCACACGCATTATCTTCCATCCAGAGAACTTGGGCAAGGGCACATCCGTGCGCACAGCAATCGACCACTGTACCGGCGACTACATGATTATCCAGGACGCGGATCTGGAGTATGACCCTGGTGACTACCATCTGTTCCTACAAGTGGTGGCCCGCGAGCAACCAGCCGCGGTATATGGATCCAGGACGCTGGGCGGAAGGGCCGTCTACGAATACGTAGCCAACTACCTGGGTGTGCGCTTTCTTACCGCGTTGACCAACCTGCTCTATGGCGCTCATCTGACCGATGTGGCAACCGCCGCGAAGATGGTACGCAGGGACGTTCTGAAGTCACTCAACCTGACCGGTACGGGGTTCGATCTGGATTTCGAATTGACCGACAAGATACTGCGCGCCGGACACGAAATTGTAGAGGTGCCGATCCACTACAGGCCACGCACTGTCGCGGAGGGCAAGAAGATCCGGGCGCTGGATGGGCTCTGGGCGCTGCGCATCATCATTCGTGATCGCCTGCTGCCGATGAATCACGTACTGAGAGGAACTCTATGAACATTATTGTCTCGGGGTCTATCGCGTACGATTACATCATGCGATTCCCAGGTCGTTTCGCAGAACACATTCTACCTGACCAGTTGCACAAGATATCGTTGAGTTTCCTCGTCGATGAGATGCGCCGGCAGTGGGGCGGATGTGCAGCCAACATCGCCTACAACCTGGCCCTGTTGGGCGAGCGTCCATACCTTATGGGAACCGTCGGACAGGATTTCGGCCAGTACCGCGAGTGGTTGGAGAGCAGCGGCGTGGACACAACCTTGGCTCACGAAGAACCGGACTTGTTCACCGCCTCATTCTTCGTCTCCACAGACTTGGACGGCAATCAGATCGCCAGCTTCTACACCGGCGCCATGGCCCGAGCACGCAACCTCTCGCTTCACAATGTGACCCTTCGCCCGATTGACCTGGTCACCATCTCACCCGACGATCCTGAGGCGATGGTCAGGCGCGTGGCGGAATGCCAGAATCTGGAGATTGACTATCTCTACGACCCCAGCCAGCAGATTGTCAGGCTTGATGGCGAGATGCTTCGTGCTGGGATCTCTGGCTGCGCCATCCTGATCGTCAACGACTACGAGTTCGAACTGCTGCAGGAGAAGACGGGGTGGCATGCTGATGAGATCCGGGAGAAGCCATCACGCGCCTGCATTGTCACGTTAGGCGCGGACGGCGCTTCGATATTCACGCGTGAAACGACCTACAATATACCCGCCGTGACACCGGAGACACTGGACGATCCGACCGGCGTCGGTGATGCCTTCCGCGCCGGCCTGGTGAAGGGTCTGGCTATAGGACTTCCGTGGGACCTGGCGGGACGAATGGGTTCGTTGGCAGCGACATATACGCTGGAACAACCTGGACCACAGAGCCACCGCTATACGAGGGCGGAGTTTGTGGCGCGCTTCCGTGAGCATTTCGACGATGGTGGCGCTCTGGACGCCATATTGGACTGAACACGACAATCTACTGTGTAAGGAGTTAGAATAATGGGTGTTGATCACGATGTGAAGGACCTGGGCCTGGCGGCAGGGGGGCGGTTGCGCATAGAGTGGGCAGAGCGCGAGATGCCGGTGTTGCGGATGATTCGCGAACGCTTCCAGGATGAAAAACCGCTGCGCGGTGTACGGCTGTCGGCCTGTCTGCACGTGACCACCGAGACAGCCAGCCTGGCTCGGACGTTGCAGGCAGGTGGCGCCGACGTCGTCTTGACCGCGTCGAATCCGCTATCCACCCAGGATGATGTGGCCGCCGCGCTGGTGTCATACTACGAGATCCCAACGTACGCCATCAAGGGCGAGGACAATGACACATACTACCAGCACATCCATGCGGCCATCGATCATCGTCCCAACATCACAATGGACGATGGCGCCGATCTGGTCAGCACACTACACAAGAGTCGTACGGACGAGCTGACCCACGTAGTCGGCGGCACTGAAGAGACGACTACTGGGGTCATCCGGCTTCGGGCGATGGCTAAGGATGGCGTACTGCAGTACCCCATCATCGCTGTGAACGACGCAATGACCAAGCACCTCTTCGATAACCGATATGGCACGGGACAATCGACGCTGGACGGCGTGATCCGGGCAACGAACGTACTCTTGGCCGGGAAGACCGTTGTTGTGGCGGGCTACGGATGGTGCAGTCGTGGCATCGCGATGCGGGCCAAGGGGCTGGGCGGCAATGTTATCGTGACCGAGGTTGAGCCGCTGCGGGCGCTGGAAGCCGTGATGGATGGCAACCGCGTGATGCCAATGATCGAAGCAGCGCCAATGGGCGACGTATTCATCACTTCGACGGGGGATATCAACGTCATCGACATTCACCATTTCGAAGCGATGAAGGACGGCGCGATCGTCGCCAACTCCGGCCACTTCAACGTCGAGCTGAATATCGCAGGGCTCGCGAGTATCGCGAAGGGTGAACCGCGCCGTGTTCGGCCCTCGGTGGACGAGTACGTTCTGCCGGACGGTCGACGGATCTTCCTGCTTGCAGAAGGACGCCTGGTCAATCTGGCAGCTGCTGAGGGGCATCCCAGCGCAGTCATGGATATGTCGTTCGCCAATCAGGCCCTGTGCGCGGAGTACATGATCCAGCATGCGCGGGACCTGCAGCGGACAGTCTACGAGGTCCCCGAGCAGATCGACAAGGAGATCGCGCGGATCAAACTGGAGGCTATGGGAGTTCAGATCGACGTTCTGACGCCAGAACAGCAGAAGTACCTGACTTCCTGGGAGGAAGGAACCTAGGCCCTCGTCCCGGTCTATCGACCGTCGAGGCCTGAGTCTGATATCATGTGACTGGTGCATTCCATGCAACCTGCGGCCAGCATTGAACCCATCACTCTGCAACCGATTGGGTATGTAGAACGACAGGAAGGATCCGATACTCCCACTTCACCGGGAGATGATCTGCGTTTGCGACCCGCACGCATCATCATAGATCCTGAGCTGACGGATGCACTGATGGGAATTGAAGCAGGAACCGATCTAGTCATCCTATGGTACTGTCATCTTGGTGAGGGATATCAGCTCCAGATCCACCCACGCGGTGACGCTGAACGGCCGGTGCGCGGGCTGTTCGCCACGCGCACACCGCGCCGGCCCAACCCCATAGCACTGACCAGTGTCCGCGTGTTGCACGTTCACGGCAACGTCTTGGACGTGATCGGGCTTGACGCTCTCGATGGGTCTCCCGTTATTGACATCAAGCCATCGGTGGCGGCATTCGATACGCCATATACCGAGGCCGGCGAGCTCTGAGGGGTCGCGGCTACGAATCACCGAGGTATAGGTAGGGCCACGGAGCAGTAACGAATCTCCGTGGCCCTACAGATTGGTCGCCAGATACCCACCAGCGACAGCGTTAGCCGCCGTGTCAGCTCGTGTGATCAGTACCCATCTCTAGTTCAGATCGAACTGCGGTAACCACTGAATCTGGGCTTCGAGCATCTCATCGATCATGGCCTCGATCTGTGGCAGCGTACAGACAGCCGCCGTCAGCGGATCGAGCATCGCGGCGTGATAGATGGGTTCCACATCACCGGTCACGGCCGCCTCCACGATGAGCGCCTGCACGTTGATGTTGGTCCGATTGAGCCCTGCCAACTGCTCGGGCAAGCGCCCGACGTGGGTCGGCTGAATCCCCGCGCCGTCCACCAGGCAGGGCACCTCAACCGAACACCCCTCCGGCAGATTGTCGATCAGCCCAAGATTGGGCACGTTGCCGTTGACGCGCACAGGCTGGTTGGTCTCGATCGCTTCCATGATGTAGGTGCCATACTCGTGAGATCGCTCGGTGGGTAGTGTCCTCGTCCCAGCCAGCAGCTCGTCGTACTCCTGCTTCATCGTCGCCTGGCGACTGAGGCAAGTTCTCAGGTAGCCCCCTGTGCGTCCGAAGTCGAACCAGCCGTCTTTGTCATTGTCGAACATCGGCACGAGCTCATTCTCGATCATCTGAGGCGTCTTGCGGAAATATGGCACATACTCGCTGGCGTGGCCACTGGACTCGGTCACAAAATATCCGAAATGCTTCATCAGTTCAATGCGGATCGGTTCCGTCTTGTAGACCTCGGGTCGATCAATGGCCTCCCACAGTGCCGGGTAGAGGTCCTCCTTACCATGCCGAAACTCCAGGAACCAAGACTGATGGTTGATCCCCGCACAGACGAAGTTGACTTCCTCATAGGGGACCTCGGTCCACCGGGCCAACATCTCACTCGTACCCTGCACGCTGTGGCAAAGTCCGACGTACGGCCAGCCGGTCAGCACGTCGACCGCCCAACTGTTGGCGGCCACGGGATTGACGTAGTTGATAATCAGGGCATCCGGAGCGACTGCGTCGAGATCGCAACAGAGATCGACGAACACGGGGATCGTACGCAGCGAGCGGAAGATGCCGCCGGGGCCCAGCGTATCGCCGACACACTGTCCCACCCCGTAACTGGCGGGGATCTCAATGTCAAGCTTGTAGGCGTCCAGGCCGCCCTGCTGGAAAGTCGTGATGACGTAGTCCGCATCGCGCACGGACTCACGCCGATCGGTCGTCGCTTCAACGCGAGCCGTCAACCCACGTTGATCGATGATCGCCTGGACCAGCTCACGTGCCTGTTCCAGACGGTCCGGATCGATATCCATGAGTGAGATGATGCTGTCCTGGAGAGCCGGAGTCAACAGGATGTCATTGGTGAGATTGCGGGTGAACACCGTGCTCCCCGCTCCGATGAACGTAACCTTGGGCACTGGTCAACCTCCCCTGTATGGAATGACTCGATTATAGTATCGAACGCCCGTAACGAGAAGCCTTCAACTGGCTTTCAGGGCCTGCCGAAGTCGCGAATGGCCTCATCGATGATGGGGAACGTCACTCGCCACCGTCCGGGCGGCACATCCTCCGAGATCTGGATCCACAGACGGCCGGTGTGTCCTGCTATCTGAAGAATCTCGTCCGCCGCCGCCCGAACGACGGCGGGCGTTCGAAGATGGACCGAGGATGGGAAGTTCATCCACAGCCGCTTTTCGGGCCACAACGTGACCGCATCCGCCACGGGCATATCGTTGTCAGGGGGCGGTGAATAAGAATCGAGACCGCCGATCTTGCAACGTGCAATGTCATCCGCAAGACCCTTGAGGTCCCCATCCATGTGACAGAACGTGACCGCCTTGCGCTCGGCCAGCATTTCGCTCAGTTCGTCGTAGAGCGGCGCGGCATAGTCACGGAACCGTCGCCGTCCGATGGCCGGAAGGGTCATATTGTCGGGGAAATCGACGAACGGCGCAGGAGAGCGATAGGCGATCTCAAAGACCTGACGCGCCCGCTTCGTGAGCATTTCGATCGTGCGTGCCACGTGCTCGGGATAGTCCACGGTGTGGACCGCCAATGTCTCCAGTCCCACCCACTCCACCCACAGTTGCTGCCAGGGCGTGCGTTCGACCGACGCCAGTGGCCAACCATTGTCACCCAATTCGGCCGCATCAATCCGGTACTGCTCGTAGTTATCCAGGATCACCGCATCGTTGAGATAGTACCACAGCACCTCGTAGTCCTCGCGCGTCTTGATGAAGTGCTCTCGAATCGCACCGCTGTTCAGCGCCGGTTCGAAGACCTTCGTCTCGGAGATCGACCCCACGGGCGTATGAACCGTATTGCGTTCGACACGGAACTCACGCTCGTAGTGCGACTCCGACTCCAACCGGCAGCTGGGATACTCCGCGCGCGAGATAGGACACCAACGCAGCAGGCCCATCCGGCCCGGTCCGAGCAGTTCGTCGACGAGGCGTGGGGGCGCCATAATGTCGTACATCACGAATGGGACCCGATCCAGCTCGCGCCCCTGGATCAGCGCCAGCATGCGGTCCCGCATCGTCATCGCCTGACTCATCGCTCCCCGTCCCGGCTAGCCGGGCCTCTCACCCCACGTCTGCGCCCACACCTTGCCACTACACCAGCGCTCCAGCTTGCGCAGCAAGGCCTCTCCCTGTTCGCGCTCAAGGATGCCGAAGATGTTGAGGTACAACCCGTGGGGATCCAATGTCTCCAACACGTGGTTCACCTCGTCGTACTCACAGAACACCTCGATCCCCTTACCGGCCGCCTGTGCGCGCCGGTAGACGTCCACCCAGCGACTGTACTGCCAGTTGCCATCGCCGGCCACGTACTGCAATGCGTCCAGGCTCTCTATGGACAGTATCGTGTCGAGGTGACGCAGCGCGCCAGGTCCATCCAGATGATATATCGACCGGTCCAGGAACTCGCATTCCCGGACGATGCCCGGCAGGAAGACGTCCTCGAACATCGTGGTGCTGATCATAATCGAGAAGTCATTGGACGGGACGTAGTACTTGCCGTCGTCCATAAGCTGGAGCCAGGTCGAGATGGGCTGACCGGCTGCACGCAACTTCGCGTAGAACACATCATACAGGGCGAAGTAATCCCGCTCGAGCACGTCCAGAGCCCGCTTAACCTCATCCACGTGCTCGATCATGTCGAGGGCAAGGCGCTGAGGGTCGCGCAACGCCGCCACACCGTCGCCACCCGGGTGCCAGTCGGTCATCCCAACGATAAACCTATTCTTGCCAGCATCCAGAAGCGCGTCCGTAATCTCGTGTAGCTTGCGAAGATAGGGGCTGTCCCAATCCATCTGGATGGAATCCAGTTGGCTCCAGTCGTCCAGGATGGGGTCCGTCCAACTCGTCCCGTAGTCTCCGAAGTGGACAGGACAACCATACAATGACGATAACACCTCAGGGCCGAGGTTCGGGAACGCGACCGGCAGGCTATCTCCCAGGAACTCCTGATTAGACAGCGTGGCCTCAGATAGCTCCACCTGATACTCCACGTCTAGCCAGCGGTCGTCGGCACTGGCATGATGTGATCCGGGCAAGGGTACTCGTTGTTCAGGCGGCTTGAGCACGGTGAATTGGACGACCGGGCGATCAACCAACTCCCGCTCCCAGAATGCTTGAATTCGTCGCTTCGTCAGCTCGTAGTCGGGTTTGAACTCGTACAAACTGGTCATTCCTCCTGGTGATGGGGGGCAGGTCAGCCGGCCCCATATTCGGTCGCCGCCTCGTAGAGCGCCACAATGTTCTCGATCGGGCTGACGATCTGCAGGTTGTGACAGGGCCCGATGATGAACCCTGTGCCATCGCTGGCCAGGGTATCGATCAGCATCCTCACCTCATTCCGGACGTCGTCAGGCGTGCCGAACGGCAATGTTAGCTGATTATCCACCGCACCGTGGAAACACAAGTCCTGCCCGAAATCAGCTTTCAGTGCGGCCAAGTCCCAGTCACCGCAGCGCCACTGAATCGGATTCAGCACCTGGACCCCCATCTCCACGAACCTGGGGAGAAGGGGCCTGCAATCGCCGTCGTCGTGGTGGAAAACGATGATACCATAGCGGCGCGCCAAGTCAATGCCACGTTGCATCGGCTCACGGTAGAACGCATCGAACATGCGCGGACTGATGAGTAGGCCGTGCTGCGAGCCGAAATCGTCGGTCACCTGGGTCACATCGATCAGGTCTCCAGCGGCCTCAAACAGCCGGCGATGATACTCGGTGAAGAAGTCGGAGACACGCCAAATCAAGTGGCGGGTGAATTCGGGTTTGACTAACGGGTCCATGAGTGACCGCTCGAGGCCACGCAGCATATTGTGCCAGAAGAACGGCGCTGAGTAGCCTCCGGCAACCGCGCGTCCCTCACACTGCAATGCTATCTCGCGCACGGCATCGTAGTCATACCAATCGGGATCAGGCCAGCGATATGCCTCCAGGTCCTCGATCGTCTCGGCCTCAGCCAACGGCCACACCACTTGCTCAGCGTACTCACCGCGGCCATATTCCTGTGTCCGCACACCAAAGCCCCACTCGCTATAGGTGATGCCGCCCTCTCGTCGCAGCGGTGGACCAACGTAGGGCGGCGCAACCGCCAGAATCCCGTCGATGTGAAGCCTATCCCACAGTTCGATGATCGCCGCCACACTGCGCGTTAGCGCCCCCCCCATCAGACCCACGCCGCAGGAAAACTCTCCCCAACCCGCATCAATGCCGAAATGATCGAAAAGCGCCTCCTGAACCTCCACTGTCGCCCACATATCGGTCGGCACCCGATCTACCGGTTGATGACGCATAGCGGCTAGAATGCGTTCACGATGGTCCATCTCACTTCCTCCTACGCGTCTTCAGTTGCAGGACAGGGCCTCTACACGCCGTCCGCTATGACAGCTCTCAGCACGAACGTTACTTCCTCTCACCTCCCCAATCGTGGTACATAGCTGCGTGATACGGCTCCGCTTGCTGACGTTGGCGGAGCTGTGCCAGGGCCTCTGAGCTGGGCAGCACAGTGGTCTTGGTCCAGGAGCGGTTAGGCAGCAGGAACTCGTCCGGTGTGCCCGGCTTGCACGAGTACCGATCATTTTCCCACTCCTTGCGCGCCGCCTCATCGCGCAGGTTAGGGATCTCCACCCAACCACCGCCCTGCAGCACCGAGCGCCAGCCGAGCATACCAACCAGCGTCATGTCAAGTCCCATGTACACATCGATATCCGCCTGACCGTCAGTCTCAATGGCTTTCGCGAACTCGTACAGAACAAACAGATCCGACCCCCAGTGTTGAGTCTTGCGTGCCTCTTCCCTATAGATCGGGTGCTCAGTCCGGTAACTCTTGGGCTGATCATATCCATCTAGAAAGACCGTCACATCCTCCGGATCGGGCCACCGGTTACTCTCAATGCATCCGCTCGTACCGGCTACCAGGTACCAGGGCTGCCAGGGCTCCCTCGGATAGGCAAACCCGTGCAGACTCTTGACAAGCGCCCCGTTCTCCATCCGCACCAGCTCCATCGCCGGATCCTCTAGGGGAGTTGCCCCCTCCCGATTCATACCAAACATACCGGTCGCTGCCTGCACCGCAACGGGCCGCAGCCCAGTAATGCGAAGGATTGGGCCGATAGAGTGCGTGACGTAGAATGTGGGGTACATCCAGAAACGCCAGTGAAGGGGAATGTCAAGATCAACGAGCTGATGCCATACGTCGCGTGCGAAATGCATATACTCCCCTTCCGCATAGATCAGCTCACCCAGATCACCCGCCTCATACAACCGGCGCATTTCCTGGACCCAGGCCATGTAGCAGAAATTCTCGCCGAACATGTACACCTTGCCCGTGCGCTCTACCGTACGGGCAAGCTGAATGCCATCCGCGATCGTGATGCAGGCCGGCACCTCGCTAAGCACATGTTTTCCCGCCTCCAGTGCCTGGCACGCTGCGGAAACGTGCTGATCGGCATAGTTGGCTACCACGATCGCGTCGATGCTTCGCTCGTTAAGCATGTCCTCGTAAGAGGAGAGCACGCGCACATCTGGGAACATCTCCGATATGATCTTATTGCGCTCAGGGTTACGGCCGCAGAAGGCCGCCACTTCCACATTCGGCAACTGCGCTGCCGACTCGGCAAAGGCAATGCCACGCCGCGTGCCCAGAATACCCAACTGCGTGATCTTGCTGCTACCCGACATGAAGCAACCTCCTCTTTGTACAACAGATCTAGTGCTCTGCGGTCAGCCACTCGGTCGTTCTCTATCCTGCCGGCGCAAGGCTCGCAAGCGCGTTACCCATACGCTCCACTGCCTGCTCGATGTTGGCTCGCGAGTTGGCGTAGGACAATCTCAGATAGCCCTCGCCATTTTCCCCGAATGACGTACCCGGCAACGTCGCGACACCCGCGACATCCAGCAGGTAGGCCGCCAATTCCTGAACCGGACGCCCGAAACTGGCCACATTCGGGAACGCGTAGAACGCACCGCGCGGTGTTGGACAGTGTACTCCGTCGATCTCGTTCAGTCCTCGCACGATCAGGTCGCGCCGAGCCCGAAACTCCGTCCGCACTGTCTCAACGTCATCCTGCGGCCCTGTCACTGCGGCCAAGCCGGCCAACTGCGTGAATGTCGCTGTACAGCCTACCGAATGCGTGAGTAACAGGCTCATCTTGTCGGCCAGCGCAGTCGGCATGACGCCGAATCCGAGGCGCCAGCCCGTCATAGCGTACGTCTTGGAGAAACCATCGACGATGATCGTCCGATTGCCCATTCCGGATAGCGCCGCAATGCTGAGGACATCTTCGTCGTAGACCAGCCGCATGTAGATCTCGTCGGAGAGCACCCAGCAATCCCGCTCACATGCCACGGCCGCGATATGCTCCAGTGTGGTGCGGGACAGAATTCCACCAGTTGGATTGCCAGGTGAGTTGAGAATGATGAGTCGCGTGCGATCACTGACCCGCGCGTCGAATGCTGCCAGATCTAGATCGTATCCGGTCTCCTCGACCAGCGGTAACGCAACCGGATTCGCGCCCACAAGGCGAATAGCCGCTTCGTAGGTTGGGAAACCAGGGTCGGGATAGAGCACCTCGTCACCGGGCTCGAGCACTGCCATCAGGGGCAGCACGAGCAACGGCTTGGCGCCAGGCGCTACAACAACTTGTTCGGCATCAACCGTGATGCCCCGTCTGGCGCCCGCGTCCTTGGCAAGCGCCTCACGTAGCACAGGCAGCCCTCCCGGCGGATTGTATCGGGTCTGCCCGTTCGAGATCGCCCGAATCCCAGCGAGAGTGATGTGGGGGTAAGTGTCGAAATCGGGCTGGCCGATCTCCATGTGGATGATATCGCGACCCTGCGCTTCCAACTGCTGCGCTTTGGCCAGTACAGCGTAGGCGCCCTCCGGTTGCAGGTGAGTGATACGGCCCGCGAACGATTCGGTTCTGGCACTTCTCATAGACGCATCTCCTGGCTGATATTCGAGCTTTGGTCCGATCAGTTGAACCCTCGCAGATGGGCCTCAGAACGCCCCTTGCTCGTTGAGCGGCACGGGAGAAAAGGTAGCACAGTTGCAGCAAATCGGCAAGCAACTGTTTGTAATACCCAGACCATCGGGTTATAATCAAACGCGCCCATCGTCCCGCTCGTGAAGGAGAGATGCGACCACATGCGAGACCGCGAAGGGCGGCGGGCCAAGGCAGCGAAACGAGACAGCCCGCATCTCTTGAGGAGGGACCCCATGCCACAGGAAATGGAGAGCGTGATCCCACTGAATATGGCCAAGCTCAAGTTCGGCGCAGGGGCCACCCAGGAACTCGGCTATGAGCTGAGGATGCTCGGTGCACGCAAAGTGTTTCTGGTGGCAGACCCCCGCCTGTGGGACCTGGGCGCCCTCGATCAGGTCAAAGAGGTCATTGAGGGTGAAGGGATCGGTCTACGGATCTACGACGAGGTCCACATCGAGCCTACGGACGTCTCGCTACAGGCTGCCGCCGACCAGGCACGACGCGTCGAGTTTGACGCGATCGTGGCATTGGGCGGTGGGAGCACCATCGACACAGCGAAGGCAGCCAACCTGCTGACGAGCTATCCTGGTGAACTGTACGACTACATCAACAAACCGATCGGACGCGGGGCCCCCGTGCCTGGACCGCTTAAGCCGATGATCGCGCTACCGACAACCGCCGGAACAGGCAGTGAAACGACAACCGTGATCGCGTTGGAGCTGCTCGATATGCGGGTGAAGACTGGAATCTCACACCCTCATATCCGACCCACTATGGCCATTGTCGATCCCCTGAACACACTCTCGCTGCCGCCCGCCGTCACTGCATCGAGCGGACTTGATGTGCTGACCCACGCAGCCGAGTCCTACACGATCAAGCCCTACAATACCCGTCCGATGCCGACCAGCCCTGACCAGCGTGCATCCTATATCGGCGCCAACCCAATCTCCGACCTATGGAGCGGCCAGGCGGTTGAGTGGATGGGGCATTATCTACGCCGCGCCTACTTCAACGGCTACGACGTGGAGGCCCGCACTTACATGGCGATGAGCTCGACGTTCGCAGGCATCGGCTTCGGCAATGCAGGCGTCCACATCCCTCACGCGTTGGGCTATCCCATCGCCGGGATGGTCCGAGACTGGACATATCCGGGATACGATATCGAGCGCCCCCTGGTACCACACGGTATTGCGACCGCACTCCCCGCTCCGGCGTGCTTTCGGTTCACTGCGCCGACCAGCCCAGGACGCCACGCGCGCATCGCCGAATGGCTCGGAGCCAGCACTGCTGGACTCTCGCCACTGGACGCCGCCCTCGAACTACCCGGCGCCATTATCCGCTTGATGCGGGACCTGCGATGCCCCAATGGCTTGAGCGCACTGGGTTACACCGAAGCGGATATCCCCGAGATGGTCGAAGGCGCGTGGAAGCAGCAACGTCTCCTCGTGGGCAGTCCTCGCCCGGTAACCAAAGCAGATCTCGGGCGTATGCTCGCAGAGTCAATGGAACTGTGGTGAGACAATGGGCTGTGTCGAGCTAGAGCTTCCGTTTGGACGTACTACACTCAGGGCGGCAGTCCCCAGGCAATCGTTCATGGGCATCCTGACCGCCAATGAAGGTGACAATGTCAGCGCGGATTCGCGGGACGAGAATGCCCTCATCCGTGACGCCCTGGCCCATCCCATCGGTAGCCCTTGTTTGCGCGCGCTGGCTCGCCCAGGACAACGCGTCGCTATCATCAGCAGCGATCTGACCCGTCCATGTCCATCCGACCGCATTCTGCCGCTGGTGCTCGATGAGCTCTCGGCGGCCGGCGTACGGGATGCCGATGTCACGATCATCATGGCACTCGGCTTACATCGTGCGATGACCGATCAAGAAATCGCCCAGGCTGTTGGGCAAGAAACCTGTTCGCGTGTGCACGTCCTCAACCACGACCCGCACAACGTGGTCCGGCTGGGTGTTACATCGCGCGGAACACCGGTTGAGCTGTTCGGCCCAGTTGTTGATGTCGACCTACGGGTCTGCCTGGGTAACCTGGAGCTGCATTACTTCGCTGGGTATTCGGGCGGCGTCAAGGCCGTCCTTCCCGGCTGCGCTAGCGAGACCACCGTGCGTGCGAACCATGCGATGATGACGAATCCTGGGGCGGTGGCCGGTCGGATCGAGGGCAACCCTGTACGCGCCGACATTGAGGAGGGTGTGGCACTCGTCGGCGTGGACTTCATCCTCAACGTCCTCGTCGACGATCGAAAGCGGATCGTCGGCACGGTTGCCGGTGATCCGATCGCCGCGCACCGTGCGGGGTGCGAGCAAGTTGCCCGTCGGGGCAAGGTCAGTATTCCACATCGGGCGGACGTCGTGGTGGTAAGCGCCGGCGGGTACCCAAAGGACATCAACCTCTACCAGGCACAGAAAGCACTGGACAACGCGGCGCACGCCGTGCGCGAGGGAGGCGCCATCGTGCTGGTAGCCGAATGCCCGGAAGGACTGGGTAACCGTACGTTCGAGCAGTGGATGTCTGCAGCGCACAAGCCGGACGATCTGTTGGCGCGCATCAAGCACGAGTTTGCATTGGGAGGCCACAAGGCAGCAGCTATTGCTGCGGTACTGAAGCGCGCTCAGGTCTATCTGATGTCGGCACTGCCGCAGGAGGCCGTGCGGATCTGTGGTATGACACCAATTGACAGCCTCAGCGATGGGATCTCAGCAGCGCTTGGGTCCGCAGGCCCGGAGGCCACCTTGCTCGCTATCCCCAATGGCGGCTCCGTATTGCCCAGTGTGTCCGAGGAATGAGGGGACCCTATCCCACGACTTCACGTAGGAGGACAACAAGCATAATGACAGACTCACCATTCACCATCTCCGTCCAACCAGATTGGGAAGCCCTGGTGTCCTGCATTCGTCGCGAGGGGACGCCTGCGCGGGTGCACTTCATTGAGCTATTCCTGGATCGAGAGGTTCAGGCTGCAATTTGCGATCGCTTCGGTTTGGTGGACGAGATACCTCCCGATGACCCATTCTACGACCAGCGGCGCCAGATCGCGATACAGAGCTTCTTGGGTTACGACTATGTGAACGCAACGGTCGAGGGCATCGATCTGCCATTGAGCTACCTGCCTGTCGCCGACACCGCTGAACTGGCCCGCTCGGATGGCCGCAACTACATGGAAGAGCACAAGGGCCCCATCACGAGCTGGGCCGAGTTCGAAGCGTATCCATGGCCCAATCCAGCCGACGCGACTACACGGACGCTGGAATGGTACGAACAGAATCTACCAGAAGGCATGTGTATCATCGCCTTCGGCGCGTTTGGACATCCTGCTGAACACATCACATGGCTGATGGGGTACGAATCGCTCTGCTACGCACTCTACGACCAACGCGACTTGGTCGAGGCCATCGCGGATCGGGTGCGCGATATCTACCGCGTCGTTCTGCAGCAGGTCCTCACCTTTGACCGCGTCAAGGTGATCTGGGGCAGCGATGACATGGGATATCGCTCGGGAACGTTGATCAGTCCCAACGATATGCGCGAGCTGGTCCTGCCGACGCACAAGTTGCTGGCCCAAATGGCCCACGATGCAGGCCGGCCTTACATCCTTCACTCTTGCGGGAATCTGCGTGCCATCATGGAGGACCTGATCGATGACGTCAGGATCGACGGCAAGCACTCCTTCGAGGACACGATTGAGGACGTGATCGAGGACAAGGCCCTGTACGGAGATCGTATCGCCCTGCTGGGCGGTATCGACGTAGACTTCATGTGCCGGGCGAGGGAGGATCAGGTGCGCCAGCGGGTGCGCGAGACGCTGGAGGCATGTATGCCCGGCGGTGGCTACTGCCTGGGCACTGGTAACTCGGTCGCCAACTACATCCCGCTCGACAACTACCTGGCCATGCTGGACGAAGGCCGGCGCTTTGGACGATGAACGATCCATCGCCTGCGCCGCCGATTGAACGCATACCGTTTACCTGCACGCTGGACTGCGGTAGCCGCTGCGAGTTGGTCGCATGTGTCCGGGAGGGTCGCGTCTTGCGGGTCGACACGCCAGCTGATCGGCCGGACACTGTCACACGACCGCGCCTGATACCCTGCGCGCGTGGACGAGCTCAACGCCGGCTGCTCGACATACCGGAGCGGGTCAAGTATCCACTGCGTCGCACCGGCCCCCGGGGAACAGGCCAATTCGAGGTCATCGAGTGGGACGAGGCGCTGGACACGGTGGCTTCACATCTGAACGAGATGCGCACCGCCTACGGTAGTGAGTCGGTACTCCACGCGGTGGGCGCCGGTTCCATCACAGGACGGGGGTTCCACGGCGCCAGCGCGGCACGGCGTTTCTTCTCGTATTGGGGCCCGGTGAGCGAGGCGTCCGGCAACGAGAGCAACCACTGCGCCGAGATGGCCGCCCAGTGGATGTTGGGAGGAGTAGTCCCCGGCAGCGACCGGGCGACGTTGCTCGATGCCCGTCTGATCATCCTGTGGGCGATGAACCCTGCCGAGACTCACATGGGACCAAACACGGAGTACTACATCACACTGGCGCGCGACCGCGGCGCCCGGGTGATCTTGATCGACCCGCGCTACACAGACAGCGGCATCCTTGCTGACGAATGGATACCGATCCGGCCGGGCACTGACGCCGCGCTTGTGGCCGCGTTGGGCTATGTGATGGAGACTGAGGGCCTCGTCGACGATTTCGTCCACACTCACGCGACCGGCTATGAGGCGTACCGCCGCTACCTGATGGGCGAGGCCGATGGTGTCCGCAAGACGCCTGAGTGGGCTCAGCCGATCACCGGGGTCCCTGCAGGCACAATCCGTGATCTCGCTCTCGCTTACGCGACTGTCAAGCCCGCCGCACTGCTGCCCGGCTGGGGTGCGCAGCGCACACGCTTCGGTGAGCAGATCGCACGTGCCTTCATCACCCTCGCATGTATGTCCGGGAACATCGGCGTGCGCGGTGGCGGCCTCGCCAGCGTGGGGACTCGTTCCGGCGAAATGGGAGCCCCACATCTGCCCATTGGACCGCATCATCCCAGTCGGCAGCTCTCACCGGGAAACTGGGCTGCCAGCATCCTCGATGCCTGTCTCAAGCCGCCGTTGCGAATGGCCCATATCGTGGCCAGCAATCTGATCAACCGCAGTCCGGATGCCACGCGCAACGCTGTCGCCCTGGAAGCGCTCGACTTCGTAGTCGTCAACGATCAGTATCTGACACCCACCGCCCGCTATGCTGACATCGTACTACCCATCTGCACCGACCTGGAGAGATCCGATCTAGTCGCGTCATGGGGCCACGATGCGCACTTGTTCTACAGTCGATCCGCGATAGCCCCCGCAGGAGAGTCCCGGACTGACTACTGGGTCTTCGCACAACTGGCACAACGCCTGGGATTTGGCGACGCATATACACAGGGCCGCACGGAGACCGAATGGATTGACCAGCTTCTGGACAGCCCTTGCCTCGAACGGATGACACTGGAGAATATGGGGATCATGCGCTCCGATGGCGAGCCTCGTGTCGCTCTGGCCGAGTTTCGGGCCGCTCCGGCTGCCCATCCGCTCCCTACGCGCTCCGGTCGGATTGAAGTCGTCTCGCCGGAAGCCGAGATGTATGGCCTGCCACCTATCCCCAGCTATGTCGCGGATAGTGCCCCTATGGACCGGACCTATCCGCTCCAGTTGGTGACGCCGCACTCCAAACTGCGTTCCAACTCGTGCGCCTACGCCAACCCGTGGCTACAACAGCTTGAACCGCACACCATCTGGATCAATCCACGGGATGCCACACCGCGGGGTATCGTGCAAGACGCGCAGGTTGAGGTGCACAGCAAACGGGGCGCCGTAATCATACCAGCGAAGGTGACGGAGCGGATCATGCCAGGCGTGGTCTGCATCTATCAAGGCACGTGGTACCGCCTTGCTGAGGACGGACAGGACCACGGTGGGTGCGCCAATACACTCACCGACCAGGTCGAGTCTCCCTCAGGCGGATATGCCACCCACAGTGTCTGGGTCGACGTGCGCAGGAGAGACGAATGAGGGGTATGGTCTTCACCATCGATCTGGCATCCTGCACCGGATGCTACACCTGCCGCATCGCTTGCCACGATCGAGCCGGGACACCCGATAGCGTCGAATGGCTGCGCGTTGAGGAACACGAAGCAGGCGTCTACCCGCATCCCACCCTAACGTACCGCCCGATACACTGTTTTCACTGCGATGCCCCAATCTGCATCACGGTCTGCCCTGTCAAGGCCATCTCTCAGGGTGATGAGGGGTGGATCATCATCGATCCGGGCCTCTGCACAGGGTGTGGCGCCTGCCGAGATGCTTGCCCCTTTGATGCCCTTGTTATCGGGACCGACGGCATCGCCACCGGGTGTGATGGGTGTCGGGACGAAGTAGGACTTGGCTGGGATCCCACGTGCGTCCGGGCATGCCCACTACGTGCACTAGAATACGTCCCGGTTCCGGACAGTATTCGATCAGGCCGAGAGCACGATCCGCAGTTCGATGATCACGGCATCGGCCCGAGAGTGGTGTACCTGCGGCGCAACACCTGAGTAGGCAGGATCGATAAGCTGAGGACTCTGGGGCAGAGTCCTCAGCTTCGGGCCGGTCGACGGAGGCGCCTAAGGCGCGCACTCCACTACTCGGCCAGTCTCCGCGGACTCGACGATCGCGGCGACGATCTGCGTCTGGCGCAACCCGTCGATGGCGCTGGGCAGAGGCCCGTATCCCTGCCACGATGCGGGCGTCAGCGTATCCTCTAGAATCCCGTCAACGAAGCTCTGCGCCACACGCCAGAAGTCCAGCGGGTTCTCAAACGTCTCCAGGCCTCGTTTGACATCGCCACCACCGGCCTTCAGTGCACCGGCCGTTGGGCTGGGACGATGCACCAGCGCCCGCACATTGATGCCCTGCGACATCAGTACATCCTGGTGAGCCAGCAACTGCTCCGTGGTCACACTGTCACTGACATTGGCACGCCAGCCATCCACCTCGGCAAACCCAGGGCGTTTCACATAGGTCAGACCACCCTTAGCGCCCGCGAAGTAGAACGCAAACTCGACCAGGCCATCGATGTGCTTGATCCACTCAGCCCGGACGCGAACCTTCGCTTCATTATCGAACGTGAGGAACGCATCGTAGAGATCAGGCGTGAACCCCAGCACCTTCTGCTGCGAGATCGCGTACACCTCAGAGACATCGGCCGGCGCCATGACCCATCGGAGGAAGTCCGTGACGTGACTCAGCAGGAAGTGCGCGGTCGAGGAGCCAGCACCCCACTCCCGGCTCCGCCCGCCCCACATCTTGGTCGGCACCAGTATGTTGTCGTCCAGGTGCACATCACCGTAGACCACGTCACCCAGCAAGCCCTGCTGAATGACGTAATACGTGGCACGATCGAGCGCTGACCCACGGTTGGCGAAGTTGATGAAGATCCGGGTACCCGCCTTCTCGGCCGCATCGATAATGGCGCGCGCATCAGCAAGCGTCGTCGCCAGTGGCTTTTCCATAATCAAATTGGGAACCCCGGCCTCGATCGCTGCCAGCGCGGGATCTCGATGCAGTGGGTCCGGCGTGGCAACGACCACAATATCCAGCTTCTGCTCCTTGAGCATCCGGTCATAGTCGCCGTACACGAAGGCGCCGATCCGCCCACCGACGCGATCAGCCACCTCGGTGCGGATATCCGCTACAGCTGTGACTGCAACCTCCGGCTGCGGATGGAGAAAATCAACGTGCTGCTCCCCGAGTATTCCCAGACCGATGACTCCGGCCTTCAACTGTGGACTCATCATGACCTCCCGACTTAGTAGAATAGAAGCATCCGCCAGCACTGGCAGGACGCGTGGAACACATCTGAGTCAAGCCGATTGTACAACCTCCCGGTGGCAGTGTCAACCAACGTATCCACCGCCAGCTATAGGTCGCCAACCATTTGCCCTCGGTCGGATTACGTGCTACAAAGTAGAGACCGTATCGCCCCGACTTCATCGTCGATAGAGGAGATCAGCCAATGCCAGAACCCGGCCACCGGCCCAACATCCTGATCATTGTAGCCGACGACATGGGCTACGGCGATTTCGGGGTCTTCAACGACGGGCTATCGTGCACGCCTACCCTCGACCAGCTACTGACTGAGAGCGTGTGTCTGACACAGCATTACTCTGCCTCTCCTGTATGCGCTCCAGCCCGCGCCGCGCTCCTCACCGGACGCTATCCCCATCGCACCGGTGCGATCGACACCCTGGAGGGACGCGGGCTTGACCGCCTGGCGCTGCGCGAAATAACGATCGCCGACCTGTTTCAGCGGGCCGGGTACACCACAGGACTGGTCGGTAAGTGGCACCTGGGTGCGCTCGATCCACGCTACCATCCCAACGCCCGAGGATTCGACGAGTTCGTCGGATTCCGTGGCGGCTGGCAGGACTACTATCAATGGCGCCTCAACCGCAACGACCGCTACTTCGAGGCCGACGGCCGCTACCTCACAGACGTCCTCACCGACGAAGCCGTCGCATTCATCGAGCGCCACCGACGCGAACCGTTCCTCCTCCACCTGGCCTACAATGCCCCGCACTTCCCATTCCAGGCGCCAGAGGAAGAGCTGCACCCGTTCGTGGAGACCGGGGCGTTCACCACCGCAGTGAGCACCGTCTACGCCATGATCGCTCGCATGGACCTTGGCATCAGCCGTCTGCTAGAGTCACTCGACCGCCTGAGCTTGGCTGAGAACACGATTGTCCTGTTCACGAGTGACAACGGTCCTCAATTCGGTGGACAGGGCGAGATGTGCACGACCCGCTTCAACTGCGGATTCAATGGCGCCAAGGGCCTGGTCTATGAAGGTGGCATCCGCGTTCCGATGCTCGTCCGGTGGCCTGCCGCGCTGGACGGCGGGCAGCAGGTTCACGACATGGTCCATTTCACCGACTGGCTGCCGACGCTCTGCGCTGCTTCTAGCGTCGCCACCCCCAGGGGTCTGGCACTGGACGGCTGGAACGCGTTGCCCCTGCTGCAAGGGGCCGATGGCCAGGCGCCGGATAGGCGATTCTGGCAGTGGAACCGGTACACACCGCTTGTGACCTGCAACGCCGCGATGCGCAATGGACCCTGGAAACTCGTCCGCCCGCGTATTGACGCAGCGATGGTTGTCTCTGCGGAGGACCTGGAGACGGACCAGGCGCTCAAGTATGAGCCAACCCGCTATCGCGACATCGAGCGGGGCCCCGAACCGCCACGTGAGGTCCCTCCGCCACCCCCGCCTGAACTTTACAACATCGACGATGACCCCCTCGAACAGCGTGACTTGGCGCCGGACGAACCCAATCGGGTCGCGCACATGCTCGCGGATTTGGAGACCTGGTTCGAAGAGGTCGAGAGCGAGCGCCGGACGATCCCGATGTGACAAGACCCACGAACGGAGATGCAGATGCAATGACCACAACAGACCTCAGTATTCAGAACCTGCTCGCCCTTGTGGATCGCGACCGTTTGCGCGATACGCTCTTCGACATGGTCCGCATACCCAGTCCGACCGGCGACACGCGAACTTTCGCCGAGCACGTGGCTCACCTTCTGCGCGAGTCGAGCCTGGCGGACGTCGGGCTGATCGACACTCCGGACTGGCCCGACAGCCCTGCAGTCGTCGCGTGGCGCCGGGGGCGCGGGCGTGGGCCGACGCTTCAGTTCAGTGGTCACCTGGATCACATCCACCAACCTCACGCAGCCCCCACCATCGCTGGTGATCGTATCTACGGGCGCGGCGCAGCCGACATGAAGTCTGGCCTGGCATGTATGGTCGAGGTCGCCCGTGTATTGGACACAGCCGGGATCGAGCTGCCAGGCGACCTCCTCTTCACAGCACACGATCTGCACGAGGCGCCGGTCGGATACGGTGAGGGACTCCGCAGTTTGCTCTGTCTGGGCATCGTGGGAGACGCGGTGATTGTCACTGAAGGACCCAGCGACGCCTTCCACATCGCAGGAAAGAGCCAGTCGGTTTTTGAAATCACGCTGACGCTGCCCGGCGATCCGATCCACGAGCTAGCGGTGTCACCCGAGACACCCAACCTGGTTGAGCTCGGCGCTGAAGTCATCTCAGCACTCACACAGCTACGCACAAGGATCGCGCAACGCTGTGACGAAGTGCTCGGCCCGGAGACACTGTTCCTCGGCCAGATCGCTGCAGGCGACTTCTACAACCGTCTCCCGACCGTGTGTCGTATTGTCGGCACGTGGCGTTATCCGCCCGAGACCACGCGCGATGCAGTAGCGGCGGAGTTGCACGAAGTCGTGCTGTCTACGGTAGAAGATCGCCCCGTGTGTGTCTCGGTCGACGGCAGCCAGGGCAATGAGGGCTTCCGCGTTTCCCTCGACGAGCCGATCGCACAGGCGCTTCACGCTGCCTACCACCAGGTCACAGGCTCACCGCTTGCCAACGGTGTACAACTCTTCGCGGCGGACAACGGCAAATTTATCAACTGGGCCCACGTGCCGGCAGTAGCGCACGGTGTAGGTCTATCGCAGGCGCACGCAGATATCGAGTGGTGCGACGCGGCCGACCTGGAACGCCTGGCGAAGGTGCTACTCGCGACGACCGTGGAATATTACTCGTAGACAAGGAGCAGTGATGTTCGACATCCTGATAAGGAACGGACGGATCGTCGATGGGACCGGCAATCCCTGGTTCCCAGCCGATGTCGGCATTGAGCACGATCGGATCACGGTCGTCGGCAACCTGTCGAACGCTGAGGCTGCCATGACGATCGACGCGCAGGACGCGATCGTCTGTCCTGGGTTCATCGACTGCCATTCCCACAGCGACCAGACCATCTTGGCAAACCGCGAGGCGACCAGCAGCGTCTACCAGGGCGTCACGACCGAGATCGTCGGCAACTGCGGGCTCGGTTTCGCCCCCGTGACTAAGATCAGCCGGTCCGTGACCGAGAAGATGGTGCACAGCCTGACGCCAGAAGTGCCGGTGAGCTGGTCATCCTGCGGGGATCTGCTGGACCGCATCGACGAAGGCATAGCGATCAACATCGGTTACCTGGTAGCCCACGGCGCGATTCGGCGTGCGGCGATGGGCTCAGCCGACCGCGCGCCCAACCTTGCCGAGATAGCCACGATGGAACGCCTCTTGGCGGAGTCTCTTGACGCGGGCGCGCTGGGCCTCTCGTTCGGTCTGGAGTTCATGCCGGGGCGCCTGGCAGGCCGAGACGAGCTTCTGCACATGTGCCAGATGGCAGCAGAGCGAGGCAAACCCACCGCCTGGCACGTTCGCGACCGGACGCGGGACTTCGAAGCATCGGTGAACGAGGCGCTGAGTGTGACGCGCGAAACCGGCGCAGCGCTGCAACTCTCGCACCTGAGCGCGAAACCGGGCAGCGCTCCCCGCGCCTGGAACCGCGTGATGGAAGCCGTGCGCCTGGCTCGGGCTCAGGGCCAGGATGTGCAGTGCGACATGATCCCCTATAATGTCGGACCAGGGCTACTGGCAGCGATCCTGCCCGTCTGGGCGACGCAAGGCACTGTGGATGAGGTCCAGGCGCGACTGCGAGACCCGGCCACACGGGAGCGGCTAGTCGCGCAGTCGGACCGTTACTGGATGATGTTCAGCCGGCGCGAATGGGACAAGATCACGCTCACGGCCAGCCAGGCTCACGTGAACTGGGTCGGTATGACCCTGCGCGAGATCGGTCAGGCCACTGGCGAAGACCCGTTCGACTGCGTCTACGACATCCTTGCGGATGAGGGTGAGGGATACGAACAAGTTTGGGTCAACGGCGTGCTCTTCACCGAGGGAGACATCATCGAGTGGCTCGCCGACCCGCTCTTCTCCATCGCGTCCGACGGGTTCACGTCCAAGGATCACGGACCGCTCTCGAAGATCATCAACCACCCCAACAGCTTCGGGTGGACGCCGCGTGTACTGGGCGCATACGTGCACGAGCTACGAACGATGTCGCTGGAGGAAGCCATCCGCAAGATGACGTCTATGCCTGCGACACGCTTCGGACTGCTCGATCGAGGGCTGCTGCGCCCCGGGATGATGGCCGACGTCGCCGTATTCAACGAAGAGGCATTCCGCACCCGGGCGACGTACCTGAAACCTCAGATCTACGCCGAGGGTATGCAAACAGTGATCGTCAACGGTCAGGTTGCGCTGCAGGATGGCGCGCCGACAGACACACTGGCCGGGCGAGTAATCAGACCATAGTCCAGACCACACATGCCAATAGAACGGAGGGAGTCAATGGAACCGCGTGGGGGAGGATTTGTGCGGGCGCTGGCCGTTATCTGCGCCATCCTGCTGGTGGTCGTACTGCCGCTGGCGCTGCTGGCCTTCGACATCGGTCGAGTGGCGTTCAATCCACCGCTGCTCAAATGTGTGCTGACCGATGAGGTCGTCAACTCGGACCTGATCCCCGTCGCGCTGGAATGGTTCTCCGACCGCCGCGCGCAGCAGCGTGTAGAGTCCGGCGAAGCGCTGACTGGCGTGACCGAGCCCGACATCGTGCTGCTGATGTCCTATCTGAATAGGGATGACTGGCGGCGGATCAAGGCCGAGGTGTTGACCGACGAGATGTTGGCCGCATGGGTCTCCGTGATGGTGGACGGCGCCTACGCCTGGATCGGATCAGACGACTTGGTCCCGCAGGTCACTTTCGACCTGCAGCCGCTCAAGGCCCGTGTGGACTCAGAACACGGTGTGAACGGCATCCTCATCGCCTACGGGAAGCTCCCGCCCTGTACCGACGATCAAATCGTGGATTTCCAGGTGCGGTTGGATGCGGCGCCGGCCGGAACCGAGGTACTCTACAACCTCTGTCAGTTCCCGGACCCCTGGCATGAGGACCAGTTCAGCGACTACGTGGATGCGTTGTCCGACGTAGTAGCGGCGGTACCCGACAGCTTCGCGCTGACCAGCGAGCTCACGGCGGCCAGCGCCAGCCCGGTGAACCTGCAGGTGCTCGTGCTGAAACAGCAACTACGCCTGCTCCGCACTGTGATGAGCATCACCTGGGCATTTCCCTTGGCCCTGCTCCTGCTGATCCTGCTGCTCAAGGTGCGCACGCTGGACGCGTTGGCCCGCTGGTGGGGCGTGCCCCTGTTGATCGGCGGTGCGCTGACGTTGGTCGTTGCACTGGTCCTGCGCGGCACGATCGGCGGGCTCCTGGCTGGGCGACTGCTCTGGATGGCACCGGAGATCATCGTACAGGAGGCCATACGGTCGGTGAACCGACTTCTGGCGGAAGTGTTCCGGCCGATGCTGCTGCAGGCCGGTGTCGTCACGGCAATCGGGCTGGTGTTGACGGTGTTCGTGTTCGTCCGTCGGCAACGCGAAGGGTAGATGGAGATAGGATTGCGCCGGGCGCTACCTGAGCGTGTTCAAGTAGCGCCCGGTATCTAGATCAGTACCGCGTCAGGAATGCGTAGCTCTCGCGGATCGAGCCGAGCATGTCCTCAGCACCGGTCTCGTCCTCGATCGCGTACACGCCGTTGTATCCGATGGCCTGGAGCGCAGCAATGTATTCGTCCCATGGCACGAGGCCTTGCCCACAGGTCGCCCGCCGCGTCTCCGGATTCCAGTCCTTAGCATGCGTGTGGACGATGTGATCCTTGAGGACCTCCACACCCGCGATCGTGTCCTCCCGCGAGCCAAACTGCATCAAATTACAAGGATCGTAGTTCACCTTCAGATACGGGTTGCCCACCGTCTCCACGAACTGCAGCAGATCCTCGGCTTTCTCCTGACCGGTCTCCAACGCAAGGAAGACGCCCTCCCCTTCGGCATGCCGCGCGATCTCGCCAACCGAGCGCAGCAGTGTCTGGTAG
>JAAZAN010000179.1 GCA_012514315.1 Chloroflexota bacterium
GCGGGTCGGACGTCGGTCGTGATCGTCGTGGAGCTCTACGGCGCCCGTCCGTAGAGCTGCGTCAGTGTGGCCAGACGCTGTGCAATGCCTGCGTTGAGGCTATCCGGAGGGCGCCGCCAACACCAGTTGGGTTGGCCCACTGTCCCAGGGACGTTCATGCGGGCCTCGTGGCTCAGACTCAGAAGATCCTGTGCGGTGGTCATCGCGGTGCGGGCGACCGATGCCCACGCCAGGCGAATCAGGCGCCAGCTAATGTCGTCTGTCCCGTCTCCGAGGTACTGGCGGACGTGCTCCCGCGCGCTCGCGCTGGCTGTCGCCTGGAACCACCCCACGCAGGTATCGTTGTCGTGTGTGCCCGTATAGACGATGCAGTCGGGTTCGAAGTTGTGCGGCAGATACGCATTGCCGGGTCCTCCGCCAAACGCAAACTGAAGCACCTTCATGGGCGGATAGCCGAATGCGTTCTGTAGATCGGTCACACCGCGACGGGACTCCGCGTCAAACTCCCCCAGGTCCTCAGCGATGATCGCCACCTGGCCCAACGCATCGGTAACCGCGTGAAAGAACCGGGCCCCGGGCCCGTATCGCCAGCGGCCATGCATCGCCGTCGTCTCTCCCGCTGGAATTTCCCAGTAGTTGTAGAACCCTCGAAAATGGTCGATTCGCACCACGTCAGCCTGTGTGAAAGCCATCCGGAACCGATCGATCCACCACCGATAATCAGTCTCTCCCATAGCATCCCAACGGTAGAGAGGGTGGCCCCAGAGCTGTCCTGTTGCGCTGAAGTAGTCCGGAGGCACTCCGGAGACCACGGTGGGTTTGAGCTTCTCGTCGAAATAGAACAGGTCTGTGTGCGCCCAGACGTCGGCGCTGTCCATCGCGACGAAGATCGGGATATCACCGATGATGTACACGCCTCGCTCATTGGCGTACCGCTTGAGCGCCAGCCATTGGTCGAAGAACACCCACTGCCGATATTTCTGGCTCTCTATGGAATGATCGAGTGCGGTGCGTGCGTGCTGTAGTGCGCACGGGTCGCGATGTGCGAGTTCCGGCTCCCACTCGTGCCACGGACGCAGCCCGTGGGATTCCTTGAGCGCTAGGAACAGTGCGAAGTCTTCCAGCCAACTCGCCTGCGTGGCGCAGAAACTTGCGAAAGCCTCCCGTTGATACGGTGAGGCTGCGGCCCGGAAATGACTGTAGGCCCGGTTCAAGAGCATCGTCTTGTATGGAATGACGGCGCCGAAATCCACGTGGCTGTCCGGAAAGCTTGGGACCTCGGCCAGATCGGCGTCCTGAAGATGCCCGGTCTGTCGCAACTTATCGGGACTGATCAGAAGGGGATTGCCAGCGAAAGCCGACAGGCCCTGATATGGCGAATCAGCGTAGCCCGTTGGGCTGAGTGGCAGTACCTGCCAGCAAGACTGACCGGCCGACGCCAGAAAATCGATGAATCGGTATGCCGCGTCGCCCAGGTCGCCAATGCCGAATCTCCCGGGCAGTGATGTCGGATGCAGCAGAATGCCGCTGCGGCGTGGGAATCTCATCGCGTCCCTCTCCATACCCGCGCTGATCTACTTCGGAGGGTAGTTCGTGATGCGGCGAATCTCCTCGTAGAGTGGCTGCAATTGCCGGTACATCTGGAGATACACCCGCTGGTACAGCCCCTCATAGATCTCATGCATATCCGACCTGGGCAGAAACGTGCGGCTGATTCGCGTCATCTCGCGCACAGCGGTGTCGAAATCGGCATGAAGACCAAGACCGACGGCCACGTCCATAGCTGCACCCAATCCCGAGGTCTCGTAGATGTGTGGACGGCTCGCTGGCAGGTTGAAGATGTCGGCCGTGATCTGCATAGCGGCATCGGACTGCGATCCCCCGCCCGATACCCGAACTTCTCTCACAGTCGTGTTCAACCTGCGCTCCGTACGCTCCAGCCCTTCGCGCAAGGCGTACGCCAGCCCTTCGAGGATCGACCGGTAGACGTGAGCTCGTGTGTGTACATCGCCGAACCCGATAATCGCGCCTTTCGCCTCAGGCCCTGGCGACTTCAGCCCCGGTGACCAGTATGGCTGCAGAATCAGGCCCATCGATCCCGGCGGAGCCTCCTCCGTCAAGAGATCGAACAGATCCTCTGGCGCGCATCCGCACTCATTGGCCAGTGTCTCCTCGCGCAAGCCGAATTCTTGCTTGAACCAACTCACCATCCAGTAACCCCGGTAGATCTGGACCTCCAGGTTGTGGGCGTTGGGAATGGCGCTCGGATAAGGCGGTATCAGGGGGATGACCTCAACATAGCGCTGGCTCGTCGTATTCACTGTGGCGGTCGTTCCATAGGAGAGGCACGCGATCTGAGGGACGATACACCCTGCACCGATGACTTCACACGCTTTGTCAGCAGCGGCCGCCATCAGGGGCAGACCTGCAGGTATCCCCGTATCCTCCGAGGCCTGACGGGTGATCTCTCCCAATTGCTCCGTCGGTGGAACGAGGCTGGGCAGTATCTCGCGTCCCATAGGAACCGTTTGCCACTTCCAGTCAGAGTCTTTAGCCCACGTCAGGTGTTTATAGTCGAATGGCACATAACCTACCTGGCTGCCTATGCTGTCGACGAATCGCCCGACGAGTCGATGGACCAGATAGCCGGAGAGAAATAGGTACTTGTGCGTCTTCTCCCAGACTTCGGGTTGGTGTGTGCGGATCCAGTTCGCCTCAGCTTCAGCCTGAAAATAGGACACGGTTTCGGTCATGCCCACCAGTCGAAACGCCAGCCCCCACCAACCACCGATGCTCTTGAGTCCCTCTGTCCTGCGTTGATCCAACCAGACGATAGCCGGGCGCAGCGGATTCCCGGATTGGTCTACGTTGACCATTGTGGCCCGCTGCGTGGTAAGGCCAACGCCGGCAACCGCCTCCTTCGGTACACGGGATTCGTCCCATAGGCGCTGGCAGGCAACGCAGAGCTTCTCCCAGAAGTAGCAGGGGTGTTGTTCAGCCCATCCGGGCTGTTCCGAGAAATAGGGTCGGATTGGCACGAGCACCTTGTGCACAAGGCGCCCTTGTAGATCGAAGAGTAACGCCCGTACTGACTGCGTTCCGCAGTCAATCGCCAGAATGTGATCCTTGGTCATATGGGTAGTCGATGCCGGCGCACGGCTCTGCTCCAGGGCGGTCTGGCAGGAGTCCGTGCTGTGCTTACATCATGTCTGCCAGATCGTGGGGCCCCGCCCAGCCCTGGATCACACCTTGGAGCACTGGCCCGAACTGGTCAGAACTGACGCCACAGTTCCTCAACGTTGACCCTTGAGACGCTTTCTGCCCGCAGCTCTACGAGGCTGCGATAGCTATCACGGCGCGCCTCCTGCAACATGGTGACCTTCTCAGGATGACGGGCGGCGTAGGCGGCAGCCAGAGCACCGCTGATGGCGGCCAACCCTGCAAAGGATGACACCTGAGTATGTGTTCGACCAGGACACACGATGGAGGTCTCCGCTGCAAGGACCACGCCGGCTGTCTCCGAGGCGCTGAGCGCCAATGTACGCGCGCCTCGGCTGCGCGCCAGAGTGACGACGTTGGCTACGTCCAGTTCCATTCCGGTCAGCGCGAATCCGATGACGACAGTGTCCGGACCCGGGTCCATCAGGCTGTCGGCGGCGGTCACTGGATCGGCTGCGAGGGAGGCAGCAGGCAATCCGACTTCGCGCAGTGTGGCAGCACACAGCGCGGCGATGTCAGCGCTCTTGCCCTGGCCCACCACCCAGATCCTCTTCGCCTCAGCCAGCATCGGCAAGATGCTGTTGGCCTGCGAAGTCACGCGAGCCTGCGCCAGACCGAGGTTGTGGCGCTCATTCTCCAGTAGATTGCGGAGGAGCCCTGCGTCATCTACTGCTGTCAGCGTTGGACTGTACGAGGCCAGGAGCTCCGATTTGACAATGCGTTGGACCTCTTTGATCAATTGCCGAAATCCGGAGTAACCTAATGTCTGTGCAAACCGAACGACGGTTGCGGCATCCACATCGAGGTGGTGAGCCATCTCAGTTGCAGTCATGAAAGCGGCATCTAATTGGTCTTGGAGCAAGAAGTCAGCCAGTCTGCGGAAGCTGGGCGTGAGCTCTCCGTATCTAGATTGTATCCTTTCTCTGAACATCTCAACCTCTCTTTATTACCTGATCGAGTCCTCTCAGATCGATGCAGGCTGCAGTCCATTCGTGATGACATGGGAAGGCATTCTATTTTACCAGAACGTGGAGCAAATTCAAGTTGTGCGGCAGAGTGTGTCTGCTACAATGTTTGTGGTGAGGAACGGACAGAGCAGAGGACAGGCGCCATATTCGTGGAAGCAACTGAGGCGGCCAACTTGGTTGGCCGCCTCAGTCTGATCATCTGTGTGTTTGTTGGGTCTAACCTGATGCGGTTGCTGCGACGACCGGCCTGCGCTCGACCTTGCGCTGCACTGCCTTGGTGATCTCAGCCGCAACGGACGGGACAAGCAGCAGGGGTAGGACAACCGACCACTCATTGAGCCCCAGAGGTTGCGTGTCGAAGATCGTCTGGAAGAACGGGATGTAGACGACCGAGAGCAACAGGAAGAGTGACAGGATCACAGCATACTGCATGTACTTGTTGCTGAAGACTCCTAACTTGAATATCGAGATCCTCTCCGACCGGGTGGTGTAGGCCCGCACTAGCTCGGATGCTGACAGTGTGAGGAACGCCATCGTCTGCGCCCACGTGATGTCAGCCGGATACCACTGCAATCCGATGTAGTAGGCCGCGAGAACCACACTGGTGATCGCGATCGTCTGGATCACGATGCCCATGACCATCGACCGGTTGATGATCGGCTCGCGCACTGGCCTGGGCGGCTGCTCCATTATGTCGGGATCACCCTTCTCCAGTCCCAACGCCAACGCTGGCGCGCCGTCGGTCAGCAGATTGAGCCACAGAAGCTGCAGGGCCGTCAACGGCGTGCCTGAACCGAAGACCGCCGCCAGGAAGATAACCATGATCTCGGCCATATTGCACGAGAGCAGGAAGAACACGAACTTGCGGATATTGGAGTAGATAATCCGCCCTTGCTCGACCGCCGACACGATGGATGCGTAGTTGTCATCGGTCAGCACCATATCCGCCGTTTCCTTGGAGACGTCCGTACCCGTGATACCCATCGCAACGCCGATTGACGCGCGTTTGAGCGCCGGTGCGTCGTTGACGCCGTCGCCCGTCATCGCCACCACGTAGTCACGGGCCTTGAGCGCCTCCACGATCCGCACCTTGTGCTCCGGCGAGACGCGGGCGAAGACGTCGATATCCTCTGCCTTTTCGATCAACGTCTCCTCGGACATCGCGTTGAGCTCTACGCCGGTCGCGACCTCGCCGCCAGATCGCATCAGTCCGATCTCCTGTGCGATGGCGCGTGCCGTGTCGGGGTAATCGCCCGTAATCATCACAGTGCGAATGCCTGCCCTGCGGGCCTTCGCGATTGCCGGGGCCACCTCAGGCCGTGCAGGATCGGACATAGCGATCAGGCCGACCATAGTGAGGTTCCGTTCGATGTCCTCGGCCGTTGGCTGCTCGGGAATCGAGTTCACGTGACGGCACGCCACGGCCAGCACACGCAGCCCCCCTTTGGCCAGGTCGCGGATGACGTTCCCGATGTGTTCGCGTCGTGCGGCTGTCAGCTCGACCTGTCGGCCGTCCTCGAGTATGGTATCGCACAGATCCAACATGACGTCAGGAGCGCCCTTGACGTATGCCATATAGTCGGCGTCATCAATCTCCTCAGCACTGCTCCGGTGGATGGTGCTCATGCGCTTCCGGTCGCTGTCGAAGGGCACTTCTGCCAGTCGCGGGTACTGACGTTCCATCTCCTCTCGCCACAGACCGGCCTTCGCGGCCGCGACGACGAAGGCGCCTTCAGTTGGATCGCCGATCATGCGGTATTGCTTGCCGTTGTTCCCGTCCTCCATCAGTTCCAGTCGGGCGTCGGAGCACAGCAGACCTCCCTTGAGGAGCGTCATGATCTCGTTGTTGTCCTGTGGATTGGCTGGCTCACCGTAGTGACTGAACTGCCCTTCAGGCTTGTACCCCTCTCCAGCGATGTCGAGCCGGTAGTTGGCCACGTACAGCCGTACAGCCATCATCTCGTTCTGCGTCAGCGTGCCTGTCTTGTCGGAGCAGATCACATTGGCGCTACCCAGCGTCTCGACCGCGGGAAGTCGGCGGATCAGTGCATGGCGCTGAACCATCTCACGCATCCCCAGCGCGAGACAGATTGTCACCACCGCCGGCAATCCCTCTGGGACCGCGGCGATCGCCAGGCTCACCGCGATGATGAACATGTCGATGATTTCCTGCTGCATCAGCCGTACATAGGGTATGAATCCCTGGCTTGTGATGATCGAGACGTCAGTCTCCTGCAGGATCTCGACGATGAACACAATGCCACACAGCGCCAGCGATCCCCAGCCCAGCCAGTGTCCCAGTTGATCCAACCGGGCCTGCAAAGGAGTCTGCTCCTCCTCGTACGACTGGATCATCTCAGCGATGTGGCCAATCTCTGTCTGCATACCGGTCTCGGTCACGATACCGGCCCCACGCCCGTAGGTCACGGTTGTGCCCATATAGGCGCGGTTGAGGCGATCCCCCTGAGTCGCATCCTCGGTCAGGATGAGCTGGGCGCGTTTCTCGACTGGTACGGACTCCCCGGTGAAGGAGGCCTCATCAATTCGCAGGTTCACGCTCTCGACCAACCGCATATCAGCAGGTACATAGTTGCCCGCTTCCAGGAAAACGATATCGCCTGGCACGAGCTCGCTGACGGGTATGGTGATGCGATGGCCGCCGCGCAGAATGTGCGCCTCAGGCGCCGACATCTTCTTGAGCGCGGCCAGTGCTTCCTCCGCCTTGCTCTCCTGGATCACACCAAGCACTGCGTTCAGGATGACGATCGCCATGATCGCTGCGGCCTCAATCCATTCCCCCAACAGCATGGAGAGGACTGCGGCCACCAGCAGGATGATGATGACGAAGTTGTCGAACTGGCTCAGCAGCAGCTGGAAGAAGGTCGGGCGGGGTCTCTCCGCGAGTTCGTTGCGCCCATACTTGGCCAGCCGAGATGTAGCTTCGGCTGCGGAGAGTCCTTGTTCGATGTCGGTGCCGAGCGCATCGGCTGCTTCGGCCACGGTACGGCAATGCCACAATGGTTTTTCTCTGTCCATACGCTCCTCGCTTCGGGAATCGAATCCACCAACCGCGCATTATAACACACTCGCACAAGGCGGCAAAGCGCGGTGTGGAGGGTGTTGAAAAACCCATGGAGTGCGGTATGATAGACGCATTCGTGAGTGGGAGGGCACAATGGGGCAGCGACGGTACAAGCGACTGGGAGGGTCATCGTTCTTTGGCGAGCTGGTGTTCGAGCGGGCAGTACCGCAGGATCATTTTCTGCGGCAGATGGACGCGTTGGTTGACTGGCACGCATTCACGGTGCTGCTGATCGGCCTGTATCGCGGTGCGGGCGAGGTGGGGCGCCCACCGTACGAGCCGGGGGTGATTCTGAAGATGTTGGTGCTATCCTACCTGTACGATCTATCGGAGCGGCAGACAGAGGTTTTCGTGAATGACAGCCTGTCGGCGAAGTGTTTTCTGGAGCTGGCGGTGGATGAGAGCGGGCCGGATCACTCGACGTTGACAGCGTTCAAGCGCCGGATCATCGCGGGGAGCGGAAACTGAGGCAGTTGCTGGCGGAGGTGGTGCGGCAAGCACAGGAGCGTGGGGTGGCGTTTGGGTCGATTCAGGTGGTGGACAGCACGCACACACTGGCGCACGTCAATGTGAAGAAAGATGAGCGACGGCAGAAGCGTGAGGGGAAGCCACCGCGGGATGAGGGAGCGCGGTGGGGAGTGAAGCACACACGGCGGGTGCGGGATGAGAGCGGGAAGATGCACGAGCAGCGGGAACACTTCTACGGATACAAGGCGCACACCAGCCTCAACGCACAAGCCGAGATGATCACGAGTGTGGTGGTGATGGCAGGCAACGGGCACGACGGGCACCAGTTCGCGCAGCTGGTGGCCCGAGATCAGGCACACGGGGTGAAGGTAGAGACCTACGCGGCGGATCGGGGATATGATGACAGTGACAATCACTACTTGCTGGAGCACTTAGGGCTGCACTCCGCCATCAAGCTGAATGCGTATCGGACGCGGAAGAAGGACGAGCACAAGCAGGTGTGGTTCGATCTACTGGGCAGCCCGGCCTACCAACAGGGGCAGCGAGAGCGCTACAAGATCGAGCGCAAGTTCGGTGAGGCCAAGCTCAACCATGGACTGCGTCACTGTCGCTACATCGGCTGGCTGCGGTACGCGATCCAGGCCAACTTGACCGCGATCGTACTGAATCTGAAACGGCTGGTCAAGCTACTGACTGGTGTGTCGTTCAAGGGACGGGCCTGGAGCGGTGCTTGACCTGGGGAGAAGTGCGCCTGGAAATCAGAAAGGGGTGAGGAAAGGCCTTCGCGGCCCTGCACAACAGGCTGACCGACCTACGGCACCAGCTGACAACTCGCACATACACCATCTGCACCACCCAACCTGCCCCCTACGCCTTGATCAATGCCCTTATTCCACACCCTCCGAATCTTCTGCATAAGCGGATCTTCAATTTTCTCGACGCGATGCCCACAAATCACACCTGAAATTTTAGCGGCGTTCGGGTTTATCTGCGGAGCTTCGCTAAAGAAGGTTTCGTAATTGATGTTCTTCACAATTTGCGCTTGCAAACCAGAATCGTCATACCCCGTCAGCCAACAGATCACAGCATCAACCTCGGATTTAGTGCGCCCTTTGCGCTCCGCCTTTTGGACGAGTAGCGGATAGACGCTAGAAAACGCAGTCGTAAATATTCTCGGTTTCATAACGATTTATCTCCCTGTTCTTTTTGACTTTGTTCTCTCTCAATCAAGGTCAGCGCAACCTTCAGGGCGGCAATTCGCCGTTCAAGAAGGGTCTGCTGCGACTTGCCTAGCTTCGTGGCATCCATCTTCTCACACTTGTGGAGTGTGGACAGCAAGGCGCGATGCGCTTCACTCAACTCTTCGACTGTAAAGTCCTGCATATTCAGCCCTCCGCTTACATTATTTATCACCGTACAATAGCGGCTATTACTGCATGTTTCTGCTAACAAACTCATGTAAAAAGTACCGGTTTTATTTCAACATCCAACGGTATGGCGCCGGTACGCAGAGAGACGCCCGACACTGGGTTGCTGACCGCGCTCAGCGAGTGTCAGGCGTCTCCTGGAACCGTGCGAACCGTTGTCGTCAGCGGGCCAGAGTGCGTTCGGCGCAGCGGACAATGTCATCAATCGCGTGTCGCCCGTCGGCGTCGATCTCGTAATCCGCCGAGCGTAACACTTTCATATACTGCTCGTGAGCCCGGTTCATCATGTCGTTCTGCCGGTCCGTGCCCAGGCCCGCTGGCAGTGTCCGGTCGAATAGCCTCGGATACCACACGGCTTTGCGCATGTTCGTGGCCGTGTGCGTCTCGCCGACGAAGTTGCCTCCGATGCCTTGCTGGCGTATCAGGTCCAGACAGATGGTATCGGGACCGACCTCGATGCCCTTCCCAAATTCGTGGATCCAGCGTGCGACCTCCAGATCGAGCAGCGCCTGCTCGGCCGAGAACGCCTTGCCGCTCTTGACCAGTCCCACAGGGTAGTTCACCCGGCCCGAACGGTATGCCGCCCAGAAACGGGCCAGCTTTTCAACTACAGACTGGACGCCGGGATACTTGGCATCGGTGTACCCACCGATCAGGAAATCGAATCCGTATCGCCGCTCGTGCAGTTCGGCGATCCCCAGATCCTGCAGGATGGCCTCAGGCGCTGAGAAACTGGCGCCCCCTGTGGACATATCCATAATCCCACTGATGACACCGCCGGCCACCCAGGCGGTCGGGCAAGCGCAGCGTACTGCCGTGGCCACGCCCAGGACCTCGGCGTTGCATATCGCCACGTTAGCCGCCAGCGACATCGGCGTTGTCCCGCCCGTCAGCGGCATGGGGATGATCGTCGTGGGCAACCCACGCTCGGCCAACAACAGCAGTACGGCGCCCGCGTCATCGTCGAGGATGA
>JAAZAN010000180.1 GCA_012514315.1 Chloroflexota bacterium
CACTCGGAATCAGCAGGGAGGCGACACACTATGTCACTGTTCAAGGCACGCCGAGCATTAACGAGAAAGCAGCAGCGCAGACTGATCACAGGACTTCTGTTCATCTCGCCCTGGATAGTGGGATTCGCTATATTCCAGCTCTATCCGTTCTTTGCCTCGCTCTATTTCAGTTTCACGTTCTACCCTGCCCTAGAGACGCCGAAGTTCATTGGGCTCAGCAACTTCGCCAAGCTAGTGCAGGATCCACGCTTTCTGAATGCCCTGTACAACAGCTTCTACTATGCCATCTTCGCTGTCCCCCTGGCGACGCTCTCTGGCATCGTGTTGGCCATGGTGCTGAACATGAAAGTCCGCGGGCTCTCCGTGTTCAGGACGATATATTACCTGCCAAGTATCACGCCTGTCGTCGCAACATCGCTTGTCTGGCTCTGGATGTTTAACCCTCGCAATGGGATCATTAACTTTGTGCTAGACCTCGTTGGTATCCGTGGCCCGGGTTGGATGGGGAGCCCTGTCTGGGCAAAACCAGCTCTGATTCTGATGAGCTTGTGGGGTGTCGGCGGCGCTGTCGTCATCTACCTGGCTGCGCTCCAGGATGTGCCGCGCGAGTTGGTCGAGGCCGTCCAGCTAGATGGCGCCAACAAACTGCAGCAGATCTGGCATGTTACGCTCCCCATGATCAGTCCCATCATTCTCTTCAATGTCATCACCGGCTTGATCGGCGCCTTCCAATTCTTCACCGAGGTTCACGTGATGACCGGCGGAAGCGGCAGCCCAGCTGATTCGACAATGATGATGTCGATCTACCTGTGGCAGACCGCCTTCCGCTTTTTCAATATGGGCTACGCATCTGCACAGGCATGGGTGCTGTTTATAATCATCATCATCTTCACAGCCATCCTGTTCAAGGTGTCGGGGCGACTGGTATACTATGGTGGCAAGTGAACCCATCAGGTTTTGCCCGGGAGGAATGCAAATGCCTAAGGAAACGATGACTTCCCGCGAGCGCTGGCTCGCAGTGCTTACACGTCAGACGCCGGACCGCGTGCCCATGGACTACTGGGCAACTCCCGAGGCGTCAGCCAAGCTGATCAAGCACCTGGGTCTTGGCAGTTTGAGCGAGCACCAGATCACGGCGGACTTGCTTTCATCTTCGCCCCGCAGAGAGGCAGCATACCGGTTGCTGCGAACGGCGCTCGACCAGCTCCACGTGGATTTCGTCATCCACGTCGGTCCGCGCTACATTGGTCCACCAGCACCAGCACCGGACACCGATATCTATGGCGTCCGCTACAAGATGACGGAATATGGCACCGCGGATCACGATCTGCCCGTCTACAGCCCTCTCGAAAAGTACACATCGGTGGAGGAAATCGAAAGCAACTATACGTGGCCAAGCCCCGACTGGTGGGATTACAGCGGTATCGCCGATCAGATCAAGGGCTGGGAGGACCATCCGATTCAGGGTGGCGGCTCAGAACCATTCCTCTTCTACAAATACCTACGCGGTGAGGAGCAGGGGTTCGTGGACCTAGCCCTCAACCCCGAGATAGTCCATTACATTCTGGACAAGCTATTTGACCTGGCGTACGAGAACACCTGCCGCATCTATGAACAGATCCCCGACAAGGTGATGCTCAGTTACGTCGCCGAGGACTTGGGTGGCCAGGATAACCTCCTGTACTCGCCAAAGCACATCAACACCTACCCGCTTCCCCGCATGAAGCGCATGATGGACCTGGCCCACGAAGGCGGCGCCTTTGTCTTCCACCATGACGACGGTAACTGCCGACGCATTCTTCCTTCGTTGATCGAAGCGGGTATCAATATATTGAACCCCATCCAGTGGCGCTCGAAGGGCATGGAGCGGGAGGGGCTCAAACAGGACTTTGGAGATAAGCTCATCTTCCACGGGGCAATGGATAACCAGTACACGCTGCCCTTTGGCACGGTCGACGAAGTGCGTCAGGAGGTACGGGACAACCTGCGAATCCTTGGCGCAGGCGGTGGCTACATCATAGCTCCATGCCACAATATCCAGGACGTCGGGCCCGCCGAGAACGTCGTCGCGATGTACGCAGCCGGCTACGAATATGGCTGGACGTAACACTGTGTTCTGCTTGCAGCGCGCCGATCCGTGACAACCGTACTCTGTAACGCTGCTTGCCCGAGTCATCTTTGGGTCAGGTAGCCTACGCTCCAGATTGTTAGAACCGGCTCAGAACGTGGACGCCCCGCGCCGCAGGGGCGCTTCGCGAAGCGCCCTACTCCTCAGGGGCCGCCGTGTCGATCTCCATCACCACGATGTCATACTCCAGGTGCGTCGTGCGCTCGACGACGGACCAGCCCATCCGGGCGTAGAAGCCCTCGCGATCGACCGTGTAGAGATAGAGTCTGGGGAAGCCCAGGTCCCGGGCCTCGATGACCGTGCGCTTGACGAGCGCGGTCCCGATGCCTTTGCCACGATGCTCAGGCGCGACAAGTACGCAGGCAAGCCACGGCGACAGATCCCGCCGGGATTCCAGGTCGTAGGCGATGATGGCTGCTGATCCGAGCAATACTCCGCCTGCCAATGCGACGAAGGTGGATGGTACGCTGCGCCGGAGCAGGTGCTTCTGGAATGTGGCCACCCAGTCTTCGATCGTCCTGCCCGGCCCCAGGTGCGCCCATTGGGGCTGGTGCCACTGGGCCAGCGTCGGGA
>JAAZAN010000181.1 GCA_012514315.1 Chloroflexota bacterium
CAGGGCGTTGAGCGGTCCACTATCTTCCATCCTCACGCTGCTGAATTGCGGTCTCGATTCCGCGATATCGCGGTTCGTATTGACGTGACGGTGGCCACTGGATCCGATACCGAGATCAGACGCATCACTATTGCGAACCAGAGCGATCGGACTCGGCGTATCTCGCTCGTCAGCTATGCCGAGTTGGCTTTGGCCCCGATGAGTCTGGATGAGCGCCACCCTGCCTTCAACAAGCTCTTCATTGAGAGCGAGAGTGTTCCAGAGGCAGGTGCTCTTGTCTATCGGCGGAGGCCGCGATCATCGGACGACGATCCGGTGTTCTTAGCCTACAGCTTGGTCCTGGAGGATGCAGAGGCGCCCTCACTCGGGCTGTTCGAGACAGACCGGGCTCGTTTCATCGGCAGAGGAAGCGACGCATCATGCCCAGTCGCCCTCATGGGAGACGGCATAGTGCTCACCTCAGCAACCGGCGCCACCCTGGACCCAGTTGTGGTCTCGCACTGCGAGTTGGAACTTGCACCCTATGGTGAAGCAAGGATCGCAACAGTCATGACAGCCGCGCGCGACCGAACGACCGCACTGACGCCTGTGCGTCGTTTCCAGTCCTGGACACAGGTGACTCAGGCCTTCGAGGAAGCTGAGGGACAGAGCAAGATCGAGCTCCATCGCCTGCAGTTGCCAACGCCCCAACTCCAGACCGTAGAGCAGTTGCTCTCCGCGCTGCTGTATCCCACTGCAGCACTCCGTGCGACGCCAGAGACGCTGACCAAGAATACCCTGTGGCAGTCAGGACTATGGACACACGGGATCTCCGGCGACTATCCGATCCTCCTCGTACGGGTTCGCACTCGCGATCATCTTGATCTGCTTCGCGAGGCACTTACAGCGCATTGCTACTGGCGCGCACGCTCAGTGGAGATCGACTTGGTCATCCTCAACGAGCGAGAGGAGGGATACGCTCAGGAGTTTCGGGGCGAGATCCGGCGTGTACTTCAGCGGACAAAGACGGAGGCCCGGCTGGGACAGCATGGCGGCATCTTCATCGTCACAGCAGCGCAGCTCCGGCCGGACGAACGTGCGCTGCTGGAGACAACCGCCCGCGCGATTCTGGATGGGGAACGTAAGACGCTCGCGGATCACCTCCGGGGCGTACTTCAACCGCCTGCCACCCTCCCCGCGCTGGCGCCGACACGTCCTCCCTCCCCCTCGAGAGAGGCGGGGACCTCATATGCGCTTCAGCGGCCAGCCGACCTCATCTTCGACAACGGTCTCGGAGGGTTCTCCCCCGACGGTACTGAGTACATGATCTACCTGGAGCCGGGCGCACATACTCCAGCCCCGTGGATCAATGTAATCGCCAATCCAGAATTTGGCTTCCTGGTTTCGGAGTCGGGAGGGGGTTACACGTGGGCGTTCAACAGCGGCGAGAACAGACTCACCACATGGCGGAACGATCCTGTCAGTGATATGCCGAGCGAGGCGATCTACATCCGTGACGAGGAGACGGTCGAGATCTGGTCGCCGACGCCCCTGCCCGCACCAGCAGATGCCCCATACCTGATTCGCCACAGTGCTGGATCGACGAGCTTCGTTCATCACAGCCACGAGCTGCAGCAGAACGTGCACCTATGTGTCGCACCAGACGCCCCAGTCAAGATTGCTCGTCTTACTCTGACAAACCAGTCGGACCGCGTACGCCGAATTACCGTGACGTACTACGCCGAGTGGGTCCTCGGGCCATCGCGCAGCGGGACGCAGCAGTACATTGTCTCTGAGTTCGACGCTGCCACCAACGCGTTGCTGGCTCGAAATGCCTACAATGCTGATTTCGGGCAACAAGTCGCCTTCGTTGCTTCCGACCACTCGCCACACGGAGTGACAACGGATCGCGCCGAATTCCTTGGGCTGAGAGGCACCCTGCGACACCCCGTCGCCCTGGACCGCGTTGGCCTGGGCGGCGCCGTGGAAGCCGGACTGGACCCGTGCGCCGTGTACCAGGTACATCTCGACCTCGCGCCGGGTGAATCGCACGAGGTGGTCTTTGTGGTGGGCCAGGCTGAAGGGCGCTCGGAGGCAGTGCATCTTGCCCGTACCTACGCCAACCTCGTCCGGGCGCGGCAAACCGCGCAACAGGTTGCTGACTTCTGGAACGAGAACTTGGGTCGTGTACAGGTGAGCACGCCCGATCGCGCCACGGATCTGTTGCTCAATCGCTGGCTTCTCTACCAGACCATCGCATGCCGCCTGTGGGGACGCTCTGCATTATATCAGTCCAGTGGTGCATACGGGTATCGAGATCAGCTACAGGATGTCCTGGCATTGCTGCACACGCGTCCGGATCTGACGCGCGAGCATATCCTGCGCGCAGCAGAACACCAGTTTGAAGAAGGCGACGTACTCCACTGGTGGCACCCGCCCGCAAGTCGTGGCGTTCGCACGCGAATGACTGACGATCTGCTGTGGCTGCCATACGTCGTGACGCACTACATCGAGGTCACTGGAGATGCGGAGATCCTTGGTGAGAGCATTTCTTTCCTGAAGGCTGATCCCCTTGGACCTGATGAGGCCGAACGCTACGCCCAGTACAGTGCCCTTGGAGAGCCGGCATCGCTATTTGACCATTGTCTTCGCGCTCTGGAGCGTGGAACCACGTCCAGCCAACGAGGCCTGCCATTGATCGGACACGGCGACTGGAACGACGGGATGAACCGCGTTGGCATCGGAGGCCAGGGCGAGAGCGTGTGGTTGGGATGGTTTCTGTACTCGAATCTGTCGCGCTTTGCCGATCTGTGTGATCAGCTCGGTGAGAATATGCGTGCAACTCGGCTGCGACAACAGGCCGAAGACCTGAGACACGCCCTGAACGCAAACGCATGGGATGGTCAGTGGTACATCCGAGCAACCTACGATGACGGCTGTCCGCTAGGATCTGCCGCCAGCGACGAATGTCAGATTGACGCCATCGCTCAGTCTTGGGCTGTGCTGTCAGGTGCTGCCGATCCTAAGCGAGCGGAAGAGGCGATGGCGTCGGTTTACGAACGTCTTGTGCGCGAGGATGATAGACTGGTGTTATTGTTCACACCGCCGTTCGACCGTACTCAGCGCGACCCCGGATACATCAAGGGCTATCCTCCTGGCATTCGTGAAAATGGCGGGCAGTACACCCACGCAGCTATGTGGACCGTCTGGTCATTCGCCGCGCTGGATCAGGGGAATCTAGCAGGTCGATTGTTCTCCCTACTGAACCCTATCCAACATAGTGACACGGTCGCCAAGCGAAACCGGTACCGTGTTGAGCCGTACGTCGTCTCTGCCGACGTCTATGGAGCACCTCCCCACACAGGCAGAGGCGGTTGGACTTGGTACACCGGATCATCAGGGTGGATGTATCGGCTTGGGCTGGAAGCAATCCTCGGCATACGCCGGAGAGCCGACACTCTCACCATTTCGCCGTGTATTCCTTCGGACTGGACCGAGTACTCCGTGGCATATCAATATGGTGGCAGTACTTATCACATTCAGGTCAGGAATCCCGAAGCGGTCTGTCAGGGAATCCGGTCGGTCCAGGTTGACGGCGCCAGCGCACCGCCAGACGCAGTCCACCTACGCGATGACGGATGCGACCATCATATCCAGATGGTCATGGGCTGATCCGCTGGTATAATGGACGTATTGTCCGGTGAGGCCTCGGAGCCTCTGAGATCGCGGCCTCACCACAGAGGAGGGCACACATGCCTGAGAAGATCAAGAAGACCAACGAGGAATGGAAGGCGATCTTGACGCCCGATCAATACCACGTCACGCGTGAAGGTGGGACCGAACGAGCGTTCTCCGGGGAGTACTACAACCTGAAGGCACGGGGGACCTACAAATGCGTCAACTGCGGCCAGGCGCTCTTCAGCTCCGAACAGAAGTACGACTCAGGGAGCGGATGGCCCAGCTTTTGGGCTCCAATCCGTGATGAGAACGTGATGACTCGGCCAGACTACAAGCTCTTCACGCGCCGCACCGAGGTCCTGTGCAGCCGGTGCAATGCGCATTTGGGCCACGTTTTCGAGGACGGTCCGCCGCCAACCGGGTTGCGCTATTGCATGAACTCAGTTGCGCTCAAGTTTGCACCGTCTGAAGAAACCGATGGTGATGATGCCTGAGATCTGAAAGCCTATTGACCCAGCAATCGCCCAGGCTCTGCCCGTACGGTTGGCGTCGTAGCGCGCGCGTATGGAGATCGTAGGGTTTGCGTCCAGCTGAGGCGTGGACTTGTGGTAGGATATTGTCAGGCGTAAGGTGGCTCATTTCTTTTCTCCTCCTGTAGAGAGTCGGGGTTCGGGGCCCCGACTCTCGTGTTATATGGCGTTCAAGACACTAACGTGCACGAGCTTCACTTGTCACCGGCCCTCGGTCAGGTATACTTCCAGCGATAGGCTTCTACTCGATTTCAGCCCGTAACCCATATTGGAGGTCGACTGCATGAGCTTCGAACCCGACTTTCGCCATATGGTCGCCGTCTTGGAGAATCGACGGCCCCAGCGCCTGCCCGTCTACGAACACCTGATCAACCCTGAGTTCATGGAGCTGGCGCTTGACACCAGGTTTGCAGAGTGTGTGCACGGTGATGAAGCTGATGTCGATGAGTTCTTCCGTCAGTACTGTCGCTTCTACCGGGAGATGACATACGATACCGTCTCGTTCGAGGTCTGCATCACAAGCATCCTACCTGATAGCGGTGCGCTCCGTGGGGGTCGCCCAGGCCCCATCCAGACCCGCGCTGACTTCGAGAGATATCCGTGGGACGAGCTTGTCGACCGCTACTGGGCCCTGGCAAGCACTCAATTCAGTGCGCTGCGGAGGCAATTGCCCGCCGGTATGAAAGCTATCGGTGGCGTCGGCAACGGCGTATTCGAGATCAGTGAGGACTTGGTAGGATTTGAGTACCTGTGCTACTTGCAGGTTGACGACCCACAGCTTTTCGCTGACCTGTACAGGCGCATCGGAGACCTGATGGTTGAGATCTGGCGCGGATTCCTGGAGCGCCACGCGGATGACTTCGCGGCCTGTCGCTTCGGCGACGATCTGGGCTTCAAGACGGGAACTTTGCTTGCCCCATCAACGTTGATCCGCCACGTGATCCCGGAGTATTCGCGCGTCATCGATCTCGTACACCGCGCGGGCAAGCGATTCCTCTGGCATTCACGCGGCAACATCTTCGCGGTGATGGAGGAAGCCATCACTGCCGGGATCGACGGCAAGCACTCGAACGAAGATGTGATCGCACCTTTCGACCGCTGGATCAGCGATTACTCTGATCGCATCGCGCTGGTCGGAGGCATCGACGTGGACGTCCTCTGCAAGCAGAAGCCCGATGACATAGTGGCGCGCGTTGTCGAGCTGGGCCATCGGTACCGTGATGCTGCGTGTGGATACGCACTGGGCTCAGGCAACTCCATACCCGAGTACGTGCCCGTCGATGGCTACCTGGCCATGATCCACGCGGCTCAGGAGATTCGTCGATCCGAAGAAGGAGCGTGATCCATTTGCAGTCTGTCTTAGTGGACTGCGAAGCGACACGTCGAGCATCCAATCGCGTTGGGATGCCAATACCCCGTTCCCGACTCTGACAGCGTATACCGTTCGTAGGGCAAGCGTCCAGAAACGAAACCGGAATGTGGTACAATAGAGTTAAGCAGGAAGCTGTTCCTTCTTGTCCTCCTTTTGGAAAGAGCCGGGATCGCTGTGCCCCCGGCTCTTGTCTTGTCTATCGCCTGTTGGTAGCCCGCATCTCGCGGTAAGCCTCGGTCGAGCAGCTAGCCCATCCCGCTGATCCCCTTAGCGATCTGGAACAGCCCAAACCCGCTGAGTAGGAGCGCCGACACACCAAGCACAGTCCGACTGAAATGCCGTCCCAACCGACTGGCTGAGCTGAAGAGCAGTATCACCGTGCCCATCCCCAATATCATCGCCAGGTAGAATCCCACAAGGAACCCTATCCCGTTCGCCGGCGTCTCCCGCCATCCGGCGATAAGAATCGGCCCCGTCACCAGGCTCCAGAACAGATAAGGAGATGGACTCAACACATTCACGAGAGCAGCGTGCCGCAGACTCTCCGTACCGGTACTGGAGGAATCTGGTTCACTGTCATCATACGTCCGCCAACCACGGAATGCGTTCCAGGCAAGATACAGCACGTACAGTCCGCCCGCCACGTATAGCACACGCTGCACAGACAGTGGGATCTGGTTGAGAACGAGTAGCACGATCACCAGCATCGGGCCGTCGCTAACCAGAGGCGCCAGCGCCGCTGGCAGTGTCCGTCGCCATCCGTGGCGCGTCGCTTGCCCGATCAGATAAGCCTGAAACGGACCAGGTTGCGCGACCGCCGCCATGCCATACCCAATACCCTGCATCAAGTAGGCCAACAGGTTCAATCCAGCTTGCTCCCTCTCACAACCAGCCACCCCCCAGACCATGAGGACCCAGTGACAGTGCCTGGCGTCCGCCACGCTGAGCCTACTGCCTCTCCTTCGGCGTGAACGCCACGGGTAGTTCACCAAGCAACAGCGTCGGACTAATTCCATGCTCTGTAAGCACAACCTTGGAGTTCTCACGCAGCGCCGCTTCGGTCATCTCCAACTGCTTGAGCACCTGCGCATTGCCTTGGAAGTACTGTTGGGCTGCCTCATTGACAAGCTCGATTGCCCTGGCCTTGCCCTCGGCGATCTTGATGGCGGCCTCGCGCTCGCCTTCCGCACGCTGGATGGTGGCTTTCTTCTGCTGTTCCGCCGCTTCGTACTCTCCCGTAGCCAACAGACGCATAGCACGCCGCTCCTGCTCCGCAGTCTTCTGCTTGTGCATCGCGCGCTTGATGTCTTCCGGAGGATCGATCAGCATGATCTCAACCTTACTCACGGCAAGCCCCCACTCCTCAGCGAATCGGTTGAGCACACGCTGGAGGTTGTCCGCAATTCGCTCACGCGCCACCAGACTCTCGTCGAGCGTCAGGTCACCGAACTCCTGGCGCAGATTGGTCATAGCGAGCTGCACGATAGCGCGTTTCCAGTTGTCGATGTTGTAGAATGTTCTCTTGATCGACTCCTCATCGGCCGCTGGCCGCACCCACATCACACCGTCAACCTGGATCTCAACGTTATCCTTCGTGATGACCGCCTGTGGTGTGATATCCATCGTGTGCTCACGGATATCACGGACACGAATGACGTGCACAATGGGAATCTGAAACCCCAAACCCGGCAGGACGAATCCGGAGTACTTGCCCAGTGTCTCCTGGATACCGCGCTCGTATGGCATGATCGTGTAGATGAACGATCGTATGATTCTCACAGACTCCCTCCTCGATTGTGTTTTCGCACCGTTGGCCTACTCAGCGCTGTTCAATCTGTGTATATGGAGCTCAGTTCTTCTCCGTCATTCGACCGAGCGACGCATCACCACCTGGTGTCCCGTCAGTTGGATGGGAATCCATCTCATCAGCGCCACCACGAAAGATTCGCGGCAAGTAGATCGAAGGTCGATCGTCCCAAACAACCCACCCCTCGCGTGTAAGCGAATCGTAGAACAGGTTCATACCCAGAGCAGCCAGACAGCAGCACAGTGAGATCGAGAAGAACAGACCAGGCCCGATCAACTCCCGCCACCTCGTTGGCCGGTTCCACGCGGGTTCCTCAGCAGGCGCAGCGAGCACAGCGTGCACACTCTGACCACAGTAGGGACAGAGCAGCGCATCACCTGGAATCTCACGAGCGCACGACACACACTGAGCCATTGACTCCTCACCGTCATTCCGACGCTGGATAGCGGTCCACGCGCTGTCCGTTGGCATTGTACAGAATCGCTGCGTCCGGCTCATCATCGTCCCAGATCGGGACTCCGAAACCGCAGTTGTGCCCGCCTTGATCAGCGTCCTGAACCAGCGTCCACACCCTCAACGTAACGCCGGGTTGGATGGTTCCCTCGAGCGGACAGGTCTCGCCCCCCTTTGAGCTCACCAACACCCAACCCACCAGATCCTGCGCTTCATTTCCAACGTTCTGCAGGCTGACCCACTCGGCTACATTGTCAACTGAGACAATGCGCACACGGGGCCCAGAAACCCCCTGGGTAGGCACAAGGGGCGAAGACGGTATGGTCACCGTTGGCTCACCGGTAGCCGTTGCCGCTTGCGTGGGAGCGAGAGTCGACGTCGGGACTTGTTCGGTTTCGCCTGGTGCTGTCTGACCGACCGTCGCCGTTGCCTGGTCCGATGGCTCATCCGTTGTGGCCGGGATCGTCGAATCGGGCAGTGCCTGTTCCTCGGGAAGTACCAGCGGACTGGGGGCCCTTGTGCTCGTCGCGCTCACGGTCGGAGATGAACGCGGAGTCGGCCATACGACGACCGATGACCGGGTTGGCGTGCTCGTCGGAGTCAGCATAATACCTTCAGCCGTGTTCGTCACTGTGGGCAAGCTGGCCTCATCAATGGGCACACCCGTAGCTGAGATGTCCGTGATTCGTCCCGGCGCCACCGCTGCACCGATCAACGCGCCATTCAACAGCAGGCAGCCCGTATAGCAGCCACAGCAGATGGTCAAAGCAATCAGCGGGAAGACCATGACAGGAACACTCACCCAGCGATCCTTCCCAGTGGCAATCTTCACCCGATGACCTAGCCCGTTCACCCATCCTCTCCCCTGAAACCCCCGGTGTCAGGACAACGCCAGGTTCTGGTCGCTCGCAATGCCCAGTCACCCAAATCGCTCCGGTGCGACAGACGGTTGGTTCGCTGACCCATCAGTAGATCGAATAGGACACAAACGCATTGACCCGGGGAAACAATGTGTCGACAAGAACACGCCATGTCGAACTGACCCCCACGTCTGGATAGACGTCCTTCAGTTCACCCACAGTCCGATGTCCCAGCAGCACGACAACAGCCTGCAATGGTGGAACCCGAAGACAAACATCGCCATCGCAGCCCGAAGTGCTGTGCACACCGGCGAGTCGACCATCCACCCAGTGCATTAGCACCGTCTCTCGGTAGGTGCTGAAGGTCACATCACGCGACAGTCCCGCAAATGGCGAGTCACTGACACGCCGCTCAAGAATTGGTCCAAGCGCCCTCAGCAGGCCACTCAGGCTAGGTATATGAATCTGCCAGGCATAGGCGCCAAGATCCTGACACCCGAGGCCACGCGCGATGCGCATCAGCACACTCTGTTCTGGCAAGCTCAGCCGAATCCCGGGCGTCCCCCGCTCTTGACCCAGTTGTGCCACATGTCTGAAGACAGCCAGCGCCGCATTGAAGCTCAACCGTGACGCCTCATTGACGAACAGCTCGTCGTGGAAATGGTGCTTGGGCACTTTGACGTAGCCCTCAATTCGTCCCGATGGGCCCAGAACGACCCAGAACTCAGCGGCGGTGTCGGTCCCAGACGTCTGGGTCAAGAGATAGTGCCAGATGTCAACACCGCGTGCCACAGTCAGATCCAGGCCCTTCGCCGCTTCGTCGTAGAGCTGCTTCAGCGCTGCGGCATCCTCGACAGTTGCGAGCCGAACCGAGTAGCCCTCGACCACTGGCTGATCTGGAACATCTCGGTACTCTAGCCGCAATCCTCCCTCCAGTGGCAGAGCGTACTCATAGCCAAACTGTCGGTAGAAGTATGGTATTCCCTGAATCTTCGACAGTAGGCACCCTGCATCATTCAGGCAGCGCTTGAATAGATTCACCTGAGCCCGGATCAGACCGCGGTTACGATAGTCCTCTCGCGTCCCAACAATACCCATTTCCCCGACACGGATCTCGACGTCCTCGAATCGCCACGTCCAGGGAATGAGGCACAGTGACGAGACAACCTCGCCATGGCCTCGTTCTTCGACGTAAATCAGATGACTGCGACGGGTGTTCGGGTGGTGTGTGAACAGACGTCGCGTCATCTCCGCCACACCTGGATTGTGCACCGTCCCATTGAACGCGGCAACACGTTCCACGTCGTCCTGCGAGGTTGCCACGCACATCGTGAGACCCTCGCCAAGTTGTTCTACGCCCAATTCGGCAACACTCGGCAACACAGTATGCAGTCTCCTGATCTAGAGAAATCCTAGTCGGGCAACACCCATCGCAATCCCTGCGAGGCATTCGCCTCAGGGCACATTGCGTGCGTATGCGATCGATCTCCCTCGCTTCCCAGTCGGACGGATCGCTCCCATCTCTCTGAGGCAGTAAGCCATCTTCTGGGCCAGCTGACGTGAGAGTCCCAACGCATCAGATAGATCACCTGTAGTGAACTCTCCCGTGACATCCGCCGGAAGCAGCGCGGCAACATCCTCCACCGTCTCGAACTGGTGCGCCTCAACTACCTCGATCATCTTCCTGCCGATCGTAACCCACCCGCCCCTTCGCCACCGACGACCACTCTGGTGTTGTCGCACCTCCTCCGCACGGATCAGCACGATATCCAGCGAGAACGACGGGCGTGCCACGATATCGGGCAGTCGAACTAACTCCCAGAACATGTCTTCGATCCGGCCACGCTTCGGCGACTTCCGCCGGCTCAGACGACTCACTCCATCGTCCCCCACCTTGACGATCCACTTCTCCAGCGCGACAGGATGCACCAATCTGAGCGAATGACGCTCCACCAGATCACCTATCTTGCGCTTGATGGAAGAGAAACCACTTGTCTGCACCTCAATCAGAGTATCGCCACGCACGATGTCGATTAGATAACCATCGACGTACATTTCAAAGCGATCCCCGGGACGCGCGTACCACTCTCTCAGAGCAGCGTGGAGCGCACTCTCGTTCAACGTGCCAATCCCAGAGCCTTGCAGGTTCATCATCCGACTCGCCATCGACCTGTCGTCAGTCGCACACTATGTGGGCAGACTGTCCGTGGTCGTGCGCTGCGCGTCGCGAGCCTCTCGCAATGCATCCTCCATAATCCCGAGTGCCTCGTCGATATCCGCCAGCGAATGTACGGCTGAGAATCCATGGTGCATCGGCGTCCGATGATTGTAGTCGTGTAGATAGAGCCCGCGCCTCACGCATCCCATCAGGAACGCTGCCTCCATCGCTCGGTCGCACACCATCGCCTCACGGTAGTTGGTGACCGGCCCCTCAACTCCCAGGTAGAGTCCGAAGCGTGCTCCGATGCCTTGTACGGTACCCAGTACGCCGAGAGCATCGAGCAAGTATGTGATTCCGTTGTACAGATGGTCAGCAAGCGCGTTGATGTGCTCGTAGAACCCCGGTTTCGCAAGCTCCGTCTGGCAGGCAATGGCGCCAAGCACCGCCGTTAGATGACCAGTATACGTTCCGCTCATGATGGCCGGCCCCAAGGGAGACAGAACCGACATGATGTCCGTTCGACCGCAGACCGCCGAGATGGGCACACCGCCACCCAATGCCTTGGCCAGCGTGCACAAATCTGGCGTGATCCCGTAGTGTTCCTGCGCCCCCCCACGGCACATTCGGAATCCAGAGAGCACCTCATCGAAGATGAGCACAATATCCATTCTGCTGCAGACGTCCCTCACGTGCTGCAGAAACGCCGGATCCGCCGGGACGCAGCCCTGATTGTACGAGATGGGTTCCATGATTACTGCCGCCAGGTCGCTCGAGTGCGCGTTGATCGCCCGGTCGAACGCGTCAGTATCATTGAACGGAACGACGGCCAGCAGATCTCCCAGGTCGGCCGGTGTCCCTGCCGAGTCCGCGATTGGCGCGACTGTGCCGTCGGTCCGCACATCGCCCAGCTCTGCGCCGCAGTTGAACCAGATGAGATCGTGCATACCGTGGAAATGCCCCTCGAACTTCAGGATCTTACGCCTGCCCGTGTACGCCCGTGCGATGCGAATCGCCCCCATCGTTGCCTCAGTACCGCTGTTCTGCAGCCGAACCTTCTCCGCGCATGGAACAGCCTCCGCAATCATCTGGGCGAGCCGCACGTGGTGTTCAGTCTCCCCATTGCAGATGATCCCGATCTCCAAGGCATCACGGATCGCCTGACCGATGGCCGGATGCGCATGACCAAGGAAGTTCGCGCCACTCCCGGTGAATAGGTCGAGATACTCGCGCCCGTCCACATCCCAGAAGCGTGCCCCTTCCCCCCGGGCGACATACACAGGATGTCCCAGGAGCGGGTAGTACCGGCCGCTTGCGCCAGCTCCTCCGATCAACACCTGGTTCGCCTGTGCGAAGAGATCAAGTAATCGTGACATAGAAGTCAACCTCACAGATCAAAGTGCACTCGACATTCGATGGGACAGCCGATCTACGCTGCCAGACAGGCCGTCAGAGACAATCCGGTCAGCCGCCAGGCAGCTCCCATCCTCGCGGCCCAGCGCTGCTGGCGCTGACTCCGTCCAACACGACCTGCCCTCTCCGAGCCACAACCCGTCCATCGCGAAACACCGCTTCCACATCCCGCAGGGCCCGAATATCACTGGTCGGATCGCCTGCGACAAGGACCATATCCGCGCGCTTCCCCACTTCCACCGTCCCGATCTCCCGGTCAAGCTGCAAGGCACGCGCTGCATCTCCCGTGACCATCCTGAGCGCTTCGATCGGACGATAACCAGCCCACCGTACCATCACCTCGACCGCACGCGCCAGCTCCTGGAATCCGGGCCAGCAGTTGGTCCCTGGCCAGCGGCCGTACGCTGCATCCGTACCCAGGAATACCGGTACTCCACGGGACTGCATCCTCCTCAAGTATGGCCAGCGGACGCGCAACATGTCCAGCCACCACTTCTCCTCCGCCGTCATCTCGTCGCCGGACTCCTCTGGGAAGAGATAGGGCCTGGGGATGATGGCGTGATCAACCCGCGCGTTGTTCTCCACCATCCGCTCGACGGCCTGATCGTCCGGCCTGATCGATGCACGATCATCACCGATCCACGAGCAGTGTTCGATCGTGTCGAACCCTGCCTGAGCCGCCAACCTGATACTATCCGTCGAGATCGCGTGTCCCGCAATCTGAAGCCCCAGTCGATGCGCATCTTCAACCGCTGCGCGGAGTTCCTCCAGTGAATACTGCGCGCGCGTGATATTTGTACCGGGCGATGTCGTACCCCCGCTTACCATCACCTTGATGAAATCCACACCGCGGCTGGCCAACGAGCGCACTGCCTTCCGCATCTCGGATGGACTGTCAACGCCCCAATCCGTATACGTGTGGCCAGCCGTCGTGGTAATCATTCGACCGCAAGCCAGGATACGGGGACCAACGAAGTGCCCTCGGTCGATCATGTCGCGCAACGCGAGAACGGAGAAGGTATCGGCTCCGCAATCCCGCAGCGTCGTAACGCCGGCCGCGAGCGCCATCTGCACGTGGTAGCCGGCTCGTACGAGCTGCTGTTCAGTATCCTCGAGGCAATCGTTCTGCTCTCCAAGCGATCGAGTCGCGTAGAGCGACTTATCCCACATAACGTGCTGATGGCCGTCGATCAGACCAGGCAGCAGTGTCATACCGGCCGCGTCGACGACTGCCACGCCCTTCGAGATGCTGGTCTCCCCCAGGCTCTCGACGGCGGCAATCCGTCCGTCGGGCTCGATCCGTACGCACGAGGCCAGCATCGCATCGCGGCCAGTTCCATCTACCAGTCTGGCGCCCACAATCGCCAGCGGTTGCTCCAACTCAGCTCTTGCCATTTCGATTCCGATCCTCACCACAACGGTTGGTTCGCTAATCCGGTATCAGCGCCGTAACCACGCCCAGGCAGACTGCCCTAGCTCCTCGAACGTCCCGCCGGTCTGCAGATCTTGGCGGGTCACCTCCAATATCGTATAGATGGTGCCCTCACCGCGCTGGACAGACCAGTCCTCCAGATGAACCAGAAGCTTTCGATCACTTGTGTAGTACAGGGTCTCTGTGTACCCGCGGGTCCCCTCGTCATCTAGCTTGCGGGAACGGGATGCCAGCCGATGCCCCTCGAATTCCACGTGCTCCGTACGCTTCAACACTTCACCGTTGATGATCTTGATGCTTCCCACAAGCAATCGGTGCTTATCCATCGCGGGACACCTTGCAGGCTCGGGATCTAGGCACGATCACTCGGGCCGCCAACTCACGTACCGAGGGTGATCGGTTCCGATGGGTAATGGGACTGGTTCGCCTGTCTCCACCGAGTAGTACAGGGCTGTAATCAATTCCAGCGACGCCCGCGCGTCGCCCAATGTAACCGGCGGGTCACTACCTTGTTGGATCGCATGGTAGAAGCGATAGAACTGCCCCTCGAAACCCTCAGGCAACGGATCGAATCTCCCCAGCGTCTCGGCGACCCGCTGCTCGTCTTCAGGCGAATCGGCCGTGAATCGCCAGGGGTCTCTGGTACAAGCGTACGGGGCCGTCGTGCTCTCAGCAGTCAGTCCCTCAAAACAGAACCGAAGCCGGCTGATCTCGTCAGCGGATCCGGTCGTGACCGCCAGCGTGGCGAGCGAGCCGTCCGCCATCTCCAGCACAGCCCCCAGGCAATCCTCCGTCTCGATCGGGTTCACGCGAGTCGCGGCATGGGCGAACACACGCTGGGCTGGACCAATGACATAGGTCAACACATCATGTGCGTGGATGGCCAGAGTCACCAGCGGCCCACCGAGCTCAGTCGCCCACCTGCCCCGCCAGGGCACGTCGTAGTACGCCTGGCGCCGTCGCCAGGCGGTCTCAACCGTTGTCAGATACGCCTTTCCAGCCAGGCCCTCATCGATCAGCAACCTGAGCTTCTGCAGACCGTGGCCAAAACGGTTCTGATAGATCGGCATGACTCGTTTCCCGGCGTCCCGCTCCGCGCGCAGCAGATCATCAACCGCCTGCAAGGAGCCTGCGACAGGTTTCTCACACACAACGTACTTGCCCCCTGCTAACGCGAGCAGAACGTGCTCAGAATGCAGGTAGGACGGTGTACAGACATCGATCACGTCGATATCACCCATTCCACACAGCACATCCAAGTCAGTCAACACGTTGGGTATACCGTTCTGGCTGGCGACTTCACGCGCCTTATCCTTGTCCAGGTCGCATATCGCCACGACCTCAAACATCTCAGGCAGATTCCTGTATGCCTGAATGTGGGACCTGCCAATCCCGCACCCCACAACACCCACACGAAGTCTATTGTCCATTGTTAAGATGCCCCATACGCTTTGCCTGAGCCTGTCCTTTCAACGCCAGCTCTGATACCAGGAACGGATGTGATTGGCGCATTGATGTCTCCGTGCGATTTCGGATATCAGCTAGGAGCTGGCGCCCGTATGGCAAGTCTACATCAGAGCAATCTACGTAATGTGTCCCCTTCAGATCGACCAAGAATAGGTGGTCGCCCCCGGGGCGACCGCACAGATCACAGTTCTTCCGCAGCTCGATTGTGCCATCGGTACCGAGTATCATCAGCCGGGTATCCCCCCAGGTCTCCAGACCATCGGGTGTGTACCAGTCAACGCGGATGTAGCCCGTCGCTCTTTCGCTGCGCAGGAGCGCCTCCCCAAAATCCTCCAAATCAGGATACTCAGGGTACTTATAGTTAGCCACGGTGGAGGCCGCGATCTCGATGTCGCTCGAACCGGTGAACACGACATACTGATCAATCTGATGTGACGCGATGTCGATCAAGATTCCACCATACCGCTCGCGGTCGAAGAACCACGGCGGCCGCCGCGATGCGTTGATCCGGTGCGGGCCGATGCCAATGGTATGCACCGCCTGGCCGATTGCGCCTGCGGAGACAAGCTCCTGTGCTTTGACCGTGGCACGGCTCTCTAGTCGTTCGCTGAAGCAGATGGAGTAGATGCGTTGCGCCTCCGCACGCACCCGCCGTGCTTCAAAGAGATCCGCCATTGTCGTGAAACCCGGCTTATCACTCATGAAGTCCTTGCCATGCGTCATCGCTGCAATCCCCACCCTGGCTCTGTCCGACGGAATCGCTGCGCTGACAACCAGATCAATCGTGTCATCCTCAAGTATCTCATCAACACACCGGGCCAGCGAAGCCTGCGGAAACGCCGCAGTGTACTGACCCGCCAACTCCGGTTCCACAGCGTGGAATGAGACAAGCTCAGCGCCTGCCCGCAGCAGCAGGTCAGTCTGCCCATAGATGTGAGGGTGGTTCAGTCCTATGGCGGAGAACCGCACTGGCGGCTGTGGAGCCATGAAGTCACCTCACCTACAAGTCATCGAGCCGATAAACGCGCCGAGCCAGCCCGCACGCCAAGTCATACATCATTTCCTGTGCGTCGTCCAGATCGACGATCCGCCGGAGCACCAGGCCGCCGACCCAGTCCGCACTCACCCTCCGCCACATCGCGTGACGGGCCGGGATCGAGAGGAACGCGCGCGTGTCGTCATTGAATCCCGCTGTGTTATACAGCCCTGCCGTCTCCATGACTCGGTCGAAGTAGCGCCGCATCCCGTTCAAGCTATCATGGAACCACCATGGCGGCCCCAGTCTGAGCGCCGGGTAGTGACCCGCCAGAGGAGCCAGCTCGCGGGAGTAGGCTGACTCATCGAGCGTGAACAGAACAAGCCTGAGCCTGGAATCGTTGCCGTACTGCGCAAGCAGTGGTTGCAGATTCCGTGTGAACTCGCACAGGACCGGTATGTCCGCCCCTTTGTCCGGGCCGAAGCGTTTGCTCACCACCGGATTGTGATCGCGGTAGGCGCCCGCGTGCAACTGCATCACGAGTCCATCCTCAACACTCATACGGGCAAACTCCATGAGCATATGCCCAGTGAACGCCCGAGCGTCGTCGTGGCTCGCCTGTCCTTTCAGTGCACGCTGGTATACAGCCTCCACGTCCAGTGGGCTCAGCTTCCTTGTGTACGGCTCGATCACCGCATGGTCTGTGGCAGTTGCACCAAAGGCCTTGAAATCTGCCCGCCGTGTCTCCAAGGCCTGAACAAACCCGGTGAAACGGCTGACGTCCACGCCGGTCATATCAGCCAAGCGATCCACCTGTCCAGACCAGCCGTCAGCGAGAATGTTGACCAAGGTATCTGGACGGAAGGTAGGGAGCACACGGCCTGACCAGCCTGACGCCTGCAGAGCGCGGTGCGCATTCAGGCTATCGACGGCAGAATCGGTAGTGCACAGAACCTCGATATTGAACCTTTCATACAGCTGACGCGGGCTAAACTCCGGCAGGGCTAGTCTCTCCGCGATTTCGTCATAGATGTCCTGAGCACTCCCCCCGTTCAGTCTCTTTGACACGCCGAGCACCCCGTGCAGCTCTTCGGTCAACCACAATCCCGTCGGCGTTCCCCGGAAGAGGTGGAAATGCTCCGCAAACGTCTGCCAGATACGACGATGGTCCTGCTCCACGCTCCCACCGTCGATCCGTGGAATGCCCAGACCTTCGAGCGGTATGCCCTGAGAGTACAACATGCGGAACACATAGTGATCAGGGACCAGCAGAAGCTGCGCTGGGGTCCCGAAGGAGTACTCGGCATCTGCGAACATACGCGGATCCACGTGGCCGTGTGGGCATACGAGCGGCAGGTCCGCCACCGACTCGTACAAGCGCAGGGCCAGCCTCCGCTGTTCAGGAACTGGGCCAAAGAATCGGTCCTCTTCGGCCCAACCAGTGACTTCAGTCTGCATGTCAACCACCTTGATCGCTCAAACGATAATACACGGACATCGCTTCATCGACTGCCAAGACACACTAGCCCCACCTGACAGCCATACACAACAACACGCCGTCGACTATGATCATTCCTGCACCCGTGACGTTAACCGCACATACCGACCATCAGGGTCGAGCACGCGGAAGTCGGTCAGGCCCCACGGACGTTTGCCCAATGGCCTGGCCACGAGCCAACCGGCTGCCTGCACTCGATCATACACCGCGTGCACATCGTCGACCTCGACCACAATCTCGATACCCAAGCCGATTCGTTCCCCGGCTTGCGGCTTGACTGGATGGCCATCTGAAAGATGCGATATCGGCTGCAGATCCAACTGCACGGCCCCCATCCGCATCACTGTATACCCGTCGCCATGTACAGCAGCGCGGTCAAACCCCAAGACCCGTTCGTAGAAGTCGGTCGCCCCAGTCAGATCCCGCACAAACAACTCCAGCCTAAGGGTGGACATAGGCATAGTACACCTCCCAACCTACCTCCGCGGTGCTTATCAGCGGACACACTCAGCCCTCGGCAACAAACACAACCATCCGCTGAGGGCAGTTCGCCAGCGCACGATATCCCGCGGTACCTAGAGCTCAATCAACTTCAAAGCAAGATCGGCTGTCTTCTCGGGCTTGACCTTGATCTCCGCGTCACTGATTCGCCCCTCCTCGTCGATCGCCACGTGGCTGCGGATGATTCCGATCGACGTCCTGCCGTACATCGACTTCTCACCCCAGACTCCATACGCCTCAGCCACTTCGTGGTCAGGATCCGACAACAGGATGAATGGCAGGCTGTGTTTCTCGCGAAACCTGGCCAGAGCGGCCGGTGCATCGGGGCTGATTCCGATCACAACAACATCCCGGGACTCGACCTGTGGATACACATCGCGGATTGCGCACGCCTGCCGTGTACACCCGGGAGTATCGGCCTTTGGGTAGAAGTAAAGCACAACCTTGTGACCTCGGAAGTCCGAGAGGCTCACGGGACGCCCGTCATCGGCCGTCAGTCGAAAATCCGGCGCCATGTCCCCAACACTAACCATCGCGTCTCACTCCTTCTCAACCCGCATCCGCCTACCGCAGCGGACACGTGATCGAACTCCATCCAGCCAATCCACCCAACACCACAGTGACATCGTCCCAGCCCTGTCGCTGCAGAAGGCTGGCCGCGATCATCGAACGCAACCCACTGCCGCAGAACACCATGACGGGTCGATCGCGCGGTACTTCATCCATTCGCTCAACGAGCTGAGTGAGATGAATGTGATACGCGCCACCGATCTCGCCCTGGCCCGCCAGTTCGGAGTCACTGCGCACGTCCAGAATCCAGGCATTCGCACGCTCATCGAGCAGGTAACACAATCGTTGCACGGTAATCGTCGAGATGGATTGACTTATGCGTCCACTGTTGTGCCAGGCCAACATGCCACCGCTGAGAATGCCGGCGACGTCATCGTATCCGAGACGGAGCAGTTGTCGTACAGTCGCATCAGATCCTTCATTCTCGTTGACAAGCTTAATTTGCTGATCATACGGAACGAACCAACCCACGAATCGTGACAGTCCACCCAACCAGATCGAGACAGCGCCAGGAACATGCGCAGCACTGTAGCCCAGCTCCATTCGCGTGTCGAGAATGATCGCCTGCTCAGACACGTTCTCGAACTCGTCCGGTCCCATAGGTCGGGCATATGGAAATGAGGCCGGCACATCCGCTCCCGACAGGTTCAGTGCCTCCATCCGACGGAAGTAGGGTGGCCGTTCGTGAACATGCGCAACACTCGCGACGAAATCGTCGCGAGTCGTATGCTGGAGTCGCGGGTTGTGCCGTCTCTCCAATCCGATCGTGGTCCACGCGCGCTCAGCGATGGCCATCCCGCATACCGAACCCGAACCGTGACCAGGACACACAATGATCTCATCCCCCAACGGGAGCAACGTGCCAAAGATGGAGTCGTACAGATGATCAGCCATCTCATCCGTGCGCGTCACATCGACCAGGTCGACGCGTCCGACATCGCCAGCGAAGAGCGTGTCTCCGGTGAACACAATCCACGGCACGCCATCCTGGTCGTGAAGTAGGTAGCTCACCGAGCCCAACGTATGACCCGGAGTATCAAGCGCCCGAAGCCTGAGTTGTCCTATGCGCCACTCCTGCCCCGGCTCGACCGGTTCTCCATACTTGTAATCGAGTTGCCCATCGGCATGCCAGATCATCGCCCCCGTCCGGGCCGCCAGCGCGCAGGACCCGACCACGTAGTCCTCGTTACGATGTGTCTCCAAAATTGTCGTGATGCGCAGGCCTTCGCGCATCGCCAGCTCGATGTACACACCGCAATCACGACGGGGATCAATGACCACAGCCTCTCTGCCATCTCCGATGATGTAGGAGTAGTGCGCCAGACCCGTTGATTCTACTCTTTCAAGCAGCATAGCATATCTCCCTGGAAAACAGCGGCAGACCCGGCCCGCCGCCGCTACGATCTGGTCGCTTCGATAGCCCGGGCGCCCGTAACACGCACCAGATCGGCCGTCGCCAGGCGCAGGTTTGCCCCGCGTCTGCCTGCACTGATCAAGACGTGGCTCTGCTCCATCACTCGACGATCCACCAGAATATCAAAGGGTTTGTTCAGCAGCGGCAACGCTGAGATACCGCCTACCTCCAGCCCAGTGAGCGACTCTGCCTCACGCATACTCGCCATCCGCACCTTCTTGTCGCCGACTGCCCGCGCAACGAGCTTCAGCGAAAGCTCGCGATCACCGGCCACCATGACCAGTAACGGCTGGCCACTCTCCCTCAAGGCAACAAGCGTCTTGACAACCTGCTCGATTGGATATCCAAGCTCTTGGGACACCCCCACCGCCGAATGGATCTCAGATGAAAACGTGATCAGCTCATAGCGGACTCCGTGAGCGTCCAGAACTCGCATCGCATTCGTCTTTGCGCTCTTCTCCGTCATATTGCACCTGACCCAGGGCACGTACATCCACTGGCCCTCTATAGCTGCAGCCGCCAACTATTCGTCTTTGGGTTCAACGCCCTCGCCCGCCAATAAGGACTTGACCGGGATACCATCCCTGAGCATCTTGTGGATCGGACACTGCTTCGATATCGCCAGCAGCTTCCTGCGTTCATCAGGCGACAGATCACCGATCAGTACGATTTCCTCGGAGATCGACTCACGGTATTGCTCCACTTCAAGACACGTCTCACAGTCGTCGTCAAAAACGCGATCGTAGGTCAGACGAAGCTCGACCTGCTCCAGGCCGACCCCGTGGTACTCGGCATACGTGTTGAGCACGACTGCGGTGCACGCCCCCAAGCCGGCAAGCAGCATCCCGTATGGTGTGAGCTGAAAGACGTGCGCAACCGACTCCAACTGATCCGATTCTGGAGTGTGAGGGTCCGCCGCCAAAATCTCGGTCTCAAACTGGTAATTCTGTCGCACGACCACGTGTTCGCCCATCGACAATCCTCCTCATGACCCCGTGACACGTACTCGCCTTCCCTAAGATCGAGACAACACAGCCCAGTCGTCATCGAAGTCAAATGATCCCGCCCGCGAGATGGGAGCTAGGGCGTCACCGCCACCTAGAGCTCGATCATGACCTTGATCACGCCGTCCCTGAGAGACGCCACGAGATCAAACGCCTCTGCGCTCCGCTCCAAGGGGAACCGGTGCGTGATCAGCGCCTGAAGATCCACGGCGTCTCGCGCCACCAGTGCCATCGCTCGCTTGTAGACGGCCTTCATTCGCCGCGACATCAGGATTGTCAAGCCTTTCCGGCGTGCATTGCCGGCAGAGAACGTCACCACGTCTTCTCGCGGGATACCGATGAGAACAACTCGCCCTGCAGGCTTCGCCATATGCACGGCCTGATCGACCGCCTGCTCGCCCCACGCCGCTTCGAGCACCAAGTCTGCACCCCGACCTTGTGTCTGCGCGAGCAACCACGCCACGGGGTCCTCCGCATTCGGATCGCACACCGCCGTCGCACCCATCCTGAGCGCCATCTCACGTCGCTCCGGAATCGGCTCCATCACGTACACGGCGCCAGTGAACGATCGTGCACAGAGTTGCAGGGCCAAGAGGCCGATGGGACCCGCCCCCAGGATGGCCACGATGTCACCTGGCCGAACCTTGGCTAGAGTCAGGGCGTGCACGTCCACCCCGAGGGGCTCCAGCATCGCGCCATCATCGAATCCCAGCTCGTCGGGGATTGGTTCACACAGATGCGCTGGATGGACGTACCACTCGGACAGAGCACCCGGCACCGGCGCCGATCCGGGGAACCGCACACTCGGGCAGCAGTTTGGGTTGCCCTCCTGGCAGGTCTCACACTGTCCGCACGGAATGGCTGGGTCGACCGCCACCCGAGTGCCGACTGGAGGCCAGGTCACTCCGGGACCCAATGCCTCAACCTCTCCAGCGAACTCGTGCCCCAAGGTAAACGGAAGCTCAGGAACTGCGTCACCGATATGCCCATCGACATAGTAATGCACATCTGAACCGCACACCCCCACAGCACGAACGCGGATCAACGCGTCGCCGGGCCCAGGTTCCGGTCGTGGCACGTCATCAACACGAATGTCTCGTGGCCCATACAGCCTCACTGCTTTCATAGTACCTCCTCAGAATCATCCTGGCACGCCACACCGGACGGCCTGCTGCAAGTATAGCACAATTGCCTCTCCAGGCGAACCGATTTCTGGACCAGTTCCGCAGACAACATAGCGCACTTGGACTCGGCTCCAAGTGTGTTGGCGGCCCCTTCGTGGCAGGTTTCGCCACCACATCCAGTGAGGTGGGAGGCAATGATCCGCCATATCTGGTGCTCGGCAGAGTCACCAGCATTATCTGCAACCGAGTCCGCGCTTGACACGGCGAGGTGTTGGGGTAGAATTAGCGTATGAGGAAGCGACTGCGAAATGTGCGCTATCCGCGTCGGCGGCTCCTCCGAAGCATACTTCACCGCATGGCACGCCTGGCGCTTGATGCGCTGACCGACCTAGATATCGTGGGCGAAGAGCACCTGCCGGCGACGGGACCTCTCCTGGTCGTTGCGAACCACTTCAGTTTCCTGGACCCCGTGGCGATGGTTGCCGCAGCCCCCTGGCCTATCGAGTTTGTTGGCGGATTCCAGATGCCCAATGCCCCGACCACAGTCACCTGGATCCCGAAAGCGTGGGGGTACTTCCCGGTCTATCGCGGTACAGGTTCGCGCCAGGCGCTCATCGACGCCGAAGCAATCCTCCGGCAGAACGGCGTAATCGGGATCTTCCCCGAGGCAGGCAGTTGGGCCACGGTACTGAGGCCGGCCCGGCCCGGCGCCGCATTCCTCGCCGCCCGTACGGACGCGACAATTCTGCCGATGGGATTCGACGGGCTGACGGACGTGTTCCCACGCCTCAGAAGGGGACGACGTGCCACCGTAACGCTGCGCATCGGCAAGCCGTTTGGGCCGCTGCAGCTCGGCGGGCGTGGCCGTCAGTGTCGCGAACAGATTGAGGAAGCAGGCCACCGGATAATGGAACGCATCGCACAGTTGATCCCACCTGAGCGACGTGGCCACTACTCCAACGATCCCGCTATCCGGCTGGCCGCGCAGGGCACTGAGATCTATCCGTGGGCAGACAGTCCTGAAGGTATGGGCATCACGCCGTAGTTGTCAGGGAATACTTGCCTGTCCAGCATTTTGTGGTATCATTGTGCTCCAATCAACTTATGCATGGCGTTGACCGGGACGAGTACTGTCTTGCGGCGGCATCAGAGAGAAGGGATCACCGGCTGAAAGTCCCTCCGGCTTGGCAGACAGGAAAACCCCCCGAGAGCTGATCCCTCAAATCGCTCCGCGAGAGTATGGGAACACGGTAGGGTCCGTTATCGCCCCAGAGTGTGGCGACAGGTTTCCTGTCACTGAACTTGGGTGGAACCACGCGGGAGACGACCCCTGCGCCCTGAGGCGCGGGGGTCGTTTGCATACACTGATCGTTCATCAGGAGGGTCACGATGGGTGAGATACACCAGATACCAGTCATACTGGTGGGCCTTGGCAACGTGGGGAGCGTGCTGCTTCGACAGATTCTAGAGACTCGAGATGTCCTGGCACGCAGACGCCGACAGCACATGGTGCCTGTCGGCATCGCAGATATCAGTGGGGCTCTTGTCGACGCCGACGGACTGCCGGATTCGACGCTCAGCGAAGTACTTGATGTAGTCACCCGCGGACAGCTGCTCGACGCGCTGCCAGATGTGGCGCCGGTGAACGCCCTGCACCCGCTCTTGCAGCCGGGCACGGTGCTCGTCGATATCACAGCATCCACTTCAACACGGACTCTGATCAGCGCCGCGATGGATGCAGGCTGCGGCATCGTGCTGGCCAACAAGAACCCGCTCGCCGGGCCGTGGGTCGAGACTCAGCCACTGCTAGAGTACCCAGCCCTGCGCTATGAAGTCACCGTGGGCGCCGGGCTACCTGTCATTGAGACGCTAGAATATCTGCTGGACACAGGTGACCGCGTCACGAGGATTGATGGCTGCGTGAGCGGCACGCTCGGTTTCCTGTGTGCGCGCATCGAATCCGGAGCAACATACTCGCAGGCGATTGCGGACGCCCGCAGTGCAGGCTATACGGAGCCCGACCCTCGGGAAGACCTTTCGGGACGTGACGTAGCTCGCAAGGCATTGATCATGGCCCGCACAGTAGGATGGCCGCTTGAGCAAACCAACCTGGTCGTGGAAGAACTCTACCCGGCAGAGCTGGCCGAGGTGACAACCGACGAGTTCATGGCCAGAGCCGACTCGCAGAATCACGTCTATGCTGATCGCTTCACTCAGGCTCGCTCGCGTGATCAGACCCTGCGCTACGTAGCGCGCGTCACTCCTGATAGTGTCGTCATTGGCCTCACGCCTGTCGACCTGGCGAGTCCGCTGGGCGCGCTCCGTGGTCCAGGCAACTACATCGCCATCTACACGCACCGGTACACTGATCTACCTCTGGTTCTGTCCGGCCCAGGTGCAGGGCCCGAGGTCACCGCCGCCGGCGTACTGGGTGATATCATCAAACTGGGGGCTGAACTCGGCGTCGCCGCCTGACCAGTCAGTCCACTTTGCCAAACCAGACACCAGATGAGGAGAAGTGAGAATGAGCACATTGACGATGAAGTTCGGAGGCACGTCGGTCGGGGGAGCACAGGCCATCGCCCAGGCTGTGCGCCTGGTCCTGGACCACGCCAAGAGATGGGACGAGATCGCCGTCATCGTCTCGGCGATGAATAGCGTCACCGACGCGCTGGTCAATGGCGCGAGGACGGCGGCTCACGGGGATGAGCAGAGCTACCGCTCTACTGTGGAGGATCTCCGCACTCGTCACGCCCACGTCATCGAGGCACTGATCGAGTCAGCGGACGAACGAACCGAGCTAATTCGGATCACCGACTGTCATTTGCGCGAGTTCGCCGCGTTCTGCCACAGCGTGATGATTCTCGGTGAGATTACCCCTCGTGCAATGGACACGATCAGCTCGCTGGGGGAACGCATCAACGCCAGAATTATCGCCGCGCTTCTCCGTCAGAATGGAGTCCAGAGCGAGGCTATCGACGCCACTGAGATCATCGTCACCGATGACGCGTTCCAGAACGCTGTCCCACTGATGGACCTGACCCGTGAACGCGTCGCTGCTCGACTCAGGCCTCTGCTCGCCAACGGCGTCATCCCGGTGATCACAGGCTTTATGGGCGCCACCCAAGAGGGCGTGACTACAACGTTGGGACGCGGCGGAAGCGACTACAGCGCAGCGATCATCGGCGCGTGCCTCGATAGTGACGAGGTGTGGACGTGGACGGACGTAGACGGAGTGATGACTGCCGACCCGCGCATCGTGCCCCATGCGCAGGTTATCCCCGTTTTGTCCTACAGCGAGGTGAGCGAGCTCGCCTACTTCGGCGCCAAAGTGCTCCATCCGCGCACAATGCGCCCAGTGATCGAACACGACATCCCACTGTGGGTCAAGAACACATTCAACCCCTCGTGCAATGGGAGCCGTGTCGTGCGCGAGGCAGAGAGTATCCCAGGAACAATCAAGGCCGTAACAGCCATCCGTGGAATGAGTATGGTTACCGTCGAGGGTCGCGGCATGCTCGGAGTGCCAGGTATTGCCGCACGTACGTTCGCCGCTGTCGCGAGCCAGGGCGCGAGCGTGTTGATGATCGTTCAGGCATCCTCGGAGCAGTCGATCTGTTTCGTCATTCCAACCGATGCAGTCCTAGGTGTCGTGCGAGCGTTGGAGAGGGAGCTAGCTTTGGAGCTGAGCCGGCGTGATGTCGAAAGAGTCTGGTCCCATGATGGCGTAGTCATAGTAACCGCCGTGGGGGCTGGTCTGCGCGCAACACCTGGGGTTGCAGCACGGATTTTTGGAGCTCTGTCCAAAGGGGACATCAACGTTATCGCCATAGCTCAGGGCTCCTCCGACTGCAGCATCTCGCTGGTCCTCGATGCCAATGATACGGTCGCTGCGGTATGCCAGATTCACGATGAGGTGATTATCAATGGTCGCTAGTAGAATTCCGGTTGCGATTCTGGGCGCTACGGGCGCGGTGGGACAGCGGTTCGTCCAGCTTCTGTGGAACCATCCCTGGTTTGAGATCACCGGTCTCGCTGCCTCTGATCGTAGCACTGGGCAGCCATATCGGGACGCGTGCAACTGGGTGATTCCCGGAGACCCACCGCCAGAGCTTGGCGACATGATCGTCAGTCCAATCGAGCCCTCGCTAACCGCGCGGATCGTCTTCTCAGCACTCCCAGCCGCGGTTGCATCTGAGGCTGAACCAGCTTTCGCCAGGAGAGGTTACACCGTCTGTTCTAATGCCTCAACCTATCGCTGTGCGCCGGACGTTCCCTTGATCATACCAGAGCTGAATGCCGATCACCTCGCGCTCATCGACGTGCAGCGCCGCCAGCGATCGTGGAGCGGAATGATCGTCACAAGCCCCAATTGCACGACCACGGGCATCGCCATTCCGCTCAAAGCGCTCGACACGGCATTTGGCGTCAGGAAGGTGTTCGTGACTTCGATGCAGGCCATCTCCGGAGCCGGATATCCTGGGATCCCATCGCTTGACATACTCGACAACGTTGTCCCATATGTCGGTGGTGAAGAGGAGAAGATCGAGAAGGAACTCACGCTCCTGCTCGGCCAGATGGCCGCAGGGCAACGTAGGCCGGCGCCATTTGTGGTGAGTGCCCACGCCAACAGGGTGCCGGTTCTGGACGGCCATACTGTCTGTATGTCACTAGGATTCACTGACCCTCCGTCTGTCGAGGACGCTATGGCCGCACTGTCGGGTTTCTCAGGACCCGATATCGTGAAGCAGCTGCCCTCAGCACCGGAGTTGCCGATTGTCTTGCGCACCGAGGTCGACCGGCCACAGCCGCGCCGAGACCGGGATGCTCAGGGAGGGATGGCGGTGACGGTCGGACGTATTCGCACATGCCCGTTGCTTGACCTTCGTCTGGTATCGGTCGTTCACAACACATTGCGGGGCGCAGCGAGCGGAGCGATCCTCAACGCCGAGCTGCTGATAGCTGCTGGATACATTCGGTAGACTGCGCGTTGCCCAATTGACTGTCTGGAGGTAGATAGTACGCAATGAAAACCTACGGTCGCACGTCTGCCCACGAGTTCTTGAGTGACTTCATCGTGTTTAGAAACATCGAGCCCCAAGACTGTCGGCTTCCCGGCCTGCCCAACCTCCGGGATCGTCTGAGGCTGCCCGAGCGGATGGTTCCCCGCAAGACACAACCGGAGTATGCGCAGGTCATCATCGAGATACTGCGCGAGGCAAGGCGCCTTGATGCACCGAGATCTCCGATTCAACGCGTGGCCCTCATCGGCGACACCCGGCTCAACGACGGGACCGCGTACGCGAACGTTTGTCGCGCGGGCGGCTGGCCTGGCCTTGCGTTTATCGGAGCCGATAGATCGGCCCCCGCCTCGATCGAGCACACAGAACTGGGGGGCTATCCCGTCTACGTTGCGAACCGTTGGACGCTTCTGCAGGAGTTCCAGCAGATCTGTCGCGACCTGGACTTCCCGTTTGACGAAGGAACAGCTGTGATTCTCGACCTGGACAAGACGGTTCTAGGTGCAAGGGGACGCAATGACGCGGTGATCGATGCCGCACGTGTGGAGGCGGTCCGGCAGACAGTGGGGAACTTGCTTGGTGCGGAGTTCGACAACGCTCTCTTTCAGTTGGCCTACGATCAGCTGAACCAGCCGGAGTTCCATCCCTTCACAGCGGACAACCAGGACTACCTGGCCTACATCTGCCTGATGCTCGGCGGCGGGCTCTACGATCTGCAGGCGCTTCAGGCAGCCATTCGGGAGGGCAGCCTCACATCGTTCCAGCAGTTCATCGACGCGGTGGATGAGCGGGTTGATCAGCTCACGTCCGATCTCGTTCGCCTCCACCGTGACATTCGGACGTTGGTTCAGCAGGGCGATCCGACGCCGTTCAAGGCGTTTCGGTACAACGAGTATAGATCGACGGTTGAGCGCATGGCGAGCCTATCAGATGAGAGTCCGGTTGAGGACATGCTCGTCCACGAGATCGTGGTCACCCAGGAGGTTCGAGAAGCCGCACTAGGGTGGCGACATCAGGGCGCGCTCTTGTTCGGCCTCTCTGACAAGCCGGACGAGGCATCGGTGCCCCTCCCTGAGCTCGCGGCACTCGGTTTCGTGCCCATCCACCGGGTAGAGGCTCACATCGTTGGAGAGTGATGAGTAGGCTGAACTGCGTGGGCCGTGAAGACCGTGCAGGGCCATCAATTTGTCACATCGGAGGGTTGCCGCATGTCGTATAGCTGCTGGTTAGAGTGTATCCGTGGATGTGGTCGACGGTATTCGATCTTCGATGTCGTCTACCGGTGCGAGGACTGCGGTGGCCTTCTGGACGTGGTGCACGATCTCGACGCACTCAGGGACCGCAGTTCAGAGGAATGGAAAGCCCTCTTTGACGAGCGAACGCGCACGACAGAATGGCCCTTCGGAAGCGGCGTGTGGGGTAAGAAGGAGTGGGTTTGTCCCGATATCCTGGCAGACAACATCGTGTCGATGTACGAAGGGCACACGAATTGTTTCTGGGCGGAGCGTCTGGGCAAGCAGATTGGCGTGAGCGAGCTGTGGGTCAAGCTGTGCGGCAATAGCCACACCGGCTCGTTCAAGGACCTTGGAATGACCGTGCTCGTCTCCGTCGTGCGTCAGATGATCAGCACGGGACGCCCAATTCGGGCCGTGGCGTGTGCGTCTACAGGCGACACGTCGGCGTCGCTCGCGGCGTATGCTGCAGCTGCGGGCATCCCAGCGGCCATACTCTTGCCCCGCGGCAAGGTGTCGACCGGACAGCTCGTCCAGCCGATCGCCAACGGGGCTTTGGTATTGTCTCTTGATACAGACTTCGATGGCTGTATGCGCATTGTACAGCGCGTTACGCAGGACGAGACGATTTACCTCGCCAATTCGATGAACTCTCTGCGCATGGAGGGTCAGAAGACGGTGGCGATCGAGCTCGTTCAGCAATTCGATTGGCGGGTGCCGGACTGGATTATCATCCCAGTGGGTAATCTGGGGAATGTGAGCGCGCTGGGCAAAGGGTTTCTGATGATGAAGGAACTCGGTCTGATCGACCGGCTGCCACGTATCGCCTGCGCCCAAGCAGAACGGGCCAATCCGCTGTATCGCAGCTATCTCACTTCATTCGAGAAGTACCAGCCCGTCCAGGCACAACAGACGCTGGCCAGTGCCATCCAGATCGGAGACCCAGTGAGCTATGAGCGGGCGGTCAGAGTTCTGCGGCAGCTCGATGGCGTTGTGGAACAGGCTACCGAGGACGAGCTAGCCGATGCCGCAGCCCGCGCCGACCGTACCGGGATGTATGCCTGTCCGCATACCGGTGTGGCACTTGCTGTCCTCTTCAAGCTCATAGACCGGGGAGACATTCGCCACGACCACCGGGTCGTCGTCATATCGACCGCGAGCGGACTCAAGTTCACCGACTTCAAGGTAGGATACCACGAAGGAACCCTCACGGGAGTCACCAGTCACCTGGCTAACCCGCCTCAGGAGCTTCCCGCCAGCTACGAGGCTGTCAGCCAGGCGATTGACCGTGCGATCGCAGCACACTAATTCGCACACCAGACGTATAGCGATGAGAGAGTGGAATAGGAGACTATGGCCGACATCAAACGCCCTGATATGGATTCGCTCGCGCCTGAGGTCCGCGCCTACATCGAGTTCCTCGAGGCAAGATTGAGGCAACAAGATCGCGTCAGTAGACGAGATACATCTCAGGCAGGCCGTCACGACGACGAGCCTATCGGACCGCCGGAGCCGCCCACGACGATCAATCTCATCACCATCAGCTCTGAAGGGGTCGCCAAACGATCTCCAAGGCATCTGTATTCTCGCCAACACCGCGGCGGAATGGGCGTCTTCGATCTCGAGTGCACCGGCGCCGACGTCCCGGCACTGCTCACCCTGGCGGACGAGCGTGATGATCTGATCCTGTTCACAGATCAGGGCCGCGCCTTCCGCCTCCCAGCCAACCGCATCCAGGATTCGGCCGTGCACGCTCGGGGCAGTTCGATGTCGGCTGCGCTGGGCCTGAATCAGGGTGAACGGGTGGCGGTCGTGCTGCCGGACACAGGGGGCAACTACATCGCTGCCCTCAGCCGGCGGGGCCACGTCCGCTGGTTCGCAGCTCACCTGTTCCGCAGGAACCTGCATCCAGGAAGTCTGCTCTTCGATGCGGCTGAACTCGGCGCCCCCGCCGCAGCGTGCTGGGCTGCCAACACGGATGACCTCTTCATTGCCACGCACCAGGGACAGGGCATTCGGTTCTCGGCGCGACAAGTGCCCACACGGGGCTGTCTTGGCATACGACTGGATCGAGACGACACCGCTGTGGCGATCACTGCTGTCGGTCCGGATTCTGGGGTATTTCTGGTCAGCGCGGACGGGCGGGGCGCCGTGCGAACCATGTGTGGGTTTCGGGCCAACAAGGCTCCCGGCGCCGGCGGCAAGGCTGCACTCAGGACCGACCACCTCATCGGCGCGGCCGCTATCACCCAGGCGGATGACGTGTTTCTCTTGTCACGGTTGGGCAAGGTAATCCGGTTTGCGGGAGAGGAGATACCTCAGAAGGACGGAATGGTACAGGGCGTTAACTGTATGTCGCTCCGTTCGGACGAGGTGGTCGCCTGCGTCATCAGCGCAGGCCTCAGGGAATGAGAGGGTTCGCGAACCTCAATCGGGCCGGACGGTTCATCGCAGTCGTCGCTGTGACTGCTATGGTAGGGTTGCTCGCGCTTCGGGGCGTTGTGACGCTGGTGTCGAAGCGTCCACACAACCTGGGGATACACGATGGCTGGCTCGCACCCTGTCCGGCGCAGCGCAACTGCGTCTCAACGCAGGCCATGGACGCCACTCACAGAATTGAACCCATTCCATTTCGGACATCCGGCCCGAAAGCACATTCCAGGATTCTGGAGATCGTCAGCCGGTTGCCCAGAGCGCAACTCATCGAGGAAGAGGCGGACTACATCCACGCCGAGTTCAGAACATGGGGGCTCCATCATACCGATGACGTCGAGTTCTACTTCGATGTGACAGACCAGCTCATCCACGTGCGTTCGGCCGCGAGACTGCCCTTCTACGATTTCGGCGTCAACCGCAATCGTGTTGAGCTCATCCGCAGCCTATACCTGGCGCAGTAGCCCCATCGACCGCGCCCACGCAACCTGCCTGTGACTGGCCCCTTGTCACAGAGACTGAAGCCACGGGTTCGACCGTTTCTCTCTGCCAATCGTCGTGGCCGGGCCGTGACCTGGATAGACGATTACCTCATCTGGAAGTGCGAGCAACACGTCCAGAATCGAGTGGGCGAGCACTGCGCTGTCGCTTCCGGGCAGATCCGTCCGCCCCACGCCACCGGCAAACAAGGCGTCGCCTACAAAGATGATGCCATCGTCTGCCAGATAGAGACTCACGCCGCCCGGTGAATGACCAGGCGTATCGACTACCGCGATCCTGGCCGGCCCCACGTGCAGCTCTTCCCCGCCGCGGATCTCCACGTCAGGCGCCGGGCTGTCCACTGCTGGCAGTCCAAACCAACCTGCTCCACCACCTGTTCCCAGGATGGCCTTCTCCGCCGGATGGATTGCCAGTTGGGCGCCGGTCCAGGCGACAAGGTCGGCATTCGCACCGAAGTGATCGAAGTGAGCATGGGTGTTGACAACATACTTCACCCGCAGATTGTGCCGGTCGATGGCCGCCCTGATGCGCTGCGGGTCAGCTCCCGGATCAACAACTAGCGCCTCGCCCCCAGTCTCCCAAGCGACAACGTAACAGTTCGTCTGCACCATCCCGACGACGACAGTCTCCAAAATCAAGACCATACCTCCTGCGAGCCAAACTCTACAACCGGTCAGCGGCAGCTTGTACACAGAGGCCGGATCTACGTCAGCGGGAAGAAGATGGGAAGCAGAATGACTACCGTCAGGACTGTCAGGATAGTCAGGGGCGCGCCCACGCGCGCAAAATCGCTGAACCGATATCCACCTGGCCCCATCACCAACACGTTCGCAGGATGAGCCGTGGGTGTTATGAAGACCATCGAGCAGCCCATCGCTACGGCCATAGCCAACGAGTGCGGCGTGATGCCCAGTTGAGTGGCCGCTGCAACCGCGATTGGCGTCAGAACCACTGCAGTGACCTGTCCGGACATGACCTGCGTCAAGAGCATCGCCAGGAGCAACACGCCCGTGGACAGTACGACCGGGGGATATCTTCCGAGCGTGTCGATGATGACACGGCTGAGCCAATCTGCTGTTCCGCTGCTCGACATCGCGATGCCGCAGGGGAGCATACCGGCAATCAGGAAGATCGCCCGCCACTCAATCGACCGATAGGCCATGTCCATGTCGAGACAGCCCAATGCTACCATCAGTAGCGCCCCCGCCATCATCGAGACAGCCAGCGGCAGCCAATCCAGCGCTGCGACCACAAGGGCGACAATCATGATGACGCCTGCAACCCAGGCTCGCTCAGTCCGCAGTGGTTCGTCGGATTCCGTAAGCACCAGATAGTCGGGATTCCGCTGCAGCAGCGTGATCCGCTCACGCGGCCCGTGGACAAGGAGCCCATCCCCGAACCGCAAGGTCATTCGCCCCACATCGGTTCGATATGGGCGCCCATCGCGCCAAAGCGCGACAACACTCAAACCGTAGGTCTCCCTGAACCGCAGATCCTGGAGCGAGTGTCCCACAGCATTGCTGCGGGGTGCCACAATGGCTTCGATGAGCGCAATCTGCCCGTTCTCCAGGCCATTCTCATGCGTCCGAGGCTCGAGTACAACGGCTCCAGTATCGGCCAGCGCCTGTGCACGCTCGAACCGGCCGGTGACCACCAAGACATCGTCAGGCTCCAAGACGAGATCCGCCTGAGGCGCCGTGCATACTGCGCCATCGGCGCGGCACACGGCCAGGATGCTCAGACCGTACTCTCGCCCGACGTCGCTCTCGCCCACGGGCTTCCCCACCAGGGCTGACCCGTCTGGGACCCGCAGCTCTGTCATACGAGCTTCCAGAGCGTATGTCTTTGACAGATCCCCTCTCATCTGGCTACGCCCGAACTGAGCGGCGAGGCCGTGCACCGGAAGCAGATGGCGCCCAACCAGCAGCACGTACACAACACCAACCCCAAGCATCGGCAGACCCAATGGTGCGAACTCCAGGAAGCCGAACGGCCTCAGACCTAGCTTCGTCAGTGTCGAACTGACCAGTATGTTGCTTGTGGCCAGGAGCGTTGCCGCACCGCCAAGATTCACGGAGAACGCCAGCGGCATCATGAGCTTCGACGGACTCACCTTTGTACGGCGCGAAATGTCCATCACGGCCGGCATCAGCAGCGCAGTTGCAGCAACATTGTTCATGAACAGGGACAGCCCACCACCCACAAGCATCGTGAGGACTAACAGACGACGAGGTTCTGCCCCGGCCATCTTCTGAAGCTCGCGCCCGACCTGCCGAGTAATGCCCGTGCGGTACAGACCGCTGGTCAGAATGAAGACCGCCATGATAGTAACAGCGGCGGTGCTCGCGAAGCCCGAGAAGGCTTCCTGAGGCGTGACGACTCCCACAAGCGTAAGAACCACAGCCAGCGCCAGGGCAACGAAGTCTGCTCGAAAGATGTCGAGCGTCATCAGCGTCACGGCAGCGCCCATTAGAAGCAGAACGGTCGCGATCTGTAGAGTCATTGTGTTGGTCGCGTGGACTTCACTCTGATACAAGACTAGTGGCGCATCGCAGAACGTTGCAACAGCGGAGGGTACCGCCGCCTGGTTTCGCGTGCAAGTGTGTCTGGAGCCCCAAGTGTGAACAAGCACCAGTATAACATGACCGCGATGATGGTCCAACATGGAAAGTGTGCTACAATAGTCTATTGCCCCTGTGCCAGGAGTGAACAGTGGGGGTATCGTGATTTACAGCATATGAGGGTGTACTGAGGCTATGCCACAGGACAAGATAGTCGTTCGCGGTGCCAGAGAGCACAACCTGAAGAACATCAACGTGGAGATCCCACGCAACCGGATGGTCGTCATCACCGGTATCTCCGGTTCCGGCAAGTCTTCGCTGGCGTTCGATACGATCTTCGCTGAGGGGCAGAGGCGATACGTGGAGAGCCTCTCGGCGTACGCGCGCCAATTCCTGGGGCAGATGGAGAAGCCGGACGTCGACCAGATTGACGGACTATCGCCTGCCATCTCAATCGATCAGAGGGGTGTCTCGCACAATCCCCGCTCAACAGTGGGTACCGTGACAGAGATCTACGATTACATCCGCCTACTCTACGCTCGCATCGGCGTACCTCACTGTCCCCAGTGCAGCCGTGTCGTGAGCAGGCAGGACGCGCAACAGATCGTCGATACGGTTCTCTCTCTGCCATCAGGGACTCGGTTCCAGGTACTGGCGCCCCTCATCAAGGACCGGAAGGGGCATCACCAGGCCGTCTTCCAAGATGTACGGAAGGCCGGCTTCGTTCGAGTTCGAGTGGACCACGAGGTCCGCGACGTCGATGAGGAGATCGAGCTCGATCGCTACAAGATGCACACGATCGAGGCCGTCGTCGACCGTCTGGTTGTCCCCGAGACCAACGACAACGGCTTCCGATCACGGCTGACGGACTCGGTCGAGACCGCGCTCCGCCTTGGTGATGGGATCGTTATCATCAACCAGGTTGGCAACGGAACCAGTGAGGACACACTCTACTCTGAACGTCTGGCCTGTCCTGTCTGTGGAATCAGCCTGCCCGAACTCGAGCCCCGCACGTTCTCATTCAACAGCCCACACGGCGCCTGCCCCGACTGTCAGGGGCTGGGAACCCGTATGGAACTTGACCCGAAACTGATCGTCTCCAATCCAGACGATGCCATCGCCGAGGGGGCCATTCGAGCGTGGAACATCCAGGATCACGATGGGTACTACTGGCAGTTGCTCAACGCCACATGTTCACATTTCAGGATTCCGATGGACGTACCCTGGGCGCAGCTCAACACCGCTCAGCAACACATCCTGCTATACGGCAGCGGTGACGAGCGGATTCCTATGCACTATGTCAACCGTGAGGGACGTCAGACGGAGCACGCGACACGCTTTGAGGGGGTGATCCCCAATCTACAGCGACGCTACGATGACACAAGCTCGGACTATATTCGTGGCAAGATCGAGGAGTTCATGAGTTACCGCGACTGTCCGGTATGTCATGGGACACGCCTTCGACCTGAAGCGCGGGCTGTCACCGTCAACGAGCTGCCTATCCACGAGATCGCTCGCTGGCCCGTGAACAAGCTGATCGGGTGGGTGGACCAGTTGTCGGGAGGCAGACTCAGGCTCTCGTCAGCGGACGGTGGAGAGGCGCCATTGGAGCCTTCACCTCTGCCAGCAGTATCTCTCAACGAGAAGGACTGGCTCATCGCCGCCCGGATCCTCAAAGAGGTTCGGGCACGCCTGAGCTTCATGGCCAACGTAGGCTTGGACTACCTGACGCTAGATCGGATGGCGGCTACTCTGGCTGGGGGCGAAGCGCAGCGCATTCGTCTCGCAACCCAGATCGGCTCTCAGCTGACCGGTGTTCTCTACGTACTGGATGAACCCAGCATCGGCCTACACCAACGAGACAATCAGCGCCTGATCAAGACCCTGTTGGCTATGCGCGACTTGGGTAACACGCTGCTGGTTGTCGAGCACGACGACGAGACGATCCGCTCTGCCGACTGGATCATCGATCTTGGACCGGGCGCTGGCGAACACGGAGGATACGTCATTGCTGAAGGTACGCCAGAGCAGGTGATGGCGTGCCCCGATAGCGTCACTGGCGCATACCTGTCCGGGCGCAGATCGATCAAGGTCCCGGGGAGACGACGGGCCGGCAACGGCGAAGTTCTGGTGATCCGCGGAGCCCGTGCCCACAACCTCAAGGGTATCGACGTGCGCATCCCACTGGGGAGACTGGTCTGCATCACGGGTGTATCAGGCTCTGGGAAGTCGACGTTGTTGGTCGAAACGCTGTATCGACGGCTCACTCAGATATTGCACGGTTCTCACGAGCGACCAGGAGACCACGACAGTATCGAAGGGGTCGAGCATATCGACAAGGTCATCAACATAGACCAGTCACCCATTGGTCGGACACCGAGATCTAACCCGGCCACATACACCAATCTCTTCACGCCCACACGTGACCTGTTTGCCTCACTACCCGAGTCAAAGGTGCGTGGGTACAAGCCGGGTCGCTTCTCGTTCAACGTCAAGGGCGGGAGGTGTGAAGCGTGTCAGGGTCAAGGGACCCTGCGCATTGAGATGCAGTTTCTGCCCGACATCTACATTCCGTGCGACGTCTGTCGAGGCAAACGGTACAATCGTGAAACGCTTCAGGTTCGGTACAAAGACAGGAATATCGCCGAGATCCTGGACCTCACTGTTGACGAAGCTTTGCAGTACTTCGAAAACATCCCAGCCATCGCGTCGAAACTCGAAACGCTGCATAAGGTTGGGTTGGGATACGTGCGCTTGGGCCAGCCCGCGACGACTCTGTCCGGTGGCGAGGCACAGCGCATCAAGCTCTCCAGGGAGCTAAGCAAACGAGCCACAGGACGGACCTTCTACGTCCTTGACGAGCCAAGTGTTGGCCTCCATGCAGCCGACGTGGACAAACTGGTGTCGGTGCTGAACGAGCTCGTCGATGCAGGAAACACAGTCGTCATTATTGAGCACCACCCTGACATCATCAAGGTCGCCGACTGGATCATCGATCTGGGACCTGAGGGCGGTGATGCCGGCGGGTTCGTCGTCGCAGAGGGCACTCCCGAAGCCATCGCTCAAGTGGATGGCAGTCATACCGGGCATTTCCTCCGGACGCTTCTGCAGCACTCTGCGCAGTCTGCCAGGCCTATGTCCAACAATCGGGAATTGTGAGGAGCCAGCCCATGGATGAGAGTCCACTCTATTCTACCACGGAAAGCAGAACCGACTGGCGACAGGCTCGCAGAACTGCGTTCGCACAGGAGATCGCGGCGGCCTTCACCCAACGTCCTACCGATCTACTCCCGTTCGAGGAGGTGCGCCAGCGGCTCCAGCTTCGCAATGCCCGATACCTGGGCCTACAGGATGTGCCGATCGATCAGATTGTCGGCAGCGTGGACCGGTATGAGGATTTCACGAGAGCCTTCTTTCCCAGACACGAATCGATGGGCAGTCGTTGGCAGAGGGTGAATCAGCTAGTGAGTTCCAGCACAGGTCTATCGCCAGTTGAGCTCTACAAGGTAGGTGAAGTCTACTTCGTACGCGACGGGAACCATCGCGTGTCCGTCGCCCGTCAGCATAATGCTCCCAGCGTGCAAGCATACGTCTATGAATACACGGCCCGGGTGCCGATCAGTTCAGACACCGACATCAATGACTTGTTGATCAAGGCGGCACACGCTGAGTTCGTCCAGCGCACCAACATCGACAGACTGTGTCCAGATGTTAGGATCGAGCTGACGAGCCCTGATGGCTACGAGGAGTTGCTGTTTGAGATCGAGGGGTTCCGTCAGATCATCAGCAACATCGATGAGCGTGAGGTGTCATTCGATGAGGCAGTCAGCCTGTGGTGTGAGATGCGCTACTCACCCATTGTTGATATCATCGAGGATCGCGACATGATGCGGGACTTCCCGAACCGAACTGAGGCAGACCTCTATCTATGGCTCCGCCGCAGTCAGGAAGAGCTCGACGTCCGATACGGGAAGCAACACCAGCTTGAGGAGACGGCTGACCGTCTCACTCGGATGTTCGGCGAGAAGTTGCCGTTCCTGCGCGCGATTCGGGAGGGCATCACGCGTCTGGCTGGCGGTGTGGGCGAGTTGGGTGGACGTCTGGTCGAGAGCATCAAGCCGGATACGTCGAAAGAAGCCCTGGCGATCAGCCGGGCGCAGATGGACTTCGTCTGCGTCGGCGCGCGGCCCGCTCCTCCCCTCAGGTTTCGAGGGACAACGCAGACCGAATGGGCCACTTGGCAAGTTGATTTTCGAGAAAGGCTCTGGGAAACCCTGGGCGTCGGCCCTCGTCCTCTGCCGCCGTACACTCTCGACGATCTGGCGCCCGAAATCCAGGAATCTGAGATGATTGGTGATGTACGGCGCGAGCTTGTATGGATCCGTGTGGAACCCAAACTGTACGTACCACTGTACGTCTTTGTCCCCCAAGATACGACCGGGCCGCGTCCTGCGATCGTTGTGTTCCCCGGACACGGCACGATCAACCAGACCGCAGGCATCGAGAAATCGTATCAGCGCGGCAACGCACTGGAACTGGCGCGCGCTGGGTACATCACTATGACGATGGAGCTCCGCGGATTCGGTCTGCTCGGAACGATTGGGCACCTGCGAATCGACGCCGCGGCTCGCCTGCTTGGCCGCACATGGTATGGCCTATTGGTTCACGACGCTCTGCGCGCCATAGATTACCTGACCACGCGGCCTGAGGTGTTCCCAACCCGCATCGGCGCGACAGGGATTGGCGCCGGCGGCGCTCTGACGATGTATGTCGCAGCTCTGGACGAGCGCATTCAGGTCGCACTGGTCAACGGGTACTTGAGCAAGTACATCGTAGACTGCCTGCATACAGACCACTGCCCATGCAACGACATTCCGGGGCTGCGCAGCTATGCCGACATGGGCGACGTCGCCTCACTTATCGCGCCGAGGCCTGTCCTATTCGTGAACGGTGCGCGGGATCCCTTGGGCAACCCGTCGGCGCGCGAGAGCTTCAGCATCGTGAACCAGGTGTATCGGATCATCGGCGCCTACAACCGGGCTCGCTTGATCGAACCGGAGACACTGAAGCACTACTATGACAACCAGCTCGCTATCGGGTGGTTCCGTCAGTGGCTGCGGCCGGATGTAGTACGCCCTCGCAGCGTCCGGCCTGTCTCACCGTAGGCATTCACCTGACTCAGATGCATGCCATACCGGCGATGTCATAGGCTGTTCAGGCAGCGCACCTTGGCTGGACCGTGCATCCACCTCGAGTCCATGGATCGATGATGGCATTCGCACAGATCATTAATCCTGTCGACCAGCTCGCGACGCGAGCACACGAACTGGGCTTTGACCTGTTCGGGATCTGCTCAGCCCATCCCGCACCCCGGTTCGACGAATACCGGCGATGGATAGAACAAGGACGCCAGGGAGAGATGGGCTACCTCGCCAGGCCTGATCGGCTCGCTCGTCGTATGCGGCCCGACCTCATCTTATCGGGCGTCCGATCAGTCATCTCAGTAGGCATGAGCTACTACGCCGCTTGTGATCACGCCTCTGAATCGGGTCGCGGCCAGTTCGCTCGCTACTCGTGGGGCGCCGATTATCATCCCATCGTCCTGGAGCGACTGGAACGGCTGGCCGCCTTTGCACGCGATACACTGTGCCGTGATTTCGAGCATCGCTGCTACGTCGACACCGGCCCGCTTCTTGAGCGAGCAGTAGCAGAACGCGCGGGGCTGGGTTTTGTCGGCAAGAACTCTTGCCTGATCAACCCTACCATCGGTTCGTATACGATCCTCGGCGAGATTCTCGTTACCATCGATCTGCCTTCCACCTCACCTATCGCCGGCGTGAGCTGCGGAACATGCCGTGCCTGTATTGACGCATGCCCAACAGGCGCTATCGTGAGTCCGTACGTTGTCGACTCGCGACGATGCATCTCATACCTCACTATTGAGCTCAAGGGACCCATTCCCCGGGAGCTCCGGCCAGGTATTGGCAACCGTATCTTCGGCTGCGACACGTGCCAGGAAGTGTGTCCGTGGCAGCGATTCGCACGTCCGGGACGCATAATGATCCCAACCGACGAAGGCCATGCGTGCCCGGCGCCGTCCCTCACGGACTTGATGGCATTGGACGAGCGTGGATTCCGGCTCAGGTTCGCGGGTACCGCGGTGCTGAGGACCGGGCGAACAAGACTACTACGTTCGGTGGCTGTAGCACTGGGCAATTGGGGCCATCCCGATGCCCTCCACGCGCTTCTCAGAGGACTCCACGATCCCGAGCCACAGATACGTGGTCATTCGGCATGGGCGCTTGGGCGGTTCAGCGAGGACCGACCGCGTATGGCTCTGCAGGCCGCTCTTGAGATGGAACAGGATTCGTACGCACGTGACGAGATTGTCGCGGCGCTCGCGCAGCAACCCGGCGTGCTGTCACCGAACCATCACTCGATGTAGATCTCGACCCGCTCACGATCTTCAGAATCGTTCACTTCTACCAGCTTGCCCGTCGCGCCGGAGAACACCGTCTGCTCCAGGTTGTCAAGATCAAACCCCTCGAACCCAGGCGCGAATCGCTCCGCGATGCCCAAGCCCGCCTTGACCATAGTTAGAGGCAAGGTCACATCAACTTTGCTCTCACCCGAGTCGAGATCGGTCACGTGCACCCGGATGAACCGAGACGTGCTGCCACTGGGCGCGTAATCTGGCGACGCAGCTGGATCGGCTCCCAGTGCGCGCAACAGCGCTGCCGCGTCCTCCACCGTGATCCTGCCATCATCAAGCATCTGCAGAACCTTCAACCGTTCATCACTTGTTGTCATCAGTCCTCCAATCGTGTGAGGCGCCTGGTGCACCGCCCGTCCACAGCGACAGGCCTGTCTCGGGATGGGTCCGTCCATTCCAGTCTTCTCCAGAGACACTCGAATTCCCAGGTACTGGACGGTGCCGGTTATCAGGGACGCGTCGCGCCGGCGAGCGCGACCGCTGGGCCAGAGCAGTGAGAGGGACTGGCACAGCGATTGTGATCAGGCGTCCGCTGTAATGCACACGCAGACGCGCCCAATTGGCCTGCCGCAGCCACCAGCCCCCAATCAACAGCCCGACGGAGGTCACGAAGACCATCCAGCCTGCGAGCGCCCAGCCCAGACCTGCGCCGGCGAGATAGGCTGCCCAGAGCATCGCGCCGCTGATCGCGATCAGCGCCGAACCCAGCCCAAGGGCCGCCCACCACGCGACCTGCGCCTGCCGCGGCAGTCTACGCAACGCATCATTGGATAGCACGGGATCGCCCGATAGCTCAGATGATCGCTCATCCAACGTGTCAGAACCTATCAGGCGGACTGCTTCGGCCACATCGATCTCGCCCGCCTCAACCTTTTCCAATATCGCCAAGTTTCTGCTCACAGCCCTCCACCACCCGCTCGCGTCTCACCACAGGCCGCCCCCTCCGGACGCGCGTCCGCCGCCGAATCGCCCGATCGGTTGTCCTCCAGCCCCACGATGACGGGTACGAAACATGCTCCGAGACCAATCGCCGCACATATCAGCCCACCAACCGCATACCACGGGCGGACACCGACGGCGTCCGCAATCGGTCCTGCGACCATCAGACTGAGCGGCCACGCGGCTGCCGACACACTACCAACAAGTGTGAACACTCGTCCCTGCATCTCGCGCGCCACATTCGCCTGCAGCACGGCAAAGAAGGGCCCGTTGACGAAGGCATTCATCATGCCGGCCACGAACATGCCGCCCAACGCCAGCCAAAGTCCACTGGCAGGCGCCAGTCCGACCGCTGTCACACCGAGTCCTTCGATGATCAGGCCGATCAGGGACGTGTAGACCCGTCGTTTGAAGCCTCCCCATAGGCTCAGTAACAGTCCTCCCAGCACCAGTCCTGCCCCCCAGCTTGACTCCATCCATCCCAACTGCAGAGCGCCTCCACCGAAGTGATCGGTAATGAGCAGCGGCATCAATGAGAAGGCCGGGTTCATGATGAAGTTCAGAGTCATCGCCATCAGTATCACCGCAAGTAGACCCGGCCATCTCCAAACGTAACGCAGCCCTGCTTTGACATCGGTCAAGATAGACTGCCTCACATCTCGGGCGCCCTCCGGCTGTGGAACGGATACGAAGAAGAGCGGCGAGACGGCAATCAGCGCCGTCAAGACATCCATCAGCATGATGTCGTGGAACGGTAGTACCATGAGCAGTAAGGCGCCCAGCGATGGCCCGACGATGTTGAGCGCCCCATTCATCGTCTGGTTCAGTCCCGCGACACGGCTAAGATGCCGGTCGGGAACCATCATAGCTGTGGACGCCTGCATCGCAGGCCAGTGGAAGCAGCCCCCGATGGAGCGCATCCCCATGGCCACATAGACGTGCCAGATCTGGATGTCGCCCGTCCAGAACAAATAGGCCAGCCATGCGGCAAATAGCGCCACGAAGCTATCGGCAAGCATCATCACCAGGCGCCTGTTCCACCGGTCGACATATGCACCCAGAATCGGCCCGAGAATCACTTGAGGAAGCACCATAGTCAGTGTGGACGTGGCCAGAATCGTGGCGGATCCGGTCAGCTCGGTGAGCCACCAGACTAACGCGAACTCCAGCACACGGCTTCCAACCAGCGAAAACACCTGTCCCGTCCATATCGCGAAGAAAGGAACAGCCCAACCGCGCGATCTCTGGACCTTGTCTGCTGACACATCGACCGTATCCGCCATCAGTCTTTTCACTCCAAAGGTGGGTATTGTCTCCGATGCACAGGCGCCCACTCGTGTTGAACCCGGCGACTACACAGTTGATCCTACACGCCAGTGATTGGGCGCATTACCGACCCTCCAACGCCGCAAGCAGTTCAGTCGCCTCCTGCGGCGTTATCCTGCCCTCCTCCACCATACGCAGAACTCGCAGGCGCTCCTCGTCAGTAGCGCCTGACTCGTGCCGTACCCCCAGATGGCCCGACACCCGCCGCCACTTGCGTCTCTCCCGTTCTGCACGCATCCGTGCCCGCTCCGCCTCACGCTGCGCCTGAAGTCGGACCGTCTCGTGCGAGGACTCAGTGGCCTGCTGCAGAAGGGCCGCCTGCACTTCCGAGAGGCGCCTCGACACCTCATGCACACCGATGCTCCCCAGTAGCTCAGCCAATCTCGACTCCATATCGGCCATAGATTCGGAGATCTGGGCCTCAATCATCTCGCCTATCGGTTCTAGGTCGACGAGACCAGTGTGGGACCGGTCGGCGCCGAGTCCACGCACGACGCGCTGCCGCAGCCGAATCCAGCCTCCGGCTGAGAGCTGGAGTATCATCGCACCGTCATCTCTGACACCACGGAACAGCCCACCCTCTTCAACCAGGGCAAGACCATCTACGTCTGAGCGTACTCCGCCGGATGCCAGTGCCAGGACCTGCACCCCTGATGCAGAGTCGAGAAGAACCGTCACATTCCCAGAAACCGTCGCGTGCAACGTGGCGGCGCGACCCGGCATCGGGCTGAGATGAGCGTTGCCACTGACACGCCCGATCTCCACGTCTCCCTCAGTATCCTCGACCCACGCGTTACCGGCAACGCGGTCGGCGGCTACGTTCCCACCAAGCAGGTAGACCCGCAGGTTGCCCCGTACAGCTCCAGCCCGGACATCGTCGCGCACATCACGGATGGTCAGATTACCACCGACATCCTGCACATTCACGGCCGCTACACCCGTCACCCTGGCATTGCCGTTCACAGTCCCCAACGTTACGGCCTGTGCGATGCCGCCAACCTGCAGGTTGCCGTGGACGGTTGTGACGTCAATCACCGCGTTGGCCGGACACACCAACTGACAATCAGATCGAGCGTGGACAAGGAAACGGTTACCATCGCTTTCCACAGCGATGGAGTCTGACCCGCCGCTCGCGCGCACGCTCAGGTGTTCTTCCGGTTCGCCCCGAATCGACAGGTTCTGCGTACATTCCGCTACAGTCACCACCGGCCTGGTGGAGGTGGCAAACTCCTGTTCATACATGACAGCCCCCTGTGCCTGAACGAGCTTCGCACATACTCTCGCCCTACTCGCTTGAGATGAGCTCCAGAGCTTGCTCGGCCGAGATCTCGTGACGAGCAAGTCGCTCCAGAACACCCTTCTGATCCTCAACCGCCCCGCCCGAATCACCAGGAGCCGTCCCATAACCCAACGCCGCAATCACATCATCAAGCCGACTGCGAACCGTTGGATAGGACAACCCCAGCTCCTCCTGCATCCGATTCAGTTTTCCCTCGCAGCGCAGGAAGACCTCCACGAAATGAAGCTGATCGAGGGTCAGTCGAGCAAGCCGTCCTACTGCAAACCGTCCCTCGATCGATGTGCCGCAGGCCCGACAGACAAGCCGCGCAACGAGCAACTCATCGTGGCACACAGGACACCGCGTAAGCATGGGGTGCATTATCGCTCTCCCTTCATAATTACAATTCATACTTTAACTATTGTAACATATCGCTTGAAAAAGTCAATGTCGGTCGGATTCTATCGGTGACCTCACAAGCGTGCGCTACGTCGTGATATGCGGCTGATTGACACCCTGGTGGATCCCGGTTAGAATCTGACCAAGTCAGCTTCTGAAGCCGAGACCAACCTAGCAGACGGTCAGACACAGATGACCAGACAACTGTCACGACGTGAGCAGAAGAAGGTAGAGATACGCCAGCGCCTCGTGGATGCTGCGTCGAATCTATTCAGGAAGTACGGATATGAGCAGACCACTATCGCGAGGATTACGCGCACCGCTGAAGTGGCCAAAGGGACCTTCTTCAATTACTTCGAGTCGAAAGAGGCGATCTTACCAGCACTGGTTGAACACCGCATGCACGAGATACTGCGAGAGACGATGTCGGAATGCGGGGGCCCAACCAGTCCGGTTATGCGGATCAAACACGCGCTCCGTCTGCTGGCAGCGTCTCAGCCCCGGGATCAGGCTATGGCAGAACGCCTTCGGGCTGCATTGGCACACCATCGAGATGACCGGCCGGTCCGAGCGTTCATACAGTTCATCACAAATCATGTGAAGCTTGCCCAGGCCGCGGACGAGATTCGCGCGGATGTGGACGCATCCTTTGTCGCCGGCTTCATATGCTCCATGTTTTTCTACCAGATGATGCTTCAACACCATAGAGGACATCTTGAGGCTATCCCGATGACATTGGATGATGCCATCGATCTCCTACTAGCTGGAATCGGCGGCCGCGATTGGGGATCTTCGGCGTGAAGTCACTCTGGCGCGCCCTGAGCTATCTGAAGAGCTATGGATTGACGGCAGCAGGAGCATTCGTCAGTCTCCTGGTCTCCTCTGGAGCAAGCCTGCTAATCCCGCGTATGACGCAGATCATAATCGATGATGGCATCTCGGCGGGGCAGATCGACATCGTCATTGCGTCGGCGCTGGGCATGGTTGGCCTCGCTGTCGCCGTGTCGGTGTTCACTTTTCTCCAGGGCGTTCTATCCGCCCGGACGGCGCACGGCGTGGCTTACGACCTCCGCAACCAGATCTACGGCAAGATCCAGTCCTTATCTTTCAGCTATCACGACCAAGCCCAGACGGGCCAACTCCTGACACGGGCAACGTCAGATGTGGAGCGGCTGCAGCAGTTCGTCGGTATGGGCTTCATTCAGCTTCTCAGTGCGGTACTCATGATGATCGGCGCAATCACCTTCCTGTTTGTCACGGATTGGCAACTGGCGCTAATCATCCTGTTCGTCGTGCCTCTGACATTCGGCCTCTTCGGATTCTTCGCCAGTCGGGCTCGTCCGCTCTTCACACGGATTCAACAGACTGTGGGGCAGCTCACCACCATACTCCAGGAGAACCTAGCCGGCGTGCGGGTCGTCAAAGCCTTCGCGCGCGAGTCGTATGAAGCAAGTCGCTTCGAGCGTGCCAACGAGAACGTGCTCGAACTCAGTCTGGCAGTAGGCAAGCTCTTCGCAGTAGGCATCCCTGCCATCTTTGTGATCGCCGACCTGGCGACACTCGCCGTCTACTGGTTCGGTGGCTATCAGACCATCGCTGGTCGACTCAGTGTGGGCCGTATCGTGGCCTTCTCGAACTACATGATGATGGCCTTCTTTCCTATGCTAATGCTGGGCATGATCATTGCCGTGCTATCGCAAGCCGGAGCTTCTGCGGACCGGGTCTTCGAGATCTTGGACAGCCGTGTCGAGATACTGGATCGGCCGGATGCGATTGAGCTGAAGGCGGTCCTGGGCCACATCGCTTTCAAACACGTCAGTTTCCGCTACTTCGAGGGCAGCGATGACGTTCTTCACGATGTCAGCTTTGTGGCAAGACCAGGGGAGACGATTGCACTACTGGGGGCCACTGGATCTGGGAAGTCAACGATTGTCGCGCTGGTCCCGCGTTTCTACGATGCGACAGGGGGACGCGTGATGATCGACGGCCACGATGTGCGGGACGTCACTCAGGATTCATTGCGCCGGCGGATCGGGATTGTGTTGCAGGAGACAACGCTGTTCTCTGGCACGATTCGCGACAACATCGCGTTCGGGCGCCAAGATGCAACCATCGAAGAGATCACGGCCGCAGCCAAGGCCGCCGAGGCGCACGATTTTATCACAGCCTTTCCGGCCGGCTATGACACAGTAGTCGGTGAACGTGGTATGACACTCTCGGGGGGCCAGAAACAGCGCATTGCCATCGCGCGGGCGCTCATTCTGGACCCGCGCATCCTGATTCTCGATGACGCGACCTCGGCCGTCGACTACGAGACAGAGCTGCGCATTCAGCAGGCGCTGAGTCGTCTCATGAAAGGGCGTACGAGTCTCGTCATCGCACAACGCATCGCCACCGTGCTGAACGCTGATCAGATCCTTGTGCTCCACGAAGGTGAGATCGTCGCACAGGGCAAGCATGAGGATCTATTGCAGACCAGTCCAGCCTACGTGGAGATATACTGTTCGCAGCTCCATTCAGGCGATGCCCCATCTTCCAGTCCCTATGCCGACCGGTGTACCGCAAGCGCGGAAGAGGTCCTGTACTGATGCCCGGCCCCACACGCCACCGCGGTCTCTCAGATAAGCAGGACCGACCCGCTGACACAGGGAAGACGCTGCGCCGCCTATTGGGCTATTTCGTCCCGTTTAGGGCATTTCTTTGGATCGTGGGTATCCTACTTGTCCTGAGCACGCTCCTGAAGATGGCTGCCCCTTATCTCACAGGCGTCGCCGTGGATCACTTCATCGCCTCTACACCAGACCGGTCGCCTCCCGCGTGGCTGGCGTGGATCCTGCCTCCCGATACAGCACGAACGACGGGGCTGACCGTCACAATGATCATCTTGCTAGCTGCACATCTGTTGGACTTCGGAGCCACCTCAGGGCAGTTCTACCTGATGGCGATCATCGGTCAGCGCATCCTCCTCACTTTGCGTACACAGGTATTCCAGCAGATCCAGACACTTTCGCTGAGATTCTTCGATCAGCACGAGGCTGGGGACCTCATGTCGCGCCTCGTGAATGATACGGAGGTCATCAGTCAGGTCTTCAATGGAGGAATCATCCGCCTCCTGGGAATGAGTCTCTCACTTGTCGGCATCCTAGTCTCGATGCTCAGTCTGAACTGGCGTCTTGCTCTCGCTAGCTTCTCCATCCTGCCGGTCATAGCGGTTGTCACCGTCGCCTTCTCAAGGCGGGCGAGGCGCGCGTTCCGTAGAACTCGCGAGACAATCGGTCAGGTGAGTGCAGAGCTCCAGGAGAACATCGCCGCCGTGCGCGAGGTTCAGGCATTCTCTCGAGTACGCGAGAACCTTGCTGAGTTTCAGGAGGTCAATGCGGCGAATCGAGACGCCAACATCCAGGCTCAGTCGATCATGTCGGCGTTCTCGCCGGCGCTAGATGTTCTGAGTACCGTGGCACTGGCTGTCGTTGCCGGGTACGGAGGCTACCTGGCACTCAGGTTCACCCCGCCCTTGGTCAGCGTGGGAGAGATCGTCGCCTTCCTGCTGTATGTGCGCCGGTTCTATGAACCAGTGCGCATGATCGCCGGTCTCTACACCCAGCTCCAGTCGGCCATCGCAGGAGCCGAGCGCATCTTCGAGCTGCTGGACACGCCGCCGGCCATCGTGGATGCACCAGACGCCATCGTGTTGCCGCCAGTCCAGGGTCACGTTGAGTTCGATCACGTCAGTTTTGAATACGAGCGGGGCAAACCCGTCGTTGACGGCATCTGCTTTGAGGCACAACCCGGTCAGACGATCGCTTTGGTCGGCCCGACCGGAGCGGGCAAGACCACTCTAGTCAGCCTGCTGGTCCGATTCTATGATGTTGAGAGACCATCGGTGATTCGCATCGATGGTCACGACATCCGTACAGTCACACAGGAGAGCCTGCGCCGCCAGATCGGGGTGGTCCTGCAAGATACCTTCCTATTCTCAGGCACTGTTCTCGAGAACATCCGCTATGGCCGCCTCGACGCCACCGACGAGGCGGTGGTCTCAGCAGCCAAACTGGCCAACGCCGATCAGTTCATCACACGCCTTCCGGAAGGTTACCAGACCCTGTTGGGAGAGCGAGGTCACAATCTGAGTCAGGGCCAGCGGCAGATGATTTCCATAGCGCGTGCTGTGCTGGCGCAACCGCGTGTGCTCATTCTGGATGAGGCGACATCAAGCGTGGATACGCGCACAGAGAAGCTGATCCAAGCAGCACTCGACCATCTACTGACCGGACGAACATCCCTCGTGATCGCACATCGACTGAGCACGATCCAAAATGCTGATCAGGTCATCGTGATTGATGACAATCGGATCATCGAACGAGGGACACACAAGGAACTGATGCAGGCGCAAGGGCTGTATCACGACCTATATCAGAGCCAGTTCCGCCGCCAGATGTCACACGGCGTCGAATGAAGGTTCACCCGCCGGGAGGACGCAGTGCGTCTGATACTAGAGCGAACTAGGAGCGGGCATAGACCTGCTGCTTCAGTACCCCGACAAATCTCAGGTTGCGATAGTGCTCCGCGTAGTCTAGACCATACCCTACGACAAACTCGTCCGGCACCTCGAACCCAATTATATCCAGTTGAACATCAACCTCGCGTCGCGTCGGTTTGCTCAACAATGTGCACACTCGCAGGCTGGCTGGGCCACGGGTCCGCATATTCCGCGTGATGTACTCCAGCGTGTAGCCAGTGTCCACGATGTCCTCAACGATCATCACGTGCCGGCCCTCAACACTGCTCTCCAGATCCAGCAGGATGCGCACCACCCCGCTACTCTCCGTCGCCGCCCCATACGATGACGTCACCATGAAGTCGACCTCGTGGCGCACGTCAATGTGGCGCGTGAGGTCAGCCAAGAAGATGAACGATCCCTTTAGAACCGACACCAGCAGGGGGCAGTCCTCGTCGGAGTAAAGGGCTGAGATCTCATTACCAAGCTCAGCCACGCGGGCCTGGAGATCGTCCTCCGAGATCAGAATCCTGTCAATATCGTCGCTCAGCGCCATCGAGAAGACTCCTTGTAGCAGAAGATACCTAACCACTCCGCCCACTGGCGGGTCGGACTCTGTGACAGCCCCGGCAACGTGCTTCGTAGACTTCGCTGGCGCCCACGAGTACAATTGGGTCATTCTGAGCGGCCGGCAGCCCGTCAATCAGTCGCTGAGTCCGGCTAGCGGGGCAACCACACACTATGCAGATCGCGTGGAGTTTGTCCACAAGCTCAGCACGCGCCATGAGCTCAGGCATCGGCCCAAATGGATAACCGCGGAAGTCCAGGTCCAGGCCCGCGACGACGACCCGGATCCCTCTGCTCGCCAGCTCGTCACACAAGCCCACCACTTCACCCTCGAAGAACTGACCTTCATCGATTGCGACGACATCAGTGTCGGAGCGGATCGACGCCCGCAGCTCAGCCACGCTCTTGACCGGTACCGCGTCGATCTGCATTCCGTCGTGCGACGTCACTTCACGCTGCGCATACCGTTTATCAATCGCCGGCTTGAACACCTGGACATTCAGACGGGCGATCTGCGCCCGCCTGACCCGGCGGATCAGTTCCTCGGTCTTTCCCGAGAACATACTGCCACAGATGACCTCAATCCACCCGCTGCTGCTCGGCTTGGTGTACATTTCCCTTCCGGAAACAAAAATAGGGACAGTATTATCTGCCCCTATCGATCCTGCTCTGCCCTCGGATCAGTCCTCTTCAGGCTCGATATCTGACTCGCCTTCGTCACCATCATCGCCCGGCAGCACAAACCCGCGTCCGCGCAATGTCTTCTTCACGGTTGCCAGAGACTTCAGCCCAAAACCTCTCAAGTTCGTGAGCGTCTCCTCGCCTTCCTCCAGCTTCGCCAGCAGGTCACCAACCGTCACGACACCGGCTCCCGAGAGCACAGCTACCGTCCGGCTACCCACGCCCAGCTCAGAGATGGGCAGAGCAGGCGACATAGCGCGCTTTCGTTCGGCTTCAGCATCGGCAATCGCCTGATCGCGCTGTTCGAGCTTCTTCATGAAGCGCTCAACCCGCCCACCTGAGTCGACAATGCGCATCTGCCCGGTGAAAAACGGGTGGCACTTGGAGCATACATCTGTGCGGATCGTCGGGACCGTCGCCCCGACATTCCACGTGTTACCGCAGGAACAGATCACCTGTGCCTCCGGGTAGTACTCAGGATGGATATTTCCCTTCATCTCACTATCCTATTCTCTCTATGCCTCTCGGGGATAAACGCTGACTCGCCGGCGTCCTCCACGGACTGCTTCGTAAGTAACACACCCATCAGCCAGCGCGAACAGCGTGTAGTCCTTGCCCATTCCCACATTCTCGCCAGGCTTGATTGTCATGCCGCGCTGCCGCACGATGATGTTGCCGGCACGCACCGCTTCGCCACCATACTTCTTCACACCCAGGCGCTTCGAGTGACTGTCGCGCCCGTTACGGCTAGTTCCTGCACCCTTCTTGTGTGCCATCCTCGCTCCTCCTACGCCACGATCTCGTCCACAAGCAGCCGGGTGTAACGCTGCCTATGCCCAGCGCGCCGCCGGTAGCGCTCCTTGGGACGGTACTTGAAGACGAATACTTTCGGCCCCTTCTCTTGCGCGACGACGGTCGCCCGAACCTTCGCACCCTCAACAACCGGACGGCCCACCTGCACCCCATCGTCGCCAGCGACCATCAGGACCTCACTCAACTCGACTTGCTCACCTACTTCAGCAGGAAGCTTATCGACGAGTATCGTGTCCCCCACTCCCGCACGGTACTGACGTGATCCAGACTTGACAACTGCGTACACGATTACCCTCCCATCACACAATAACGGGCCGTGCCAGTGGGCGCGGCCGCCACATTGCATTATACCAAATCCGGTGCATCTGTCAAATGCGTCGCACCGTGCGCTAGGTATGTGCGCCCTCACCCCCACATCTTCAGGAGTGACCACGGCCTTGCCACCACATCTGCGACGGTAGCGCCGGCGAATACAGAACCTGAAGCGCAGCAACGATGCGTCATTGAGCCACGGCATCCGACTCTGTGAGAAGTCTCGTCCTCCGAAACCTCGCGAACGCTTCGGACATCCCCAGCGCACTCAGGACCGCCTCAGGCCGTGCTGTAGCCCCCCCACGAGCCGCCAAACGCATACTCAACGTCACCCAACCTTCGTTCCCCGCCGCATCAATCGTCAGATCCTCCACCAGCGGACGCAGGTCGTATGGCTTTCCCTTCCGCTCCAGCAGCAGCTCATCCGCCTGTAGCAGCTTCGCCACGCGCCGTTCCACGTTGCACCGAGGCTCAGGCCACTCCACCTCCACCGAGTAGACTGCTGATCGGATCTGAGTCTGAACCGCTGGCTCATCTAAAGCCACCTCCCGCGCCGACCGGAGTCCAAAACCGCACGGCAGCACCGGAGCGACAGACTCCACAAACGACTCGAGCGACACGCGAGATTCCAGCCAGATATCAACCAGCTCACTATCCGCTCGGTGTCCAAGCGGCAGCGGAGTCGCGAACTGGAGCCGCGGGCGCGGACTGAATCCTGCGCTGTACACCATTGGAACACCTGCGCGACGCAGGCTTCGCTCCCAGACCCGAACCACGTCCAGGTGAGAGGAGTAGATCGCGACTCCCTCCTTGGCGTACGTCACTCGTATCCGGAACAACTCACTAGACACGCAATCACTCCCTCTTCACGGCGGACGTTACAGATCCAGCAGGAAACGCCCACTTCGATAGAAGCACTCGTCGTCCACCCAGATCTCACCGCCATCTCGCAGATCACAGATCATATCCCAATGGATCGCGGATACGTTCCGACTCCCAGTTTCTGCGTATCCGGCCCCAAGCGCCATATGGAAGATCCCGCCTATCTTCTTATCAAACAGGATCCGACCAATGAAGCACGTGATACCTTCATTCGTACCGAGGGCAAACTCACCAACATACCGCGCGCCCTAGTCCGTGTCGAGCACACTCAGCAGATACTCCTCGTTCGTCTCTGCGTTCGCGTCGACAACTCTGCCCTGTTCGAGGGTGAGCCGAACTCCGGATACCTCGCGGCCCTGGTAGATCGCTGGATACGAGAATTATACGCTCCCTTCAACGCTGTCCTCGACTGGCCCAGTGAAGATCTCACCACTGGGCATGTTGTGCCGGCCATCGCTGTTGATGAACACGCGATCCGAGATGCTGAGTTTCAGGTCGGTTTCGGAACTCAGAACCCGCACGCACGACTTGCCGTGAAGCCAGTCGACGATATGCTGCTGCGGCTCGAAGAGCCGGCCCCAGAAGCCCACTGGATCCTCCGGATCCGGCATACAGGCTCCAAACACGAAGTCCTCATACTCAGTCAAGCTCATCTCAGCATCTCGCGCGTATGCCTCGTTGGGAAACAGCGTCACAACCCAGCGCAGAGATCCCTCGGCCGCTCGCCTCATCACAGTCTGCATCAGTCCCGTCCGTGCTTGTCGATGGATCGCAACACGTGCCGGATCGGCGCGGCTCAGCGTCTTCGGGTTGCGCTCCGACTACACGTAAATGTGCACATCATCTGTTCCGGAAGCCAGCTTGATGGGTTCCGGCACCAGCCGTAACTGGTACTCACTCCCATACCTGGACAGCAGCTCATCAAGTCCTGGTAGCTCAGCCCAGACAGGCGGATGCCCACCCGCCCGGAGCACAGCCTCATACGCCGCGACAATCAACGGCTCACCGGGAGTATCCCCCTGAATCAGGACTCGATCGCCACTTTTTACATCGACCGAGTAGTCGATCAACACTTGAGCGAGTTTCGCCACGCGCGGGTCCTACATCGTTTGTCTCCTGGATTGCGCTATGTATCTTGGACCCATCCAGGGAACTCGGAACGGTTTACCAGTGAGCTCACGACCTGACCACAGGAGGACAACACCACGTGCCAGCCCACGCATCGCCGTGCGAGGCCAGAACGCCACACCCGTCGCAGTGCTCCCGGCAGCTCGCTCTGAGTTCACCGGACTGACTGCGCAAGTGCTCCGCCCATAGGTAGCCCTTCCGTACACCCGTTCCGATCACGTCCCACGGAAAGACTTCATCGGCTGAGCGAACCCGGTCAGTGTAGAACTCCGGTGTGCGGCCAGACTCTCCGAACGCCCGCATCCACGCTCCCAGGTTTAGGTGTTCATCCCAGGCATCAAAGCGGGCCCCCAACCTCCACGCCCGCTCAACGACTGCTCCCAACCTGCGATCACCACGCGCCAATACCGCCTCTAGCACGGTTGCCTCGTGGTCGCTGTAGTCCAGTTTGATGCCCCGGATGCCCTGGAGGCGCCGACGCAACAGCGCCTGCTTCCCACGCACTGAGGCGCCGTCCTCCAGCGCTGCCCACTGGAACGGGGTATGAGGCTTGGGAACCAGCGTGTTCACACTGACATTCACCTGGGCGCGGCGCCCGTGGACGCGACGCCCTATCCGGTGCACCGCCCTGGCCAGATCAGCAATGGCTTCCACATCCTCCATTTCCTCACCTGGTATCCCGATCAGGAAGTACAGCTTGATTGTCCGCCAACCCCGCTCGAATGCTTCGCGTGCGACATCCAGCATCTGTTGGGAGGGGATCGGTTTGTTGATCACACCACGCAGACGCTCTGTTGCTGCCTCCGGCGCAAAGGTGAAACCCGAGTGACGGCCACGGGACAGTGCGTCCGCCAGACCGATCGAGAAGCTGTCAGCCCGAAGCGCAGGCACTGAGATCGACAGGTGCCGGTCCGCGAACCGATCGTTGATCGAGTGCACCAGCGCCTCAATCTGCGAGTAGTCTGACGATGAGAGCGACAGCAGGCCGATCTCCTCGAACCCCGTGTGCCGCGTGATCTGTTCGATAGCATCGAGCACCTCGGCAACGGGTCGTTCCCGCGCTGGTCGCACGACCACACCCGCCTGACAGAATCGACAACCACGGATGCAGCCGCGCTGGATCTCCACCGTAGCCCGGTTATGGGCGACGTCAACTGTCGGTACAAGTAACCGCGTCGGCGGTAGTGGAAGGACCGACACCACGCGCCTCATCACCGGCAAATCGCCCCCAGGAACCACTGAACGAAGGGCCAGGACACGGCCGTCCTCCGCGTAGTCCACATCGTAGAGGCGCGGCACGTAGACGCCCGGGATCCTTGCCAATTCCCTAAGTTGCGCCTCGCGTGAAAGCCCGCGTACGCGCTGATAGGTTCGAATGATCTCCACGAACGCATCTTCCCCATCACCAATCACGAAGGCATCGATGAACTCCGCCATGGGTTCGGGATTGAACGCCGCGTGTCCTCCCGCGATCACAAGTGGATAGTTCTCATCCCGCTCGGCCGACATCACCGGGAATCCGGCCAGATCCAGCAGCTCCAGCGTGTTCGTGAAAAGCTGCTCATACGGCAATGTGATCGCTAGAATGTCAAACTCGTCCAGCGAACTCTTGCTCTCCAGGCTGAATAGAGGCAGCTGATCTTCGCGCATCCGCGCGATCATATCCACCCAGGGTAAATAGGTGCGCTCGGCAAGCACCCCGGGCAAGTTGTTGAGCATCTCGTAGAATATGGCCAATCCAAGATTCGACATCCCCAGATCATAGATCTCCGGGAAGGCCAGACACACGCGCACTCGCGCCGTCGACCAATCCCTGATCACGCTGTTATATTCGCCGCCCGTGTAGCGCCCCGGCTTACTCACCTTCGGCAGGATTCGCTCTAGATCGCTCCAACTGATCCGCATCTTAACCTTCTACAACTTTCACAACGACCCGACGCTCACGTGGACCGTCAAACTCAACCAGGTACAGACCTTGCCATTTCCCCAGCACGACTCTCCCCTCGCTGACCGGCACGACTTGGCTGGCCCCCAGGAGCGACGACTTCAGATGCGCGGGAGAGTTTCCTTCTAGGTGCTGGTAGTCACGGCGTTCCGGCGCTAGACTGCCGAGTCCAAGGCAGAGATCGTCCTGGACGGTGCGGTCCCAGTTCTCGTTCAGTGTAACGGCGGCTGTCGTGTGGGGACAGAACACCAGGCAGATGCCCTCCTCTACGCCACTCTGTGCAACGGCTTCCTGAACTCTCGACGTGATGTCGTAAAATGCCTCGCGACCACGCGTCTTGACTGTGATGGTCTGTATCATAGACTGGCTCCGTCGACCCATCGCCGCAGCTTCGCACCAACTCAGTGTCAATTCCATGATAGGTGACTGCGGACTGCTTGTGCGAAGTGTAAGTATAGCAGCGCTGGCCCATTTGACAAAAGTCGGGACATCTGGTAAAATCCGCTCGCTTGGCCCCATCGTCTAGTGGTCCAGGACGCCGGCCTCTCAAGCCGGAAGCAGGGGTTCGACTCCCCTTGGGGCTACTGAAGCGCCTCACCTGTGAGACAGGTGAGGCGCTTTCGTATTTCGTCCGCGCTCACGAATCCCCGGATTTCATTTCCATCTTGGCCCGTGTTGGCATCCAGATTCCGGAAGCGGACTGCGCTCACTGGCACATCTGGTTTCGACTGCACTGGCCCACCGACGTGGCCTCGGCGCAACGACACCGGACATGTCCCAGGCCAAAGCCATCGGCCAGGCGCCGATGCATGAGGGCTGTCTGGGATGCGGGGAAGCTGATACATGGTCATCCGCGCCGATCGAGACACTTGCACCTGAGAGAACGCGAAGCCTTGAGCTATGTAGCGAATCGGGTACAATAGGCGTCAATCGATCTTCAGAAGGAGCTCTCAACAGGTGATGCACAATAAACACGGATTCGAACTGGTCAAAGAACAAGAGATCCCCGAACTCAACACACTCGCCCGGCTCTACCGCCACACCGCGACAGACGCAGAGCTGCTCTCGTTGGAGAATGATGACGAGAACAAGACTTTCGGCATTACGTTCCGCACGCCACCGACGAATTCCACAGGTGTAGCCCACATCCTTGAGCACGCTGTTCTGTGCGGCTCACGGAAGTACCCCGTCAAGGAACCGTTTGTTGAGCTTCTCAAGAGCTCGCTACAGACCTTTCTCAACGCATTGACGTTCGCCGATAAGACCTGCTACCCAGTCGCCAGTCAGAACTTGCAGGACTTCTACAACCTGATAGACGTCTACCTCGATGCCGTCTTCTATCCACGCATCACGCCCGAGATATTCCAGCAGGAAGGCTGGCACTATGAGGCGGACAGCATTGATGCTCCGTTGACCTACAAGGGCGTCGTATACAATGAGATGAAGGGCGCCTACTCATCACCGGACACGTTGATCGGCCTGTATAGCGAGACCTCACTGTTTCCCGACAATGCATACGGCTATAGCTCGGGAGGTGAACCAGAAGTCATCCCAGAACTTACGTACGAGCAGTTCCGCGCCTTCCATCAGGCCTACTATCATCCATCCAATGCGCGCATCTTCTTCTGCGGTAACGATGACCCTGAGGAGCGGCTGCGGCTGGTCCAGGCGTACCTCAAGGACTTTGAACCGCTCCATATCGAAAATACGGTCGCGCTCCAGACCCCATTCGAACAAGCACGCCGCGTTGCCTACACGTATCCGGCAGGTGATGACGTCGAGGGCAGCAGGTCAATGCTGACCATCAACTGGTTGCTGCCGCCGAATGATGAACCATCGCTGACACTGGCTCTCCAGACACTGTCCTACGTTCTCGTCGGAATGCCTGCCTCGCCACTGCGCAAGGCGCTGATTGACTCTGGCCTCGGTGAAGAAGTCATCGGCGCTGGGCTTGACGACAGCCTGCGCCAACTCTACTTCTCAACTGGGCTGAAGGGCGTCGACCCCAAGAACACGGATCAGGTCGAGAACCTCATCGTGGACACGTTGACCACGATTCGCGACGCAGGGATTGATCATGACACGGTCGAGGCGGCGCTGAACACCATCGAGTTCCGGCTGCGGGAACAGAACTTCGGTTCGTATCCAAAGGGGCTCGTCCTGATGATCACCGCTCTAACGACTTGGCTACACGACGGTGATCCTTGTGAACCGATTGCGTTCGAACGCCCTTTGTCAGATCTGAAGTCCAGCCTCTCAGAAGATCGCCGCTTCCTCGAGAACCTGGTGGATCGCTACTTGCTCAGCAATCCACACCGGGTCACTGTAGTGCTCGACCCGGATCCGGAGCTGCAGAAGCAGCGCGAAGCGGCGGAATCCGCCAGGCTTCAGGATGTCCGCAGCGTGCTTACACCCGCAGAGATTGCGTCGATCATCGAAGGGGCCCGTCGGCTGAAGGAACTGCAGGAAGCGCCCGATTCGCCCGAGGCGCTGGCTACGATCCCCACTCTAACTCTCAATGACCTGGATCCAGAGACGAAGCACGTGCCAATCGACGAACTCTCGATCAACGAAGCGACGGTCCTCTATCACGATCTGTTCACGAACGGGATCATCTACCTGGACTTGGGATTCAACCTGCACGCACTTCCCCAGGATCTGCTCCCTTACGCCGACATCTTTGGGACTGCCTTGGTCGAATTGGGCACTGAGTCGGAGGACTTCGTCCGCTTGACTCAACGCATTGGGCAGACGACCGGTGGCATCTACCCGACCACGTTCATCGCGTCCACGAAGGAACGGGAACAGACCGCTGCTTGGCTCCTTCTACGTGGCAAGGCGACGGTGGTCCATACTCAGGAACTACTGGACATACTGCGCGACGTGCTATTGACAATCCATCTGGACAATCAAGAGCGGTTCATCCAGATCCTGCTGGAGCGCAAGGCCGGTCTGGAAGCAAGCCTCATTCCTGCCGGCCATCGGGTCGTCGCCTCGCGCCTGCGCTCCAAACTTGACGAGGCAGGCTGGGCTTCCGAACAGATCTCCGGCATCGACCACCTTCTCGCGCTTCGGGCGTTGATTGGACAAGCTCGCTCTGATTGGCCCGCCGTGCTCGATCGGTTTGAGCGACTCCGTCACGCACTGATTGACCGTCGTCGTATGATCTGCAACATCACGATCGATGAGAGCAACTGGAGTGAGATCCAACCGCTGGTCGAGGCATTCGTGGCAGATATACCTGCGACCGGTTCGCTAGTAGGCAGTTGGCGCCCCGTGTACTCAGCCGCGGACGAGGGCCTCACCATACCGGCTCAGGTGAACTACGTAGCGAAGGGCGGGAACCTCTTCGATGAGGGCTACGCACCCAGCGGATCTTCGGCCGTGATCACCCACTATCTCCGATCAACGTGGCTCTGGGAACGAGTGCGAGTTCAGGGCGGCGCGTACGGAGCGTTCTGCTCGTTTGACCACCATTCGGGCATTTTCACCTATGCATCCTATCGTGATCCAAACATCGTCGAGACAATTCGGAACTTTGACCGCGCCGCTACCTTCCTGAACACACTGGATGTGAGTAGCGATGAGCTAACAAGAGCCATCATCGGCGCCATTGGCAACATCGACACTTACCAACTGCCCGATGCCAAGGGATTCAGTTCGATGAGGCGGTTTCTTGTCGGCTACTCGGACGAGGAACGTCAGCGCTTCCGGGACGAGGTGCTCACGACAACTGTGGACGATTTCAGGGCGTTTGGGTGCGTATTGGAGGCCATGAACCAACGGGCACTTGCCGTCGTGCTGGGCTCGCAGGACGCAATTGAACGGGCCCAAGCGGATGGCCATCACCAGTTCAGGCTGACTCGCGTCCTCTAGGTTGAGGTCACGATCATTTGCCGGGGAGAGGTGAGCAAGCGCCGCCTCCCCCCGGCAGAGATCCGAGGCGTCACGGCTCACCCGCTAACAACGATATCCTTCTGTTTCTCCCGTCTGTGCGCATCCCTCTCTACAAATACCGACTCCCCTGTCGTCGGGTCGACACCGGTGTAGTACATCACGCTGGAGTAAGTCGAAGGCGTCGGCGTGAAGATCTGCACTTGTTCAGGGTTGATCCGGAGTTCGCGGCTTACGTACCGCTTGAGATCTCGCATATCGCGCTCAGTACACCCTGGATGAGCCGCGATCAGATAGTAGGTGAGGTGCTGTTCCTTACCAGCGGCCCGGCTTTCCTCATAGAACGCGTCGCGAAACCTTATGAGCGTGTCTGCGTTCGGCTTTCCCATTCGCTTCAGCACATCTCGCACAACATGTTCTGGCGCTACCTTCATCTGCCCCGAGACATGGTGCTTCACCAGCTCGCGAAGGTACTTCCGTCCACTGCGGGCATCCGCCTGAACAAGATCATATCGTACTCCTGAGGCGACAAACACCCCCTTGACACCCGGAATGCGCCGTAGCTTCCTCAGGAGAGAGATCTGTTTCGCGTGATCGGGCCGCAAGCTCGGGCAGACTTCTGGATACAGGCATCGACGGTCTGCACAGCTTCCGGATCGCAGCTTCCTCCCGCACTCGATACCATACATATTGGCCGTCGGTCCGCCGACATCGAGGATGTACCCGCCGAACGCCGGATCCGCCGCCATACGAACGGCCTCGTCAAGAATTGAGCGCTCGCTGCGCCAACGCACCATCCTTCCCTGATGAACCGCGATCGAACAGAAATTGCATTCGCCGTAGCAGCCCTGGTGGGTGATGAGTGACCACCTGATGGTCTCTAGCGCCTTCACCTCACCCTCTTGCGCATAGTACGGATGGACATCCCGTTCATAGTCCAGACCATAGACAGCGTCCAAAGCTGAACCCGTAAGATACTCAGCGGGAGGATTCTGGACGAGATAGCGGGTATCGTGCAATTGATACAGCCCACGCGCGACTACGGGATCACTATTGGCGTAGAATGCGTCAAACATCCGGATGAATTCCCGCTTGTCGCTGATGACCGCCTCGTACGATGGCAGCTCGACAAATCCCTCGGGTGGCGATGACGAGATATAGCAGATGCCGCGGACACACCCCCACGGGCGCCCGGCCTCCATTGCACGGGCTAGCTCGACCACCGACTTCTCTGCCATGCCGTAGACCAACACGTCAGCCTTGGCATCAAACAACACCGACCGCCGGATCCGGTCATCCCAGAAGTCATAGTGAGCGATCCGTCTCAGACTTGCCTCAATGCCCCCCAGCACGATGGGAACGGTGTTCTTGAAATAGCGCTTGATCAGGTTCGTGTAGACGATAGCTGCTCGATCTGGCCGCCGATCATTGGCCCCGCCCGGAGTCAGATCATCGAACCTCCGTCGCTTCTTGCTAGCCGTGTAGTTGGCCACCATCGAGTCGATGCTGCCAGCAGTCACGCCCCAGAAAAGCCGAGGTTCACCAAGTCGACGGATATCCGCGGGCGAATGGACATCTGGCTGAGCGATGATACCGACACGATAGCCCGCCTGGGTCAGGATCTTCCCGATGACGGCTGCACCGATGAACGAGCTGTCGATGTACGTGTCACCCGTCACGAGCACAGCATCCAGGCGATCCCAGCCCAATGCCGTCAATTCGTCGCGCGTTGTCGGCAGATACATGACGCTCCAATCACAACCAGCCTGGCAGTTGGGCTAATCTGCTCTCGCAAATAGACACTTGAGGTACTCCGATTCTCGGAATCCGATCGGGTGGTCGCTCGCATGTCCCGTCCGAGCGATCTCGCACAGGCGACGCCCAACCTCGAAGGCGGTCTCATGGACAGTGCGGAAGAACTGATCCCCCCCCACTTGGCTCGAGCAGGAGGCCATCACCAGAGTCCCACCAACACGCAGCACACGCAACCCGAGGCGCACGAGATGCCCGTATGCGGCCAGCGCGTTGGCGATGCTCGCGCGTCGGGACGTGAACGAAGGAGGGTCCAGAACCACCAGATCAAACAGCTTGCGCGACTCGGCCAACCCAACCAGAGCGTCGAACGCATCCGCCGCCGCCGTCGAGTGCGCACACGCCCGGACAGCAGGCACATCCAGGTTCAGCGCGAAATTGCGTTCTGCAACGGCCAGCGCTGGCCTGCTCGCATCAATACTCACGGCCGACCGAGCACCACCACGAGCCGCGTATACAGAGAATGCCCCTGTATATGCGAAGACGTTGAGCACGTCGAGGCCGTTACTCATCCCCTCAACGATCTTTCGGTTCTCGCGCTGATCCAGATAGAAGCCGGTCTTGTGTCCACGGACTGGGTCAACCTCGAACTTCAGGCCATTCTCCGCAAAAACCACTGGCCGGTCAAGCCCAGCGCCGGACAGGATCGAACCATCCATTGGCCGGGCCGCCCCAATCCCACGAGCGGACTGACGGGCTACGATACGGGACAAACGGAGGACAATCCGCTCGGCGTGCATTACCTGGAGAATCGCTGTCTGCAGGTCATCCAGGTACCTCAGCCAGGCCATCGAGTAGAGCTTGACGACCAGCGTGCCGTCGTACCGATCCACCACCAATCCAGGCAAGCCATCACTGCCTCCGTGCACAAGCCGGTAGCCTGTGGTATCGGACCCAAACCAACTCCGGCGTGCCTCGACGGAGCGAGCGATCCGCTGCACGAACCACGCGCGGTCAATAGTCGCGGGCCTCAAATGCTGCAGGACGCGGACGCGGATCAATGATCCAGGATCATACAGCCCCACCGCGAGGAAGCGACCTTTCCGGTCAAACACGACGGCAAGATCACCAGGCTGGCCCGACCGACTCTGCTTTCGGATCGCGTCCGCGAAGACCCAAGGATGTCCCTCTCGCAATGCCCGCTCTGCAGACCCCGTCACCCGTATCGCGATATTGGCTGCGGGTGAACTCACTGGATCGCCATCCATCGGCATTGCCCTTTCGTGCAGAGCCCTCACAGTCAGCGAGGATAGCCGTGAGACAGCGCGGCAGATCCGGCAGTCGACCGTGCACCTGCCGCGCCCACTCGATCATCGGAGAGTCTAGGATGACTCAGGCCGTACCCACGTCTGCCAGCGGGCTGCCTCATACATCGCTTCCATCACAGCACTACGGACCGCGGCCTCGCGCGCGCTCACGAGAGGAACGTCCTCCTTACCGGCCACCGCATCGAGGAACAGCTCGAACGCGTGCGGCCACGCCTGAGGCAAATCGGTCCACGGTTGCTGCCCATCAGCTCCCGGCACGCGTTCGCTACGGAAGAACAGCTGGCCGTTCATCACAAAGGCATGGCCCTCAGTACCGCTCAAGACCAGGCTGACAGGATGCGCGACATCGACCCACCCGGCGGCAAGGCTGCCGGTAACGCCGTTCGCGAACTCGATCAACCCTTCGCCGAACTCATCGCAGTCTCCATATCGACCCGTCGCGACTCCCACGCTCGCCGTAACTCGCTTGACTTCGCCCATGAGGTAAAGAAGGATATCCAGGGAGTGCGTACCAAGATCACCGAAGGCGCCACAGCCGGACTGCACTGGATCGGCCATCCAACGCCACTCCGTATCGAACCATCCCTTCAGCGACCCGGCGTGGCAGTTCGTATGCCGGAAACGCGTCACACGGCCGAAACTGCCTGCCTCCAGCTGGGCCTTGAGGAACTGATGGACCGGAGCCCCGCGCATGAAATAGCCCGTCTGGAAGAGAACACCAGCGTTCTCGATCGCATCGGCCATCGCGAACGCGTCTGATGCGCCGATCCCCAATGGCTTCTCCACGAAGAGATGTTTACCGGCAGCGCTTCCGGCCTCGACCAATGGTTGGTGGCGGTTTGTCTCCGCACAGATCACTATGGCAGATACGCCATCATCGTCCCACACTTGAGCGACATCATCGACCGCGATCGCCGCGAGTTCCTCGGCACGACGCTCCGCGCGTGCCCCATCATGATCCCACACGTATTTGACGCTCACACCCTCGCGCTCATTTAGTCGCTTGACGAACCCGGGCGTATGGATGTGCGCACCCCCAATGAGTGCCAATTCTACCACGCGTTGCCTCCATTCTGACAGAGATCCCGAGCGGATGCCGTGGCGTCCACCAGGTCCAGCGCTAGATCGACAAAGCCACCTCTCCCCCAGCGACTTGGCTGCGGTAGATCCCGTCCAGGATCGTCTGGACATACAGCGAGTGCTCAGCGGGCACCGGCGATGGCAGCCCTTCGGCCACCGCACGCGCG
>JAAZAN010000182.1 GCA_012514315.1 Chloroflexota bacterium
ATCACTTAGAGCCAGACCAGGGGCATCGAGTCGTCACTGGGGGGCTGGGGGAGTACACGGGTCTGGACTACCTGGCAGCGGCGCGGACGAGCGACGGCGGGACGGTGATCGCGTATCTGCCGACGGCGCGAACGTTCACAGTGGACCTCACACAGATCCGAGGGCGTACGGTGCGTGGCTGGTGGTTCGACCCGCGCACGGGCGAGGCGCGCCTGGCAGGGGAGTATCGGGCGACCGGTTCACGCGACTTCTCGCCACCTGGCGATGGGGATTGGGTCCTGGTTCTGGACGATAGTGACAGGGGGTATGCGGCGCCGGGTATGGCGGAGCGGCAGGAGATAGCGGATGGAGAGAGCCATCAGAGGATATCGTTTGCCTGAAGCGCCACGCCGCAGCGATGATTTGTGGTGCGCCTCTCCTCGCCCATCCCTGACGAGGCCGTTCGACTCTGGTCAGGGTTTCGCACACTACAATGGGCTGCGCCTCGTCTTGGTCCACGCAGATATTGAACCGTCGCTCATCTCGGCGTCAAGCACAAGACTGGGATGAGACGATGATTCGGCGGGTGCGACTATGCCTGGTCTACTCACATTTCCGTGTGCCTGACATTCACGGCGCCTTTCGACACGGCTGCACATACGTGCACATTTCGTGCACATATATTGACAGTAGTTGCTCTCCGTGGTATAGTGGCTTTGCTGGACGCGTTCTGGTGCTCATCTGATAGGGTTCTGGCCCTTCTGACTAATGGTAACAATCCCCGTGGCGTGTTACAGGGCAGCGCGGCAGAGTTCAAAGAGGCTATGGTTAGACATCTCTTCTCTCTCGGCTAGTTTGAACCGTAGTCGCTCGGAAATGTGGTGGTTAGAGCAGTCTTGAGGAGGTGGGCCTATCGACGAGGTTCGTTAGGGATGGGGTAGCCCGTCACCTCGGCTGATGGCGTAATCTGGTTGCCGCAGAAGTGGGGCCGTGTGTTGGCGGCGATGACAAGTGTTCTGAGTGATACCCAATGAAGGAGCGAAAAAGGAGATCAACGATGTCTAGCAAGTTAACTCGACGTGAATTTCTACGCGACAGTGGCTTTCTCGCGGCAGCGGTCGCACTGGTTTCGTGCACTCCGACGCCCGGACCAGAGCCGACCTCACCGCCGGCCGAAGGTGCAGCAACCTCGGCTCCGGAAGTCGCCGAGCCTACCGAAGTCCCAGCCGCTCCGCCTGCCGATGAGCCAGTTGCCCTGCGTTTGACCTACTGGGATGCGTGGTCACAGGAGCAGTACGAGAAGGAGGTGGAGACATACAGAGAAACTCATCCCAACGTGACGGTGGCCATCGAGATGACCTCGTACGGGGAGTACAGTCCCAAGCTGACCGCTGCCATGGCCGGTGGCGTGCCCCCCGACATCATCGCGGTCATCAATGCGTTTGTCACCGTCCTGGGCGCCAACGGATCGCTGTTGCCGCTGCAGCCGTACGTGGAAGGCGACAACTTTGACCTCAGCGACTACCTGGAGGGCAACCTCAAGGAAGGCAGTTGGATGGGGGACTTGCTGGCCATTCCGATGACTGCAGACGCGGTATGGTGGTTCTACCTCAAGGACGTATTCGAGGAAGAGGGGCTCGAGACGCCCTACGAGCTCTGGAAAGATGGCCGCTGGAATTGGGACACGTACCTCGATCTGGCTGCCAAACTCACCAAGGGTGAGGGTATGGACAAACAGTGGGGCACGGAGAACCTCACGCCGAATAATGATTTCTGGTTCAATCCTCAAGTCTGGGCGAATGGCGGCAACTTGTACGACTGCGAATACACGAAGTGCCTCCTCAATGAGGAGGAGGCCGTGCAGGCGTTCGAGTTCTACTACGCGGCTAGGGAGTACGCACCTGGACCTGAGGATGCGGAGGCGGGAAGCATGCAGTCTGGTCGGGTGATGATGTTCGGGACTTTTGAGCAACGCAACACACTGTTTATGGGTCAGGTGCCCTTCGAGTGGAGCTGCGCGCCACCGCCGGCCTCGCCCAATACGGGGGAGATTATGTTCTGCGGCGATTGCGTTGGATGGAGCATGCCGACTATCGGAAAGCATCCCGACCAGGCGTGGGAGTTTATGAAGTTCCTGCAGACACCGGAGTCGCTGATGCGCCTGTTCTACGCCGTTGCGTCGCCGCCGCCACGGGTGAGCATGTTCGACACCCCGGCCATTTTCGAGGAGCACCCCAACTACGGGTTAGACCCACAGATCGCCTGGGAGATCACGCAGGCCCGGATGGCCAATTTCCGTAACATGCCCAAGATGAGCAATTACGCCGAGACCAGGACGGCAATGTCGGAAACGATGAGCCTCGTCTGGGTGGACACCATGGATCTGCACGAGGGCATCGAGAAGGTGACGCAGGATTGGGACGACCTACTGCAGGATGCGGTGATTGATCCTGATGAGGGCTGCCACGGCAAGTTCTGTTGTAGTTAGCTCGATGCAATTGCTCTGTTGACCATTGGCGCTGTGAGAAGCGTGTATGATCGGCTGAGGAAAGCCGATTGGGGCAAGTAGGTGTGTGCTTGCACACCGCGCCAATGTGTTCATTATACTATAGCTGGAGGCGGGAGGGAGAACGCTCCCTCCCGCCCCTTCACGAGAGGATTGGCTATGAACAGGATCGCGAACCTGATTGCGCGCTGGCGACGCCCAAATCTGGTCCGACATGAGGCGATATTCGGCTTCATCTGTATCGCTCCCTGGCTAATCGGCTTTCTGGCACTCCGCCTGGGCCCAATGATCGCCTCGTTGGTCCTGAGTTTCACGGAGTACCAGATCGTGGCGCCGCCCACATTCGTCGGGCTTGCCAATTACATCAAGATGTTTGGCTCTGATGGCTCGTTTCGTGACGCACTCAGAGTGACCATAACGTACGGCGTCGTTGCCGTGCCGCTGCAGTTGGTGGGAGGCCTGATCGTCGCCCTGCTGCTGAACCAGAAGGCGCCAGGTCTGATGGTGTGGCGCACGATCTACTACCTGCCTTCTGTCGTTTCCGGTGTATCGGTCGCCATGCTGTGGCTGTGGATTTTCCACCCGGAGTTCGGGTTGATCAACCTGGTGCTGCGGGTTGTGTTCAATATTCAGGGGCCGGCGTGGCTATCTCACCCCAACTGGGCGCTGCCAGCGCTGATGATCATGAGTCTGTGGGGCGTGGGCAGCAGTATGATTGTCAACCTGGCTGGACTACAGGGCATTCCCACAGAGCTGTATGAGGCGGCGTCGATCGATGGCGCGACGTGGTGGAGCAAGTTCTGGAAGGTGACCCTGCCGATGCTGTCGCCCGTGTTGTTCTTCAACCTGGTGATGGGCGTGATTGGTTCCTTCCAGTACTTCACCAATGCGTATGTGATGACTAACGGCGGACCTGGGCGAGCCACACTGTTCTACAATCTGTACCTGTACACGAACGCTTTCCAGTACTACAAGATGGGCTACGCATCGGCGCTGGCGTGGGTGTTGTTCCTCATCATTCTGGCGTTCACGCTGCTGATCTTCAAATCCTCACCAATGTGGGTGTATTATGAAGGCACAGTAAAGGGGCGATAGAATATGGCATCGATTCACTCTAGTCTTGGCGCACGACTGCGTCGGATTCCGAAGAAGCGGATCAGGAAGGTGGCATCGCAGGTCTTTGCCACGCTGCTGATCATCCCTGGGGCCATCCTGTTTCTGGCTCCGTTCATATGGATGCTCTCGACATCCTTGAAGGACCCTCGCCTAACGTACATATTCCCGCCGCAGATCATCCCGGACCCATTCCGGTGGGACAACTACGTGCGGGTGTTCGAGCGGCTGCCGTTCCAGCTGTACGGCTGGAACACTGTGCGTATGACGTTCCTGTGTGTGTTGGGCCAACTGCTGTCAGCCTCGGTGGTGGCGTACGGCTTCGCGCGCCTGCGCTTCCCCGGCCGCGACCTGTTGTTCGTCGTGTTGCTGAGCACGATGATGCTCCCCCCGCAGGTGACGATGATTCCGAGCTTTCTGATCTATCGTTACCTGGGATGGATCGACACGTACTATCCGTTGATCGTGCCGGACTGGCTGGCCGGGTCGCCGTTCACGGTCTTCCTTCTCCGTCAGTTCATCTCCACGTTGCCTGTCGAGATGGATGAGGCGGCGAAGATCGAGGGCTGTGGATTCTTTGGCATCTATTGGCGTATCATTCTGCCGCTGATCGCGCCAGCCTTGGCGGCGGTGGCGATCTTCGTCTTCATGTGGGCTTGGAACGACATCTTCTACTCTTTGATCTACCTCAACACCCAGGATAAGTGGACGCTAGCGCTCGGATTGAACTTCCTGCGCCGCACTAGCCCAGTGGGTCCGATGGTCCTCGAGGTTGAGATCATCATGGCGGGTTCAATCATCGTCATGTTGCCTTGCCTGCTGTTGTTCTTCTTCGCGCAGAAGTACTTCATCCAGGGTGTCGTGTTCACCGGGGTGAAGGGTTGATGCAAGCCTGCTGGATAGGAGCGGGCTGCCATAGCCGCGCTTTCCTGGTCGGGCCAGAGATGGGTCGTGGTAAAGGATGTGTTCACATCCCGTCCGGCATCCAGGGGCTCTGATACAGACGACGGCGCGTTGGGCTTGGAGTGCTGCGAGCGGCTTCCATAAAGATCATGTGACTATCACATCACATACCCGATGCTCGTTGGACGTGAGATGGGGCGGATCGTAGAAGAGATCAACGGCACTAGGCGCGACGTAAGGGGACGGCTGGGTGGCAGTAGAATCGATGACTGCACGTGATGCGTGCTGACTGGTGGGTGAATACAATCCCTGTGCCGGTCCTGAGACACCAGTGCGCACGTGTCAAGCGGTCTTGCAGAGAGTGTTGTGGCGCTGCTTGATCGCTGTTGCCAGCTCCTCTCCTACCGATGGTATGGTGAATATGGGCTGGCACAGGCAACAAGGAGATCAATAATGGCTGGTCCCAAGGCTTTCCATGGGCCTCTACGTCTGAATCCTGTCAATCCGCGCTACTTCACCGATGAATCCGGGCGGGCTATCTATCTGACCGGCTCGCATACCTGGGCCAACCTGGTCGAGATCAAAGGCGAGGGCGACCCGGACTTCGACTACGTGGGGTACCTGGATTTCCTGGAAGCGCACAACCACAATTTCTTCCGCTTGTGGACCTGGGATCATACCGAGATGGGGCCTTGGACTGAAGAGCCGGTTATCTTCGAGTCCATGCCCTATGCTCGTACGGGTCCAGGGTTGGCGTTGGACGGAAAGCCCAAGTTCGACCTGGGGCGCTATGATGAAGACTACTTCAATCGACTGCGGCAGCGCGTGCTGCAGGCCGCAGAGCGTGGTGTCTATGTCTCCGTGATGCTGTTCGAAGGCTGGTGTGTCAAATGGTCCTACCCCCAGAGCGATGCGTGGCCAAGCCATCCGTACAACGTCCACAACAACGTGAACGGCGTCAACGGTGATCCGGACGGCGATGGCAAAGGCGACATCTACAGCCTGGGCGCGCCGGACGTACTGGAGTACCAGACAGCCTACGTGCGCAAGGTGATTGACACCGTCAACGATCTGGACAACGTGCTGTACGAGGTGATCAACGAGATTCCTGTCGGCGAGCGGTGTGTGCAGTGGCATTACCATATGATTGAGGCGATCCACGAGTATGAGCGATCGTTGCCCAAGCAACATCCGGTTGGCATGACAGCGGAGGGCGGCGGCGAGGATAACCGTATCCTCTTCGCCAGTCCGGCGGACTGGATCTCGCCCGGGCACGGTCCCATGCGCGAGTATCGGTATAATCCACCCGATACAGAAGGCGTCAAAGTCATTCTAACGGACACCGATCATCTCTGGGGGCATGGTGGGTGTTACCCGTGGGTATGGAAGAGCTTCACACGGGGCCTCAACCCGATCTTCATGGATCCGTGGGTGCCGGTTCCGGGGTCGACCCGCCCGGGTTATGCCCCGGATATTCTGAATGAACGTGATTTCCCAGACTGGGCGCTCCTGCGGGTGAACATGGGCTACACCCTTCGGTACGCAGAACGTCTGGATCTGAATCGCGCGGTGCCGTGTAGCGAACTGGCGTCGTCGGGTTATTGTCTCGGCATCCCTGGTGAGGTCTACCTCGTGTACGTACCTGACGATGCTCAGGTGCAGGTCGACCTATCGGCAACCACCGGCGAGCTGACTGTGGAATGGTTCAGCCCGCGTACAGGGGCCGTGACGCACGCGAACCCGGTGGCCGGTGGTCGGCCGCAGCGGTTCGTATCGCCCTTTGGTTTCGACGCGGTACTGTACCTGCGTCACAAGCAAGGCTAAAACATTGTTCGGGAGGACATCATGACTTCGGAAAACATTAGCGGCGCCAACACATCGATCTATCCTCTGCGGATCGCGCCGACTCGCCGGTATCTCGTTGCCCGCGATGGGTCGCCGTTTCTCATCCACGGGGACACGGCGTGGTCGCTCATTTCAGCATTGAGTTCGGATGAGGTCGAGCAGTACCTGGCGAATCGAGAGGCCAAGGGGTTCAATTCGATCATCGTCAACTTGATTGAGCACAAGTTCAACGGTCCCATCAACCGGTACGGAGAGTCACCGTTCAGTGTGCCGGGCGACCTGACGACGC
>JAAZAN010000183.1 GCA_012514315.1 Chloroflexota bacterium
ACGTTCTTCTATCCGACGTACATGCCGAACACGTGGTGGCCATCGACACGCTGAACGGGCGTGAGCAGGAGCTCACGGTCGAACACACTGAGCAAGGCGCACTCCTGAAGGGTATGCTGATCTATGATTTCCCCATTCTGCTCAAGTTCTAACTCTCATCACTGGGTAGGCCCCAGGAGATCCGGTTCACCAACCGCGATTGAGGTGGCGCACGAGCTCCGCTGGATGATCGGGTTGTTGGACAGGGCGCTTGAGGTCAACAGCCCGGTGTCGGTACAGGCTCGCACCGGACACTCGCAACAGGAGAAGGCATGTTCACTACTCTGATTACTGCTCTTCCCGAGCAGTTCGACTCAAGCGAAGTACAAGCCATGCTGACTGCAGCGCGATCTGCGTGCCGCGTTCACCATCCCGTCTCACCGCTGACAGAGGATGCGCTCCTGAATCTGCTGCAGGGAGTTGATGGGTGGATCGCTGGTGGGGAGGTCATTACAGAGCGCTTGCTATGTGCTGCACCCCAGCTCAGGATCATCGCCCGGACTGGTGTTGGTGTGGATCGCGTAGACATGGAGGCCTGTCGCCGTCTGGGCATCCGGGTCACTACCACTCCCGGACTCACATCTGCCGCAGTAGCCGATCTGGCTATGGCTCTGCTGCTATGCCTCGCGCGACAAGTATGTCTGCATAACCGGGCCCTGCGATCTGGGTGTTGGGATCAGAGTATAGGTATCGATCTCCAGGGGAAGGTTCTCGGGATCATAGGACTTGGTTCCATCGGTCGAATGGTTGCCCAGCGGGCGCTCGCCTTTGGCATGCGCGTAGTCGCGTGCGAGCCTGTGCGGGATGTGGCGTTCGCGACCTCTCACGGTATCGCCTACCTGGACCTTGATGATCTGCTCGTGCAGGCTGATGTCGTCAGCCTGCACACACCGCTGACCTCGGATACCCTGGGCATGATGGGTGAGAGGGAGCTGCGTCTCATGAAACCAACAGCCCTTCTGATCAACACGGCGCGTGGAGCGCTGGTGGATGAATCTGCCTTGGTCCGGTCTCTGCGCGAGGGCTGGATCGCTGGGGTCGGATTGGATGTCTTCACAAGCGAGCCGCTGGTGGACTCGCCGCTTGTCGATCTACCGAATATTGTCTTGACTCCCCACATCGGGGCCTGGACGGAGCACACCTGGGCTGCTATGGCCAGGCAGGCAGCGACCGAGGTGATCCGAGCTTTGCATGGTGAGTCGCCGCTGAATGCGGTCGTATAGTGATGCGATACGGAAGGATGCCAATGCTGACCAGAAGCAGACTGCTCAAAACCCGAATGCGTGCTGGCGAGGTAACCGTTGGGGCATGGCTCTCGTTGTCATGCCCCTCAGTTGCCGAGATCATGGCACAGGCTGGATTCGACTGGCTACTGATCGACACCGAGCACGCGCCATACAGCCAAGGCGACCTCGAAGTGACCCTGATGGCCTTCAACGGTCAGCCCACCGTGCCGATCGTGCGGGTACCCTGGAATGACCCGGTGATGATCAAGCAGGCGCTCGACCTGGGGGCTGAAGGGATCCTGGCGCCCTGGGTGAGTTCGCCCGACGAGGCGCGGCGCGCGGTGGCGGCCTGCAAGTACCCGCCGGAGGGTGCGCGCGGGTTCGGTCCCCGCCGCGCCAGCCGATACTACGCTGACATGGATGCCTACGTTGCGAGCGCGAACGACGCCATCATCGTCATCGTGCAGATCGAGCACATCCGGGCGGTGAGAGCTATCGGTGAGATCCTGGACGTGCCGGGCATCGACGTGGTGATGCTCGGCCCCATGGATCTATCGGGTTCGATGGGATGTCTGGGTGACATTGACCATCCGGACGTAGTCGCCGCCATCGAAACCGTGGTGGCTGAGGCCCAACGGCGCGGCATACCGGCCGGTGTGCCGCTCGATGCGACGACGGACCGGCTGTTCGAGTGGGCCGAGCGCGGCTGCCGTTTCGTCATCGCGGGCGAGGACCACAGCCTGCTCCGGCGGGCCGCGGCCGATGCCCTGGTCAGTCTGACCTCCTATGCGCGCAGAGTGGATCGCGAGGAGTAGTGCTAGCGTGTACAAGCTGCTCTCCCATACCCTGAGGCAAGATACGCCTGCGCCTGGTGGCCGGCGCGCGCTGGACGTCGCAATCGACGAGTCATTGGCCCAGGGCCACGTGGGCAACACCTTCTACTTCACCACATGGAATCACGCAGGTACGCACGTCGATGCGCCAGCGCACATGCTGCCGAATGGTGTGCCTATCACAGTATTGGCGGCGACCGATCTCGTCTTCCTGCGGCCGCTTGTTCTAGACGTGCCGAAAGATGATGATGAACTGGTCACGGCAACGGATCTGGTTCCCCATGAGCGAGCGCTTCGCGAGTGCGATCTCCTCCTCATTCGTACGAACTACAGCCGTTGGCGTGCGATCGACCCAGGCCGGTACCGAGACCACAATCCAGGCCTGGCGGTCTCGGCCGCCCGCTACCTTGCTGGGCCAGATATGGCCTGTCTGCGAGCCGTTGGCATCGATACCATTTCCCTGGCTGCTGCGGCGTGCCTGCAGGAGGGGATCGAGGCGCATCACATTCTCTTCGCAGCAGAGCGGCCTCGACCAATGCTCATCATCGAGGATCTGGACCTGCGAGGAGACCTCGCTGGCCTCCAACGGGTAGTACTGGCGCCATTCTTCGTTGAAGGCCTGGACAGCAGCCCCTGTACCGTGTTGGCTGAGTTTGGCAAGCAGAGGGATCAGAATGCATGTGGCGCCGCCTGACTCACACCCGGTAGCCGACTCGGCTGATAGGAGGATAAATCGATGGATCTGGGGATGAAGGGCAAGACAGCGCTTGTCACAGGAGGTGGCAGGGGCATTGGTAGAGCGATCGCACTGGCTCTCGCTGCAGAGGGTGTGCACGTGGCTATTGCCAGCCGTGATCCCGAGCCCGAGACGATCTGCGAGATCGAGGCGCTGGGCGTTCGGGCTGAGCGCTTCTGTGTCGACGTCAGTCGTGAGAAAGAAGTAGTGGGCCTCGTACAAAGCACGATTGACGCATTCGGTCATCTCGACATGTTCGTCAGTAATGCTGGCCACCATTGGCACGAACCGGTCACTAAGATCACCACGACCAATCTGATGAACACGATCAACACCAACTTGGCATCCTGTATCTGGGGATGTCGTGAGGTCGCGAGGCATATGATCGCTCGCGGTCAAGGCAGTATGCTCATTGTGGCTTCGACCATCCAATTCAACCCAGGCTACAAAGAGAGCTCGTATCGCGTGTCCAAGGTTGGCCTGAAGGCCTACGCGGAAACACTTGCCCTTGAGCTTGCACCGCTGGGGATCCGCGTCAATGTGCTCTCTCCTGGGATCTTTCCGACCAAGCTGGCGGCCAACCTGAAGGCCACAATGGCTGATCCGGTACTGGGGCCGGCCTTGTTGGCCGATATCCCCATAGGCAGGCTGGGTATGTGTGAGGAGTGTGGCCCAGCCGCTGCTGTCTTGCTGTCTGACAAGGTGAGCTCGTACATCACTGGTGCAGACCTGGTCATTGACGGCGGCTTCAAGCTTCGCCCACTGAGGTTGGTGTCGCGCGAGGAAGTAGCGCACATGAACCGGTAACTGAAGCGGTACGATCGTGGCGAGTACCGCTAACAGTGCTTGATAGGTATGCATCATTGGAGGCAGATATGGAAAACAGAACAATACGCGTAGCCATCGCGGGGGTGGGAAACTGTTGTCAGGCCTTGCTGGAGGGCATTGAGTACTACCGGAAGCATCCTGAGGATACTCGGGGACTCATGAATCCTGAAATCGGTGGCTACCAGGTGACCGATATCGTCCCCGTAGCCGCGTTCGACGTCAACGCTCATAAGGTCGGGCGAGATCTGAGTGAGGCGATTCTCGCGCCCCCCAACACGGCTTACCGCTACGCCGGTGTGACCGTCAAACCCTGCGGCGTCACCGTCAAAATGGGTCCAGTGCTGGACGGCAATCCCGCCCATCTCGCTGAGTTTGTGCCGACTGCTGACTTGGAGCCCTGCGATGTAGCCCAGGAGTTGATTGACAGTGGCGCCGAGATGCTGCTGAACTTCATCCCAACCGAATCCCACGACGCCGCCCGATTCTACGCGGATGCTGCGATCAAGGGGGCTGGTATCGGTTTTGTAAATGGTATGCCGACGCTCATCGTCTCTGATCCGGGATACCAGCAGGCGGCTGAACAACGCGGCGTGCCCATCATTGGGGATGACGTGAAGAGCCAGTTCGGCGGTACAGCCATTCACCGGGCGCTGGCTACCCTTATGCAGAACCGCGGCGTCCACCTTGATGAGACCTACCAGATTAACTTTGCTGGAAACACCGACTTTGCCAACCTGATGGCTCGGGGCAAGAGCAAACACCGCAGTAAGCAGGAAGCGGTGACTAGCCTGATGCCCTACCCAGTGACGATGTCCACCGGGTTCACCCACGTGGAGTTGATGAAGGATCGTAAGACCACCATCTTCCTGCTCAGAGGAGGGAACTTTGGCAATGCACCCTTGCACTTCGAGGCCAAGCTGGAAGTGGAGGATAGCGCCAACTTTGCGGGTGTGATGGTGGATATGATTCGCTACATGAGACTGGCCCTGGACCGCAACGTTGCGGGAGTGCTGGATTCGGCCTGTGCTTTCCTGACCAAGCATCCTCCTGTGCAGATGCCTGACGATGTCGCGCTGGATCACTTGAGGGCATATGTGGCTGGCACGAGAGAGAGATAGGGCGATGCGACCTCCTGACCTGGTCTGTATCGGTCACCTGGTGCGCGAGATGATCCGTTTTCCGGACCGCGTCGCTGGACCGTTCCTGGGAAGTCCGACTGCCTACTGCTCTGTGGCCGCTGCCAGACAGGATACGCGTACGGGCTTGGTCACAGTCATTGGCCCGGATATGCCCGGTGCACTGCTGGCGCCTATTACCGATACAGGTGTTGACACACGGGGTCTGCTTGTGGACCAGGTGACAACCGCGAGCGAGCTGGTATACGATGAGCAAGGACACAAGGAGATCAGGTACCCACACCGCGCCCGACCGATTGAGCCCGCAGATATCCCACTCGCATACCAAGGCTGCCTCGTGGCCTACGTGTGCACGATGGACAATGACGTGCGGCTGGCCGATCTGGCCGAAATAGCAGCTGTGGGCCAGATGAGTGCTGTGGATCTCGGTGGATACGGCGGGGTTCATATGAGTCTTGACAGTCGTACGGCCGTGGGTTCTCTGTCCAGGTTGGCCGAGGATGTGGCGGCGCAGTTCGATGTTGTCAAGGCGTCCGATGAGGATATCGCGGCAATCTACGGGGACGACAATCACGAGCAGGCGGCCAAACGTCTGCTCGGTTGCGGTCCTGCAGTTGTTCTGATCACCCGGGGCGTTCGGGGTGTCCACGTACTGACGGCGGACCAACAGTGGCAGGTGCCGGCCTTGCCGGCCCATGTCGTCGACACAACAGGTGGGGGAGATACCTTCATGGCGGGGTTTCTCTCAGAGTATCTGCGGGGTCAGGATCCGGTAAGGTCAACCTGTTGGGGCTGTGCAACGGCTTCCTACGTGATTGAGTCAACCTCCGGCGTGCGTACCGATCGCATGCCCGTTCGTGAACAAGTCCTGGATCGCGTTATCGGTGGCTATCGTGACTTCTGCAGATTCTGAAGGAGGGTTTTCGAATGAGTACAGGTGACGTCAAGATGGGAGTCATCGGTTGTGGTAGCATCGCGGAGATTGCACACTTTCCTTCGATCGTCCAGCGCAAGGAAGCTAGTCTGGTGGCTGTCTGCGACTCCAATGCCGAACGAGCGCACACGGCTGCCCTCAAATGGGGCGCCGAGCAATGCTATACTGACTATCGCGAAATGTATCGGAAGGCTGCTCTGGATGCCGTCGTCATCGCGACTCCTAACAATGTCCACCGCAATCAGGCGGTGGCAGCGGCGCGGGCGGGTATCCACGTGGTGGTAGAGAAACCCTTGGCTGTCACCAATCGCGAGGCCTGGGATATCGTTGAGGCGTGCAAGCAGGCTGGGGTCAAACTCATGGTCGGATGCGACCGGCGCTTCTGGATCCACAATCAGTGGGCCAAGGAACTCATAGATGCCGGGGTGATCGGTAGATTGCTGATGAGCCGTGCATCACTGCACGAGCACTGGTACAACTACCAGAACCATGTAGCTGCAACCGACTTCCGTCTGAACTGCAGAGTAGCGGGCGGTGCAGCCGTGAATGATACCGGCGCTCACGTGATCGACCTTCTGACGTGGCTCAATGGTAGCCGGGTGAAGCGCGTCGTCGGCGTCGCCCGGCGTATGGCTATGCCGGAGGACTACACGCTGTGCGATGATACTGCTCTGGCTATCGTTGAGTTTGAGAATGGGGCGCTGGGTACAATCAGCTGCAACCGTTTTTCCCCAGCAGTCAACCAGGCAACGGAGTTGTGCGGTACGGAAGGAACGATCTTCACTGCAACCGATGCCACCAACCCCTTTCAATCGTGGCCTATGGCGGTCTATACAGACAAAGACTACACCGTTGATACGCTGCCGCAGATCCTGAAGGACTATCGTTGGCCGCAACTCTTCTGGGTGGAGGATATTGTCGATGATACGGTGCGCAAACGTTGGGTGCCTATCTGTCCACCCCGTTACCCGAATAACTACGATCGGATGACCCAGCACTTCCTGGATTGTATCATCAATGACAAGGAGCCCTTGGTGAGTGGTGAGGATGGGGCGCGGGCTATTGAGGTCATGTGTGCTGTCTGGAAGAGTATGCGGACGGGAGCCTGGGTGAATCTACCTCTCGAGGAGGAGATCGTTCCTCCACACTATGAGCCGCTTCCTCCCGAGGAGTGAGATAGATGAAGACGTTTCTTGTGACCGGCGCCACGGGATATGTTGGTGAGGAGGTGTTCCGGCGGCTTCGGGCGGAGGGCGGGAAGGTCACGGCGCTTGGGCGCACGCGGCCCAAGACAGACGGTCCCTTCATTGAGGCTGACCTGACTGATTGTGTTGGGTTGCATCGAGCGCTTGCTGGCCGGACCTTCGACTGCGTCATACATTTGGCATCACTGCCGGGCGATACGGGAAACCCGACTCAGATGGTGCAGGTCAACATCAATGGCTGTCAGAATATCCTGGAGTATGCAAGACAGGCCGACGTCAAACGCTTCGTTCTGGCGAGTAGCATATCTGCGTACGAATGGTATCCCGCCACCAGGTTCAGTTCCCCGGACTATCTGCCCGTCGACGAGGAGCACCCTTGTCGACCTCGTGACATTTACTCGACTTCTAAGCGCGTGCAGGAGATGCTGGCGATGACGTACTATCATCAGTATGGTTTGCCCACGACAGCACTGCGCTTGACTGCGGTTGTTGGGCCCCGCGGCCGTGGCGGCGGCCGCGGTTGGGGTCAGTTCGCCGAGCAGTTAGCTGGGGGACAGCGTGTGCAGGTGCCGCACTTCACGGCCGACGAACTGTGTCACTACGTCGATATCAGAGATGTGGCGCGTATGTGCATCATCGCCTCGGAGCATCCACGGGCTCCTGGGCAGATCTTCAACTGTTGCGGACCTGAGCCAACTCGCGGCTCCGAATTGCGGGACATCATCCAGCGTTTGGCGCCTGGCATCGAGGTTGACTTTGGTTTCCCCTGGAGCATGGCGCAGGGCGGCGAGCTTGCCTTCGATATGAAGAAGGCCCGGGACATCCTCGGTTTCTGGCCCGAATACCGTATGGAGGACAGCATCAGGAGTATTCAGGAATGGGTCGACAGTGGTGGGCTTGACCAGGCTGTTGTCGCCGACAATTCGTACGAATCGGGGGTTGCTGCGACATAACCTGGTATGACGATAGTGAGCGGCTACCCAGTATTCGATCAGACGCGATGGCGTCCGTATCTCTGCTGTTCTGTCTCGCAGCGGATGCGGACCGGTGCTTTAGATGGCTCAAAGTGAGCTATCCTGGTCCCTGAGTCACTTCGTCCGCTGCCGCACCACCTCATACAGCACGATTGAGCCTGCCACGGCGGCGTTCAGCGACGCCACCTGCCCGAACATCGGCAGCGCGATCAGATAGTCGCACTTCTCGCGCACCAGACGTCGCAGCCCTTGTCCCTCGCTGCCCACTACCAGCGCCAGCGGCGCCGTCAGATCGGCCTGATCGTAGCGCGTCGCTTTGGGTGTTGCCTCGAGCCCTGCTACCCAGATGCCACGGGTCTTGAGATCGTCGATCGTGGTACCCAGGTTCGTGACCTGTGCGACGCACAGGTGCTCCACAGCGCCGGATGATGCGTTGACCACCGACGGGGTTACGCCCACTGCCCGGCGCTCCTGCAGAATCACGCCGTGGACACCGGTCGCATCGGCCGTGCGCAGCAGGCTCCCCAGATTCTGTGGGTCCTGTAGGAGGTCAAGCAGCAGGAGCAGGGGAACGCTCCCGTGACTGTACGCCTGGATGAGAATCTCGTCCAGGTCAACGTACGGGAAATCCCCCGCTTCCAGCGCAATGCCCTGGTGATTGCCGGCGACCAGTTGGTCCAGTGCACGGCGTCGAACACGCTCAATGGGTACGCGTCTCGATCGGGCCAGCCGGAAGATGCCATCGAGCGTCCTGCTGTCGCGGATCGAATCAGCGATGAGCAGGCGTGAACACTGCCGCCGTCCCGCACGCAGCGCCTCGTAGACCGTGTTGCGCCCGTACAGCATCTCCGCCACGGCCGATTAGCCCTCTATCCGCCACGAACTTCCATCTTGCCGATCGTCCACCTTGACGCCGAGCGCGGCTAGCCGGTCGCGGATAGCGTCCGAACGCGCCCAGTCTTTCGCGCTGCGATACTCCTGGCGCATGTCGAGGAGGATCTCCATCAAATCCTCCACCAGGCCACTCTGTGCGCCAGGACTGGCCAGCTCGTCCGGGATGATACCCAGCACGTCGCCGCCGAGCTCGCGGAACAGTTGGTCGATTGCCTTCAGCGCTGCAAGATCGGGCTGGCTGTGTTCATCCAGCCAGCGGTTGGTCTCTCGCGCGAGATCATAGACCACGGCCAATGCACGTGGCGTGTTGAAGTCGTCGTCCATCGCCTCAATGAACCGCTCGCGGTGAGCCGCTAACTCAGGAATGGCTTCCCAGTCGGGTGTTAGGCCATCGGGAGTATCCTTCATCCGCGTACGTACAGCGCGCGCCGTGTTGAGCAACCGTCCCATACCCTGTTCGGCGGCCAGTAATGCATCACGGCTGAAATCCACCGGGCCGCGGTAATGGGCCGACAGCACGAAGGCTCGGATCGCCTCAGGACTGTACTGCTCCAGTGCGTCCGCGATCGTCAGGAAATTGCCCAGGCTCTTGCTCATCTTGACGCCATCGACGGTCAGCGATCCCACCAGGACCCAGTACTGCGCGAACGGCTTGCCGGTCGCCGCTTCCGACTGAGCAACCTCACACTCGTTATGGGGGAAGATGTTCTCCAGCCCACCGCCGTGAATGTCGATCGTTTCGCCCAGATACTTCGCGGCCATAGCGGAACACTCGGCGTGCCAGCCTGGGTAACCCCAACCCCAGGGTGACGGCCAGCGCAGGATGTGCTCGGGTTCCGCACGTTTCCAGAGCGCAAAGTCCGCCGGATGCTGCTTTTCCTCCCGCACGCTGACGCGCGCCCCATGCTCCAATTCGTCAACCTTGCGCCCCGACAGTTTCCCATAGTCCGGGAACTGCTCGACGGAGAAGTACACGTCTCCTCCCTCCGTGGCGTAGGCGTAGCCCTTCGCGATCAATGTCTTGATCAGCTCAATCTGGTCGGGTATGTGGCAACTGGCGCGCGGTGAGATGTTAGGGCGGACGACTCGCAGGGCGTCCATACTCTCGAAGTAGGAGCGTGTGTATGTCTCAACCAATTCCATCGGCTCGACGCGCTCCCGGCGCACTCCCTTCAGTATGCGATCCTCACCGGTATCGAGCAGATGCCCCACATCCGTGATGTTCTGGACGTAACGAACCCTGTACCCCGTGTACCGCAGATAGCGTACCACCGTGTCCATTGCCACATAGAGCTTGGCGTGTCCCAGGTGGGCGTGATCGTACACTGTGGGACCACAGACGTACATCCCGACATGACCGGCTACCAACGGTTCGAACGGTTCCTTCTGACGTGTCAGATAGTTGTAGACTTGCAGGCTCATCGTAATCCTCTCTCAGTCCGCCTCTGCGGTGAATTCTGCAACATCGCTAGTTGGAGTCGACCGTCCGCGCAAAGAGCATCCGACCGGCGGCTGTCTGCAGCACCTTGGTGACGGTTACTTCCACGGTCTGCCCGATGTGGTTGACGCCATCCTCTACAACGACCATTGTGCCGTCGTCGAGATAGCCCACACCTTGGCCGATCTCCTTGCCCTCTTGTATGACCTTGACTCCCAGCGCCTCACCGGGCAAAAACACAGCCTTGACCGCATTGGCCAGTTCGTTGATATTGAGCACCCGCACGCCCTGCAGTTCGGCGACCCGGTTGAGGTTATAGTCGTTTGTGGCGATGGGACACCGCAGTTGCTTTGCCAGAAGCACCAGCTTATCGTCCACCTCGTGAACGCCTTCGATGTCCATATCCGTGATGCGCACCGGCGTTACCGACTCTTCCTGCAGACGTCGGAGCATGTCGAGCCCGCGCCGCCCTCGATTCCGCCGGAGTGAGTCCGCCGAATCGGCTATGTGCTGCAATTCGTTGAGCACGAAGCGGGGTACGATCATCTCCCCATCAATGAAGCCTGTCTGGCTGATATCCGCGATCCGTCCATCGATGATCACACTGGTGTCCAACAGCACAGGGCGTCGTCCTGTCTCCCCATAGTCCCATTCCTCAGCCCGCCCCTGGCGGCCGCGGAACAGGCCAAAGATGTCGTGTTGCCGGATTGTCATCAGGAGCACGCCCAGGTATCCAAAGAGTAGGGCGGCTGCAAAGGGTAGGATCTGACTGAAAGGAGCGGGCAACAGCGACAGAGGAAACGAGAACAACGCGGCCACGATCAACCCGATGATCAGCCCAAGAACCGCGGCCAATAACTGCTGGGCGGGCGTGTGGCTGATGCGCTTGCGCAGGGCAGCCAGTGGTCGCACGGTGACATACGGTGTCAGCACCAGGCCGATCAATGCGCCCACCAGTAGGAAAATCGCGCCATACTGGTATGCTGGGACATCCAGCCGGTCGGCAAAGTATACACCGACCAACAACCCGACGATTGATAATACCAACATCCCGACGATGCGGGCGATGAAATCACGGCTCATCGACATCCTCCAGATTAGGCGCCGATTGCGAGGCACGAAAAAGGTGAGAGACTCTGAATCCAGTCCTCACCACGTCGGGCAAACTGCTATGGACCAGGCACGCATGGCCTGGCGACTGTGTCGATCTGCTACATCATCGAGTCTTGCGCGAGAAACAATAAGAGAAATGATAACTACGGAATTGGACGGCCGTGCGCACGGACTTCACCCGGTAAATCCTCACCGGGTAAGCAGCTCACCTGGACCCATAGGTGGCCCGCTATCGAGCTGCTCCCCTGGCATTCGAGATGATGTATAAGATCGAACTCTGCAATTGATCGTGATAAGGACGACTTATTGTGGACAAGAATTGACATCATCTTAGCATACTACCACCTAAAAGTCAACGATTCCGTAGATTGTAGATTGCACCGTTTCGCTGACTGGCGAGAACCCGTGTTGCCTGGACTGAGCCTTCGACTATAATGAGTTCAGGCGTCGGACGATCTATCCCTGTGTGGCAAAGTGAGGTGATGATGACGCGAGAAGAGAAGGCCTCCCGTGTGTGGTGGCTCATCCTGGCATCGGCTGGTGGGATCGTCCTGGTTGCCATCGTGGTGAGCCTGAGCCCCTATGGTTCCCTGATCAATCGATTCGTCAGAGCACTGGCTCTGTTCGGCTATCTGAATATCTTCGCAGCCACCCTGTCCTCCATGTACTTGCGTCAGCTTGTCACCTACTTCGGGCGCCCGTTCGTGCAGGTACATCACGTCATGTCGGTGACTGGGTTGGTCGTCATCGCGCTGCATCCTGTCGCGTTCGCTCTGCAGCGTGGGACGGTCTCCGTCTTCGTTCCCGACTTTGGCTCATGGTCGAGCTTCTTCGCCAACGGGGGACGTGTGGCAATCTATCTGATCATGTTGGCGGCGGTGGCGGCCCGTCTGCGCAAAGCACTGGGTGATTGGTGGCGTGTGGTGCACATGCTCAACTTCGTTGGCTTCTGGCTGGGCGCTGTCCACGCCTTCCTGATTGGTACCGAGTTTGTGTCCATTCCGGCGAAGGCGCTCCTCGTCGTCCTTGCTGTGATCACCGTGGCGGTCTTCGCGACTAATCGCATCCGTCGGGCAAAGCGACGCCGTCCGTCTCGACCTGCTTCGTAATTGGTGTGATGGCGAGCATCGCGAGCGTAGTGTGCTGAGGTCAGTGATGGCACGGGAGGCCGCGGGCCTGGCGTGGCCGGGTTTGCCTCCTGAAGCAACCCGCTGTAGAATACCGCCCAGGAAGTTCGCTGGTGAAGTGTCGCAATGTGGTCGGACGGCTACGGTCCTGCGTGGTCGCAAGGTTTCCCTATACACAAAGAGAGAATAGGCAATGGCAAGGTGTATTGGCGTGCTGAACTACAAGGGAGGCACTGGCAAGACAACCACTGTGGTCAATCTGGCCGCTGGCTTGGCCTTGCACGGCTCCCGCGTTCTCTGTGTGGACCTGGATCCTCAGGGTAGCCTGGCGACTTGTCTGGGCAGACGGTATACCTACTCCCTGGCTCATCTTCTTCTCGGACAGGCTGAGCCTCAGGAGTGCGTGGTACAGGCCCGGGCCAATCTCGATATGATCGCGAGCGATAGCAGCTTGCTGCAGGCCGAAGGCGCAATGTGGCGAATGAACGACAATCGGCTGGCCAGACAGATCTTGACCAGTAAGTTGCGTATACTCGAACCACGCTACGATTACATCATCCTGGACTTCTCACCGTCAGCCAGCATTCTAAGCGAAAGTGGGCTACGATATGCCCATGAATTGATGGTTCCTGCATCGACCAGCTATATGTCGTTGGTCGGAATCCGTCAGGTGGTCGAGACTCTCAAGAATATCGGGCAGGCGCCGGGTCACCGGGTGCGCCTGTACTTGATTGTGCCGACGATGTACTCGCCCAGAATCCAGCAGGATCGTGAGGTCCTGGGAATCCTGCAACGCCATTTCGCTAATCGTGTGGCGAGACCCATCCGGCAGAATGCCAAGCTCGCCGAAGCGCCCAGCCATCACAAGACCATCTACGAGTACTCCCAGCGCAGCACCGCGGCGACCGATTACACTAGGCTGGTGGAGAGGGTGCTTCGCGATGGCTGATGATCACAAGCAGAGCGAGGGGGTGCTGGGCGAAGATCCGTTCGAAGGGATGGACACCGAGTGGATCGAGCGACAGCTTGAGGACGAGGCTGAACTCAAGTTGGAGAGTCTTGGTGATGACCCGTTCGATGATGTGAGCATGGACTGGCTGGAGGAGGACGGCCCCATCCTCAGGCTGGCGCCCGAGGAGACCAAGCTCGTTCTCGATGAGTTCGAAGCTGACCTGGATTTGGCCCCGGCGCAACAGCCACCGCTCAATGCGATGGACAAGGTGGTCGCCAGGCAGACGCCCGAGCCAACCCCTGTGCCGATCGAGGAGAAGCCTCTGTCGCCTCCCGAGGAGGCGCTGCCCGTGGAGATCACGCCCCGTGCGGGCCGGTCTCGGCCATCCGCCGTGTTTCATTTCCCGATAGACTTCAGATGGGGCGTGGCTGTGTCTGCTCACCAGGTTGAGGGAGACAACACCAACAATGACTGGTGGGCCTGGGAACAGGAAGCTGGTCGCGTCGAACAGGGCCACACTTCGGGTCTGGCCTGCGATTGGTGGAGGAATGCGGAGGCCGACTTCGATCGAGCGGCTGAGCTCGGTGTGAAAGCCCTCCGCCTTTCGATCGAATGGTCGCGCGTGGAGCCTCGTGCCGGCGTGATCGACGATGCGGCGATCCAGCGGTATGCCCAGATGCTGCAGGGCTTGAAGGACCGCGGTATCGAACCGATGGTGACGTTGCACCACTTCACCAACCCCCGCTGGCTGGCCGATCAGGGTGGGTGGGAGGACGCCAGTACTCCCGACCTCTTTGCGCAATATGTTCGTCGGGTTGTGGAGTCGCTGGGCAAGTACGTCGATCTGTGGTGCACTATCAATGAGCCCAACATCTACAGCTACAAGGGTTACGTAGAAGGGCTATTCCCGCCGGGCAAGAAAGACCTCAAGGCCGCCTTGCGTGTCTACCGCAACATGCTTGCCGGACACGCGGCCGCCTACCGTCAGATCCACGATATTCAGGATCACGCGCGGGTGGGACTGGCCCACAACATGCGCATATTCGATCCGGCGAATCCGGACTCGATACTCGACCGGCGGTTGGCCCGCATGACCGATCGGCTCTTCAACCAGGCAGCGCTCACTGCGTTGGCCAAAGGCCTGTGGCTCCCGCCGCTGGGGTTCGGTTTGGCGTGGGGACTGCGCCACACCCTGGACTGGATCGGCCTCAACTACTACACACGCGATCTTGTCGCCTTCACACGCGGCCAACCACGCTTCACTCGCTTCTTACACGCCAAAGACGCCGAATTGCTGGATGGTGGCTATGGCGAGTTCTACCCTCGCGGTCTCTCTCGTCTGCTGGAACGTCTGGGACGACTCGACCTGCCGATCTATATCACGGAGAACGGAATACCTGACGACGATGATGACCAGCGCCCGCGTTACATTCTGGCGCATCTGCATCAGATGTGGCGCGCGCTCCAGAACAACCACCGCGTGATGGGATACTACCACTGGTCTTTGGTCGATAATTTCGAATGGGCTGAGGGCTGGACGCCGCGTTTTGGGCTGATCGGGCTGGACCCGAAGAGCCAGGCGCGTTCGTCGCGTCACAGTGCGCGCCTGTACGGAGACATCATCGCGGCAAATGCGATCACGACACGTCATATCGATTCCTATGCTCCTGAACTCCGAACGCAGATTTTGCCTGCGCGCGGAACTGAGGAATGACTTCTGAACGCGTGATCTACTGTCACAAATGTGGCTCCGTCATGGCGCCCGCTGAGATCGGCGGGCGCTTGCGCGATGTGTGCCCTAACTGCGGGTTCGTTCTTTTCCGCAACCCCGTCCCAGGTGTGGGTGCGCTGGTTGAGTTGGAGCCCGGCATCGTGCTCATTCAGCGAGGACAACCGCCATTCGTTGGCGCCTGGGCGCTGCCGGCGGGGTACATCGAAGAGGATGAGAGCGCCGAACAGGCGGCTGTGAGGGAGTGTAGGGAGGAGACCGGCCTGGAGATCGAGCTCATCGAACTCTTCGGCGTCTACTCTTTTCCAGAAGGACCGGTCCAGAGCGGGATCATCATATTCTATCGCGCCCGTCCCATCGGTGGCGAGATTCAGGCCGGTGATGATGCCCAGGCGGTTGATGTGTTCGCTCCCGACGCCCTTCCCGAGAACCTCGCGTTCCGTACTCATCGTGAGGTTCTCGCACGTTGGGTCGAGCGTGTTCGGCGCGGCCCTCACGTGCCCTCTCACAACGTGGTGATCCGTCGCGCCCGGCGCGAGGACGACGCCCGCATCCTCCAACTCCTGCGTCTGATACCGGCCAATGCCACGATGACCGACGTTGAAGCCGAGGAGGCAGGGCAACGCCTTGCGGAATGCCTGACACTCGATGTGCTCGTCGCCGAGATTGATGGGCAAGTCGGCGGGTTTATCGCACTGTCCTATGTCACCGCGCTATCTGGCCTGCGCGTCCTCATTGATGATATGGCAGTCGATCCAGACTATCAGCGACACGGTATCGGAGCGGCCCTTCTCGAGGCGGCTATCCAACAGACGGATCAGCGTGGCGCCAGCCAGCTGATTGTGGATACCTCGCGTGGTGACGAGGCCGCCCGCGAATTCTATCGGGCCTGTGGTTTCCAGGATGGCGTCAGTGCACCGCTCCGTATCCGTTAATGCTCAGTTGCTGTCGCTCCAACGAGTTGCTTCACCCTCTCCGGTGGAAGGCTGACTTGAGGGATAGACCTTGCGATGATTGGCCGCAGATACCTCTCCGCTGTGCTGTTGGCAGGCGCCCTCCTGCTCCTGCATTTCACGCCCGTCTTTGCCGACGGGTCGATAGTTGGTGACCGAGACGATGAACTGGCGCGACGCTACGTGCCGGTCTTCTACTTCCATCCTGACGAAGTCTTCCGTCCACAACCTGTGGACGTGATCCTGCAAAACGCCCGCCTGCGGCAGAGTCGCCGGCTGTGGTTCGACGTCAATGTACTGCTGTCGCTGGATCCCCTGGACCTCTGGCAGATCGATACCGATCCCACCTTCTTCCTGGACGTGTGGTATGGCGACGACGGGCGATCAGCTTTCACAAACTACACCTCCCATCAGACCTACTACCAGCAGACACTGAGCCCCCACGCGGGCGGCCCACCGCCCACTGTATATGCCCGCGTCGTACGCGATGAACCATTCGGCACGATCACGGTCCAGTACTGGGCGCTCTACTTCTACAATGACTGGTTCAATAAGCATGAGGGTGACTGGGAGATGGTGCAGGTGATACTCCGGGGCGATGAGCATCCCGAGTGGGTGATCTTCAGTCAGCATCACGGCGGAACCCGTCGTCCGTGGCGCTCTGTCTCCGTCGAGGATGATACGCATCCGGTCGTCTACGTTGCCAAAGGGTCTCACGCCAACTACTTCATCGGCGATGAGACCTACCCGAATGGTCTGAATGTCGGAACCAGGCGGGTCGAGATAATGGATCGCACCGGCAGCGCCGACCGTACGATGCCGGACGTCATCCTGCTAGTCGATCGTGAGACCTATCTGGTCGAGCCGGACGCCTGGCCCGGGAGCGAGTGGATCAGCTTCGGAGGGCGCTGGGGCGAGACTGCTCCTCAGGCCGATTTTGGTGGTCCCTTGGGACCGGCAGACAAAGGGCTCCAGTGGGATAGTCCCTACGAGTGGGCGATGAGACAACCCCTTGACACCGACGTCTGGTATGAGAACCGGCTGCGAGTCGCCGTGAATGGTCCTCGTGACCGGGATATCCGCATACGTTTGACCGATGAGTATGGCCAGAATCTGGCCGGAGCGGAGGAGTTGGGCAACCTGGCGATCCTGCACCGCGATCCACCACCGGGAACGGTGATCCTCGCCCACATCGAAACACGCGACGCTGGAATATCCAACCTCTTCCCGGAATGGCCGGACGAGTCTGGGTTGCCGCTCTGCCGCTATGGAGAATGCGCCCTGGGCGCGTGGACAGTGGAGGCGACGTGGCCGGATGCTGACCGCGAACAAGTCACGCATATGAGCTTCCAGGATGTCCCGCTGGATGACTTCGGTGGGGCTACTCTAATACTGGATCCGAATGACAGCCATTCTCTGCAGTTGGGGCAGTTTGCTGTCCGGGCTGCGATCGCGCTCGAAGCTTCAGAACTGCAGATAACCCGCGCCGCCTGGGACGCGCCCGAGCTGGTCTGGATTGGTGGAATGTTGCCGGCGCATCAGGTCGCGACAGGGTTACTCACCGCTGTGTTGGCGGGTGTTCTCCCGGCGCTTCTCTACGTGGCGTACATCTATTGGGTGGATCGATACGAGAGGGAGCCCAAACGGCTGTTGGCGACCGCGTTTGTGTGGGGCGCGCTGCCAGCCGTCCTTGTCGCGCTGTTGGTCGAGCTCTTCTTTGATCTGCCGCCTGACCTCATCGGTGCGCAAGCTCTGGAGGCTCTGCGCTTGGGTATGCTCGTTCCCCTGTTGCAGGAAGTCCTGAAGGGCTCTGTCGTCGTTCTGATTGCCCGGCGCTATCGACTGGAGTTTGACGATGTGCTCGATGGCATAGTCTACGGGGCTGTGGTCGGTGTCGGGTTCGCGATGACCGGCAACGTGATCAGCAACCTGGGCAGCTTTGCTCTGTGGGGATTCGCGGGCTTGAACGGTATGGCAATGGCTGAAGGCGTGGTGCACAGTCTAAATCACGCGATGTACACCGCGGTATTCGGTGCATCCCTGGGGTATACTCAATGGCATGCCAAACGCGAAGACCACCGCTTAGTCCCTGTTGCCGGATTCATGATCGCGGTGCTGTTCAATGCCCTGCACAACCTGCTGTTGCGACTTCTGATTGGCTTGACAATGTGGACGGTGCTCGTCACAGGGCTGGGCTTAGTCGCGATGATTGTTCTCGCTCTGTCTGCGCTGTCGCGCCAGCATCGCTGTCTGGAACAGGAACTGCGTGGAGAGATTGCGGATGAGCTATACCGGTCAGTGTTGGCTCCTGGCGCTGTCGTACGGCTGATGTGGGCCACTTTTCGGACGCACGGCCTGAAGGGAGCCTGGCGCGCTCGCAGGCTTCGTCAACTCTGTGCTGAACTGGCCCTCAAGAAGGCCCAGCGACGCGCCCATCCCGATAAGGTTGCTCTCCATCGGACCATCGAGTCGCTCCGTGAACAGATTGAGGAAGTTGCCAGCCGCATCAGGTGATTCTATTGCTGGCGGTGTCTACGCGACGAGCAGGTCTGTTCCAGAACATTGGCATCGAGCGACCGGTATGGTCGATTGACACACCGACCGAGACTCTGTCCGGTCAGTGCTTCAGCATACTGGCGAATGCTGCCAATGATGTGTTGCCACGAATGCGCAGACGGGGCAGTTCGAATAGACCCGCCCGCGACGCGGTTGTTCCCCACTCTGTTGTTACGGCTCCCAGGTAGCCAGCCGACTTGAGAACCGCGATCAGATCATCATCATATCGCCCAGACGGATAGCAGAAGAAGCGGGCCGGCTGCCCCGTGTGATACTCGATGGCCTCCTTGACCCCCACCGTCTGGTACACCAGGTACTCGTAGGAGCGCCCGCGAAGATCGACGTGGTCCCGGCCGTGAGACTGAATCGCCATACCGGCGTCCGCCATCTCCTTCATCTGAGCCCAAGTGAGGTACTGAGGGGATTCAAAGTGCGCCGGTGTGGCCAGGATGAAGAACGTCGCGGTGAAGCCATACTCCACCAACATGGGGTATACGACCTCATAAGCATCTCGGTAGCCGTCGTCGAACGTGAGGATGACGGGCTTGTTCGGCAGGGGATGTCCCTTAGTCAGGTGCAGATACAGATCGTCTAGCGTGATCGTGTCGAAGCCGGCAGCGGCCAGGTACTGCAACTGAGCTCGAAAATCCTCGGGCTTCACGGTCAGGTCGACACGGTAACTATCGGCGTCCGGCGGCAGTTCCGACACGTAGTGGTACATCAGAATCGGAACCTGTGCCTCATCGGGCAATACGACAGCCGTCGGGGTCGGCGATGGTGTCGAAACACGGCGGGGCGCCCGCCTGGTCTCAGGAGTCTCCCAACGCGCCTGAACGACGATGCTACCCGACATACTCGACACGATAGTCAGGGCAAGCAGCAGTCTCATAGGCGCTATGACGTGGCTGGCTTGCTGCCACAGATGGTGAAGTAACTCGATAGTGTGAGTCATAGTGTCCAAAGCGTAGTACAAACTACGCAACGTGTCAAGCTTGCTGACCCCGGGTGTCCCAAGCTGCTGATCTCGCCTAACGTCTGCGAACGAAGTAAACGATGCCTGTTGCCAAAGCTAGCGCAGCAGCGGTCAGGCCAAGCACCAGCTCGAGCGTCTGCCACGGAGTGCGCGTGCCATACCCGTTTGTCTCTGGCCAGGTGATCTCGTGATCGCTGGCCTGTCCCGGCGCGCCGCTGCCCAGAAGCTGCTGATCGGCCGTATCATCAGGTGCGGGTTGCGCAAGGGCAACCGGACCTTCCCCCTGGGGCGGCTCAGGCGCTTCCGTGTCATCCGCCGCTCGTGCGGGGGCCGTGGCCAGTGCTTCTTCAGTCTCTGGCTCATCTCCCGCACTCAGCTCAGGTGCGGGCGGGGGGGATTCCTGAACGTGCGATCTCTCCGCGGCCTCTGCTTCGGAGGCCTCTGTTTCAGAGGCATCGGCCGTATACGCGGATTCCTCCATAGCGGCGATGGCCGATTCTTCAGTGTTCTCCGGAACCTCTATGGCGATCTTCTCAGCCGCAGCAGGCTCGTTCTCCTCAGCAACTTCCAGGCTCAGTGCCTCCATCTGCGGTTGCGACATAGTCTCCGGCGCCTGAGCGGTCTGGGCGGTTCCGCCCAATAGTATGTTCCCGGCCAGGACAATCGCAAACATCGCGCTTGTCACAGCCGTTGCAGCCGTGAGCAGTCGCATCATCCACCGGCCTCGGTTGTCCACAGGACGGGACGCGTGAGTCTGTCCGACCATAGAAGGAGATAGCACAAAATGCCGTGGGGCAGGTACAGTGGGCAGACCTTTCACCAGATCTACGGTGTGGCACAGTGTGTCCAACTCCGACTGGAGGACGAGGTCGTCCTGCAAACACGATTCTAGATGCAGTCGATCCTCTGGGTCGACCTCGTCGTCAATATATGCCGAGAGCAACGTCTCCGACGGTCTCGGTTGGGGTTTGCGCATGTTTTTCGCCATCAGTCTCTCTGTCCCTCACGTTCAAGACGGTACTGAGACGGCAGAAGTTCCCCTGTCGACTGGAGGTAGTCCCGCAGCTTCGCGCGGGCGCGGGCCAGGCGTGACTTCACTGTGCCAATCGACACGTCTGTAGCCTCAGCAATCTCTTGATAGCTCATTTCCTGAACGTCGGACAGGACCAGGGTGATCCGTTGGTCCGGAGGCAGTGTTGAGATGCCGGATTGGATCACGCCTGCCAGCTCCATCCTCTGCATATGCTCGTCGGGCATCTCGTTTTCACTGATCAACATCGGGCTGGCTTCTTCCGCATCTTCCCCCAGGTCCTCTATCGAAGTCGCCGGGCGCCGCTTCCGATACCGGATCTCATCGTAGCACGCGTTGGCAACGATCCGGAGTAGCCAGGACTTGAAAGACCCCCCTCGGAATCCTCCGATGCCCTGGTAAGCGGAGATAAATGCTTCCTGCGTTGTGTCCGCTGCCGCTGCCGGGTCCCCCATAATGCGGTACGCAAGGTTGTAGACCTGGTTCTGATATGTCAGCACCAGCTCGTTAAACGCGTCTAGCCTGCCCCGTTGGGCGGCTGCAATCAGATCGGCTTCTTCCATGTTGCGTCGCAGTCGTCTACACCATTGGTTGTGGTGACTCAGTCACATTCTATGCGCCGGACGCCAGAAGTCAACGGGCCCGCCCCCGGCGCCGTCTGGACCGTTGTCTAGGCTACCTTGTAGTACATCGACAGGCCTCGTTCAAACCACGACCCAGGTAGTATCTTCTTCAGAAATATGGCGACTCGTTCTGGCCACGGGCCCACGGTGTAGCGTAGCCGGGGTGAGTCCTTGCGGATGACTCTCTCGACCAACTGGGCGACTTCCGTTGGCGGTGGGCCGTGCAGCTCATCGGTCTCTGCTACAGCAAGGGCTCGATTGAGTGCCTCGGTGTATGGCGACGCTTTCCCACTGGCCTGGGTGCGCATGCGGTTCGCAGTGAAACCGGTGCTCAGATCCCCAGGCTCGACGAGTATCACTCGGATGCCATACGGCCGGACCTCCATGCGGAGTGCTTCGGTCAGTCCTTCCATCGCGTATTTACTCGCGCTGTACAGTCCCTGGAACGGAACGCTGATGACTCCGGCAATCGAACTCACGTTGACGATATGCCCCGAGCGCTGTGCCCGCATCACGGGCAGAACGGCGCAGCAGACGCGCATTGTACCGAAGAAATTGGTCTCCATCTGAGCTTTCGCTTCGGCGATGGACGTGTCCTCGACAGAGCCCGCGATGCCGAACCCCGCACAGTTGATGGCGATGTCGATGCGTCCGGCGTCACTCAGGACTCTCCGTACACCGGCGTTGACCGAGTCGTCGTCATCGACATCCATCTCAATCGCCCCATACGGCACATCCAATGTCAGTGCGCTGCGGCTGGCGCCGTATACGCGGTATCCACTCAGGTGGAGATGATCGGCGCAAGCTCTGCCGATACCGGAGGATGCCCCGGTGATTAGCACGACCCGATTCTGACGATTGTCCATGCGGGCGCTCTCCCCCTCGGATTGATCCTGCTCTGCACCTGTTATCGTCAACGGCGTTCCGTCTCGCGCAGGGTTCTACTGATCAGGTCCGCAATCTGCTCGACTCGTTGCGTGAGCGCACGGAGGGCCTGAACGTAGATGGCCTGCCACTCGGTGAAGCCATCCTCCGAACGTCTCTCGATCTCGTACCGAAGCCCTGGCAACACCCACGCGGCGTAACCGCTGAACGGGTCCTGCGAAGCATAGAGCGACCGGTGCCAGGGGCGTCCCTGTAGCCCGTCCTGGCGGATGAACGTTCTCTCCAATGCCAGTAGGCCTCGGTTGATCCACTGAAGCGTGCCCTCCGACACGACGTCGCAGCTGAGCAGCGCGTCGCGACCTGCCTCCAATCGGGCGGCCGCCTCCGCCAGGTCGTCCACCACGGCCCGGAGTGCGGCTGCATCGATCGTGACATTGAGCGTTTGGGCGCGCTTCTCCAGTTCCTGTATGTGATGCCTCAGGTCCAGCGTGTAGCGCGCAACGTCGTAGGGCAGCAGGTCGGCATTGGCGATCCGGGTCGCCAGCACGCCGTCGACACGGGCGACGGTTGGGCCAAATAGGAACTCCGTGTCGCCGAACCGTTCGTACCATGCCATGTTGTCGTAGCTGGAATGGTAGATCGGGACCGGGCTTGCCAGCGAGACGTCTCCCGCAGGAACTCCGATGTGCATATAGAACCCCATGTGATCCGAACCGCCGCCCAAATTTTCCATGGCAGGTTCTTCACCTGGGGTGTTCTTCGTCCAGTGCGAGTGAACCGTCTCGTCAGTCCCTGGATACTGCACGGCTCCAGTTGCTTCGATGATCGGACGCTTCAGTGATGGCGACGCCGAGGCCGAGACATTCGGTCCGGTCACCGCCATGTCAGCGTTGATGTAGGCAACGGCTTTCTCCGTCAGTTCGTCACGGTATTGTTCAACCCACTCTGTCGATCCAATGATCCCGTGCTCTTCCGCATCCCAATGGCCGATGAGGATGGTGCGACGAGGACGCCAGCCATCCGCCGTCAGTTGGCCGAGCGCATCCACGAGCGTGAGCAGCATCGCGGTCCCGCTGTTCGGGTCCGCCGTCCCGAAATTCCACGCGTCGTAGTGGCAGCCCAGGATAACCCATTCGTCTGGATACTCACTGCCCTCCAGTATGCCGATGATATTCGTTGCACGGGTCAGCCCGCACGGCTGGTTGACGCGGAGTCGGACGGTGAGGCCAGGTCCTCCGCTGACGCGATAGGTGAATGGCAGGCTCCCCTGCCAGCCCGAGGGCACGACAGGACCTTCCATACGCTCAAGAATCTCCCTGGCTGAACCGTGAGGCAGCGGTGCGACTGGTATGGTGTGGAAAGCCACCTCGCTCGGATCCAGACGATGTACATCGATACCGCTGTCTAGTGGCAGTGCGGGTTCGAACGGCGTGAGGGGGTCGCCGGGGTAGTCGAGCGTCAATAGCGACCCGCGCTGAACGGTGCTCGCGTTGATGAACCGTCCCTCTGGATACTCGGCGCCAGCGGTATAGCCGCCATCAGCCGGGTCAGAGTAGATGATCAGACCGACAGCCCCATATTCTTGGGCGTACTGTGCCTTGTAGCCCCGGAAGTTCCCCCCGAAGCGGGCAACGACGATCTTCCCCTCAATCGATACCCCCAGCTCGTGCAGTTGCTCGAAATCCTCCTTCGTTCCATAGTTGGCGTACACAACCTCGGCTGTGACATCGCCATTCCCACAATAGGCGTTCCAGCCTGGCTTGAGGTCGGGGTGTGAGGAGAATGCGTCTTCGTCAAGGATGTACTCCTGGTTATTGAGCGGCAAACGGATCGGTGTGACTAGCGCGACATCGATGTCGGTGTCGTCGAGGCGTGGCAGATAGACGTCGTAGGCAGCTTCCTCTACCCTGAGTCCGGCTGCTTGCATCGCCTCCGCGATGCGCTGGCCCACGCGAACGTTGGCTTCCGTACCCGCGATATGGGGTTCCTGTGTGATGGCCTCCAGATGATGCTTGAAGGCTTCCGATGTGATCAGTGCCTGCAGGCGTTCCTCCAGAGCCAATTGCCTCTTGGCGTTCGATGGTGTGAATCCGGTCAGGTTTGAACTGGATGTATGCGTTGTCATCGTTGTCAAGTGCCTCCCATCATATGCCGATGTCATTCACGACCGTGTACGGGGACGAGCGTGCGAGTCCATACTTGTCGCTCTCTGCTTGCCGCGTCGATCGCCGTTCCCTAGACGTGATATCTCAGACGTGATCCCAAAGCTGCGGGCCGCGCGTTGTTTCAGCCTATGTGCACGCTGCATTGAGAGGTGAGTATAGGACAAGCGTCCCTGCAAGTCAAAGGCACACCCGTGCAAGCTTGGAGCTTTGCCGGATGATTCACGTCGTGTATACTGCCCCGTGCTGCCGTGCCTCATTGAGCTGACGGATACGATGATCCAATCCCATGTCAGACTGTGATGGCACAGTCCTATCGAGTGTTCTCTGAAGGAGGTCGGACGTGCGTGATACCGAACTGCGGTTTCGTCAAATCCATCTGGATTTCCACACGAGTGAGCATATCGTCGGAATAGGCTCTCAGTTTGACCCGGACGAATTCGCCAACACATTGGCAGAAGCTGATGTCGACTCCATCACATGTTTCGCGCGCTGTCATCATGGGTGGATCTACTTCGACACCCAGGCGTTCCCGGAACGACGTCACCCCCATTTAACTCGCAATCTCCTGAAGGATCAGATCGATGCCTGTCACGCCAGGGACATCCGTGTGCCGATCTACATCACGGTCCAGTGGGATCACTACACGGCGAACCGCCATCCCGAGTGGTTGGTTCTTGACGAGAACGGGGCTCCCACACAGACGCCTCTGTATGAGGCCGGATTCTATCGCAGACTGTGTGTGAACTCTCCGTACACCCAGTTTCTCAAGGATCACGTCAAGGAAGTGATGGAGACGCTCCCTGTGGATGGCATCTTTTTCGATATCGTGGCTCCCCAGGACTGCTCTTGTATGTACTGCCAGGCCGCGATGACAGGGGAGGGTCTGGACCCGGCGGACCCGATTGTCCGGCGGGAATACGGCGTACGACTCGTGGACGACTTCAAGCGCGATATGTCGGCCTACGTGCATGCGTTCAATTCCGATTGCACCATCTTCTACAATGCCGGCCACGTGGGTCCCTCTGTCCGTCCAACTGCCGACGCCTACACGCATTTCGAACTGGAATCGTTACCCAGCGGTGGGTGGGGCTACCTCCACTTTCCCATGACGATTCGCTATGCCCGTAACTTGGGTATTGATTGCATGGGGATGACGGGCAAATTCCATACGTCGTGGGGCGATTTCCACTCCTTCAAGAACGCCGCCGCACTTGATTTTGAGTGCTTCCAGATGCTGGCGCAAGGCGCCAAATGCTCGATCGGCGATCAGCTCCACCCCCTTGGCGCCATCGATCCACACGTCTATGACCTCATTGGTTCTGTCTACTCGGCTGTGAAGCGAAAGGAATCCTGGTGCCGGGGAGCGCGTCCGATTACCGAGATCGGGGTCTTCACTCCAGAAGAGTTCTGCGGTGCGGATGTCGGTCGCCTGCCGCCAGCGCTCATGGGGATCACTCGGATGCTGGAGGAGGGAGCTCATCAGTTTGACATCATAGACTCAAATAGCGATCTGTCTCCATATCGCTTGCTCGTGCTGCCGGACGAAATCCCAGTATCAGATCGATTTGCTGCACAGATTGAACGGTACGTGCTCGACGGTGGGGCCGTCATCGCATCGTTCGAGTCTGGGTTGGATGGCGCCAAGGATGCGTTTGCTCTCAAGTCACTGGGCGTTGAGCTCGGGACTCCAGGTTCTCGGGACCGGCGCGGGCGGTTGGTGCGTGGTCTGAACTACCCAAGGGGTGACTACACAGAGTATCTCATGCCGCAGGGCGCGATTGGGCAGGGTCTGCACGCAACCGAGTACGCCATGTATATGAAGGGGCTTGACGTTCGCTCCAGGCCTGGAACTGAGGTGCTGGCGCAGGTCGTGAGCTCTTACTTCGACCGAACCTACCAGCATTTCTGTTCTCACCGGCAGACCCCTTCATCGGGTCAGGCGGTTTCTCCGGCCATCGTTCGAAATGGGCGGGCGATCTACTTCTCTCATCCCGTCTTCAGGCAGTACAATCAGAACGCCCCGCTATGGTGTAAGCATCTATTCCTGAACGCGATGAGTCTTCTGCTGCCCGATCCCCTGCTGCAGCACGACGGTCCCAGTACATTGCGCGTAACGGTCAATGACCAACCGGCTGAGAATCGCTGGGTGGTCCACATCCTTCACTACATACCTGAGCGCCGTGGTCAGGATTTCGATGTCATTGAGGACGTGATCCCAGTATACAACGTCAAGGTCTCTGTCAGGGCGCCGGCGGAGGTCAGGCAGGTGACCTGTGTGCCCGAGATGGACCCGTTGACCTTTGATCAGCGAGATGGCCGCGTCGTGTTTGTGGTGCCGGAGGTTCGTGGTCATCAGATGGTCGCGCTGACTCTTGAATGATACGACGCCACGGTTCGCTTGATCGGATATTGAGGGACCGCCTCAATTCAGCGGGGCGGCCCTCGTGCAATATCGAACTCATCAGACGGGTCGGTCGGGAGCTTGCCAATACAGGATAGTGTGGTAGAATTGCAATTGAGAACCATTTGCAATTGGAGGCCCGCTATGAGGAACGTCCCCAATCAGCTGCGAGAAGCCTTCCGTTCCGCTGGGCGACGTCTGACGCCACAGCGGATGCTGATTCTACAGGTTCTACAGGAGAGCGACAGGCATCTCGATGCTGAGGCCGTGCACGATCGGGTCAGGCAGCGGGACCCCGAAATCAGCTTGGCCACAGTCTACCGGACACTTGCCCTGCTGAAGGAGATGGGGTTGGTCAATGCGCCATCGCTTGGAGCTGAGCGCAGTCGGTATGAGTCGGCGGGAAGCACACCCCACTATCACTTCACCTGTCTCAATTGTGGCAGGGTGATGGAGTTCGATTCGCCGCTGATTGGACAGCTAAGCGACGAGCTGAGTCAGGCACACGGTGTCTCAGTGGTCGGAACCCAACTCCACGTGGTAGGATACTGTGCATCGTGTGTGGCGCAAATGGGAGGTGAGAGTGAAACATCGAGGCAGTAGCGAACCATCGGATAAGATTTCACGGCAGCAAAGCACGCTCCTGCCAGCACCATTGAGCGATCTGGCGACCGGTGAACGAGGTGTCGTTGTGGAGCTGCTCGCCGGTAGGGGCCTGCTTGGACGAATGGTTGCGTTGGGGTTCACACCCGGCGCTCCAGTCACTGTCGTCCAGAACTTCGGCCGTGGCCCGATCATTGTCTTGGTGCGGGATGCGCGGATCGCGCTGGGACGTGGGGAGGCGAGGCATATCCACGTGCGTCGGGAGGCCACTTGATGCAGTTACGTGTTCGAACGCAGGAGGCTCATGCAGAGTTAGTGCACCAGCCGGGTGAACGCTCCATCCTGGTTGCGTTGGCAGGGTGTCCCAATGTGGGCAAATCCACGCTCTTCAACGTGCTCACGGGCATGAATCAGCATGTCGGCAACTGGCCGGGTAAGACGGTGGAGCGTAAGGAAGGGCGGTTCTCTTTTGCCGGCGCCGACTATCGCCTGGTCGATCTTCCGGGCACCTACAGCCTGACGGCCAATTCCGTTGAGGAAGTTGTCGCTCGGGAGTTCATCATCCGAGATCAGCCCGACGTCGTTGTGGCGATGGTCGATGCGGCCACGCTTGAACGGAGCTTGTATCTGGTCGCGGAATTGATCGCGCTGGAATCACCAGTGGTTGTGGGGCTCAACATGATGGATGTGGCCCGTCAGGAAGGGCTTGAGATCGAGCCCGATGTCCTGCAGGCGGCCCTCGGCGTGCCGGTGGTGTCGATGTCGGCCACCAAGAACGTCGGCGTCACCGAGTTACTTGAGACGATTGCCCTCTTGGCAAGCGGCAGGTATCCCTACGAACCCAAACCCCCGCAGATTCGGGCCGATCATCAGACCGTCCTGCACGAGATCGGTGGACTGATTGCCGGGGCTGTTCCCCCGCCCTATCCGCAGGACTGGGTAGCGCTGAAGCTTCTCGAGGGGGATCAGGAGATCACACAGATGATGCAGGCCTCACTGCCCGAGGCGACATGGCAGATGATCTACGATGTGCTGCGGGCGCACGATGACGCGCTCGTGGCGGTGGCTGGTGGGCGCTACGAGTGGATCGGGCGGATGGTGAGGGCGGCCGTCACACGGCCTCGCGCCGGGCAGATTGGCCTGACCGAACGGCTGGATCGATGGGCGACTCATCCCTGGTGGGGGTTGCTGATTCTCGTAGTGATGCTGGGCATGGCGTTCTGGTTGACCTATGCCGTGGGCGCTCCTCTCCAGGAAGTGCTGGATGTGCATCTGGTTGGAGGGCTGGCCGATCTGATGAGTGGGTGGCTGAGTGGTTCACCGTGGTGGGTGAGCGGGCTGATCGTCGATGGTATCATCGGTGGTGTGGGGGCCGTGCTCACGTTCCTGCCGATCCTCGTGATTTTCTTTGCCGTGATGGGAGTGCTTGAGGACGTGGGGTACATGGCGCGGGCGGCGTACGTTATGGATGGGTTCATGCATCTCATGGGCTTGCATGGCAAGTCATTCCTGCCGCTCTTTCTCGGCTTTGGGTGCAGTGTCCCCGCGGTGTTGGGTTCCCGAGTCATTGATTCCCGGCGGGCCCGCCTGCTGACGATATTCCTTGCGCCCCTTATCCCGTGCACAGCGCGTATGGGGGTAATCGCCTTCCTGGTGCCGGCTTTCTTTGGGTCCTCCGCCACGCTCGTTTCCTGGGGATTGGTCCTGGTGGCCCTGCTCGTGCTGGCAATGACGGGTGTGGTGGTCAACAAGGTCTTCCTCAAAGGCGAGCGTGCGGCCTTCATTATGGAACTACCCCTGTACCACGTACCGAACTGGCGCACCATCGGCATGTCCGTCTGGCAGCGCAGCCTTGCCTTCGTGCAGAAGGCGGGCACACTGATCCTGATCGTGTCTGTCATCGTGTGGGCGCTTTCGCGTTTCCCGGGTGGGGATGTGGAGTACAGTTATCTTGCTGGGATGGGACACTGGCTGGAACCCGTGGGCAGGCCGATGGGACTGGATTGGCGCCTCATAATCGCTCTATTGATGAGTTTCATTGCCAAAGAGAACTCTATCGCGACACTGGGTGTGATCTTCAAGGCAGGGCAGGACGCGGGGTTGGCTGCCTTGCTGGCCGCGACATACTCCCGCGCCACAGGGCTCGCCTTCCTGACAACGCAGATGCTCTTCATCCCGTGCGTGGCCACCGTCGCCGCGATCCGGCAGGAGACACGATCGTGGCGTTGGACTCTGTTCAATCTCCTCTTTCTGTTTGTCCTCTCCTGGATCGCCGGGGTAGGCGTCTTCACACTTGCGCGACTGCTGGGGCTTTGATGTCGAAACTCGATCGTTTCCTGGTCGTGAGTCTGATTGTGCTGTTGCTTGCGGCCATGGCCCTCGTCCTTGTGGGTTCGGACCTGTTTCGGCCGTCTCGCTCGGGACAGGTGACGTTCGAGATAGGCGACACCGAGACGCTGACCGCCCGGGTGGTGGAGGTTCTAGAAGAGGGACAGATCGAGCTCGGCCCGAACAGCTCGCAACCCTATCAGAGGCTTCTCTTACGAGTCGAGCAGGGTTCCTTGTCCGGCCAGGAAGTTGTTGTCGAAGAGGGAACGATCAACATCATCTCTCAGGAACGGCTCTTCAGTCCAGGAGACCGCGTCTTCTTGGAGCGTGTGGTCGGGCCGGATGCCGATCGTCTCTACATATCCGATTTTGTCAGGACGTCCCCCCTGTTCTTCCTCCTGTTCCTGTTCATCGTTATGGTAATGCTGGTGGGCCGGGGGCGCGGCATCCGTTCCCTGCTTGGCACAGCGCTCAGTCTGGTAGTCATATTCGCCTACATACTGCCCCAGATCATAGCTGGCCACGATCCGGTCCTCGTGAGTGTATCGGGTTCTATTGTGCTGCTGGCTGTGTCAACGTATGTCACGTATGGCTGGAATGCCAAAGCCCACGCCGCAGTCCTGGGTATGGCGCTCAGCCTCACGCTTACAGCGATCCTGGCGTGGGCATTTGTCGGGTGGGCCCGGCTGACCGGGTTGAGTTCGGAGGAGAGTTCCTATCTGGTTATTGAATTCGGGACCGGGATGGACCTCCGCGGTCTGGTGCTAGGTGGCATGATCATCGGTTCCCTGGGCGTCCTGGACGATGTCTGCGTCGGCCAGGCATCCGCGGTCTTTGAGCTGGTCAATGCCAACCGAGACCTGAAATGGGGCAGCCTGGTCCACCGCAGTTTGAATATCGGTCGTGACCATATCGCGGCAATGGTCAACACCTTACTCCTGGCCTATGCGGGGGCGTCTCTGCCCCTGTTGATGGTATTCACCGTCTATCAAGAGCCCATCTGGCGCCGCCTGAACCGTGAACCAATCGCGGAGGAATTTGTCCGTACGTTGGTTGGCAGCGTGGGGTTGATCCTGGCGGTGCCGATTACTGCTCTGATCGCCAGTTCATTGGCCTGTTGGGTTGTGCAGCGCGAGCAGGGCCGGTTGGGGGGCAACATTGGCGCGCGCGATGGCAGTTCCGGCGTTGGCTTGGCTGAGGATTCCCAAGTGCAATAGGAGAGATCGATGTTGGATAGGTTGCTCGAGGTGCTGGGTGGGCGAGGTAGTCACCGTTTGACGGACCTGGCTCAGGCGCTGGACACAACGCCAGCGATGGTCGAGATGATGCTGGATAGCCTGGCCCGTATGGGTTACGTGAAACCGATTGAGGCAGCCTGTGGTGATGCCTGCGATAAGTGCTCGATGTCTGGTTCGTGCGGAGCCGGGTTAGGCGGCAGAGTGTGGGTTCTGACGGAGAAATCGCGCGGTGTCGACAGATCAGTCGGAGGCGAGCGATGAACTGCCGACATCTGACCGTTGGCTACGTGCAGCTCTACACTGGAGATGGAAAGGGCAAGACCACTGCCGCGTTGGGCCAGGCTCTGCGCGCTTCGGGACATGGCCTAAGAACATACATCGGACAGTTCATGAAGGGTCAGGAATACGGTGAGTTGACCGCGCTGCGTGAGCATCCGATGATCACGATTGAGCAGTACGGCGATGTGCGCTGTATCCATCGCGAAGAGGTAATGCCCGAGCACATCGCACAGGCTAACGCGGGGCTGCAGCGCGCACGGGAGATGATGCTCTCAGGCGAGTACGACATCATCGTGTTGGACGAGGTCAATGTTACCATCTGGTTTGGGTTGTTGGATCTCGATGACGTGCTGGATCTGCTGAATGAGCGGCCCGCGGATGTGGAGCTGATCCTTACTGGCCGCCGTGCTCCTCAGGCGTTGATCGAGAACGCCGATCTGGTGACCGAGATGCGGGAGATCAAGCACTACTACGCACAGGGTGTGGGTGCGCGCACAGGAATCGAGCGATAGGACGACGTGCATGATGAATGCGGTGAACGACGTGCTTACGGCGCCACAATCCGAGGGTGATCAGCAGTTTAGCAAACGCATCTATACTCCTCGGTTGCTCATTGCGGCTCTGAAGGATCTCTACAGGAACTCCGATGAGATGCGATCCGCGATGCGGGAAGGTCGCATCAGCAAAGCGTTCTCCGAAAGGATTATGCTGGCCGTGACCGCGGTGAATGGGTGCCGGTACTGCAGCTATGCCCATGCGAAGATGGCTCAGAAGAGTGGCATCAGCCAGGACGAGGTGGAGCGCTTGCTAGGAGGCGATGTCGCGGGTGCAACGACAGATGAGGCGCCGGCGCTGTTCTTCGCTCAGCACTATGCTGAACGGGACGGCCATCCCGATCCCGATGCCTGGCAACATCTGGTCGCCGTGTACGGTGAAGAGGTTGCCCGCGATGTACTCGTTCACATCCGTATGATCACCATGGGCAATCTCTCGGGCAACTCCCTTGACGCGCTACTCAGCCGCCTGCGCGGTCGCCCGGCGCCTGAGAGTAGCCTTTTGGGTGAGATCGTTGTCTTGGGCATCCTGGGGTTCGGGACCCCGCTCCTGGCTGTGGCTATTGTTTTCAAGCGTCTCGGGCGTGCTCTTGGCCAGCAGGCCAGCGGTGCGCAGGTGCATTAGGAGGGATAGATGGATATCCTGGTATGTGGTGCGGGCGTGACGGGTAGCCTGTACGCTGCCTGGCTACACCGGACTGGTCACAATGTGACGATACTGGCGCGAGGTCAGCGACTGTCCGATATCCGGCAGCACGGAATTGTCCTCGACGACCAATATCGGGGCGCTCGGACCGTCGACTACGTGCCTGTGGTGGAGCGGCTGAGCACCGACAGCAAGTATGATCTGGTACTGGTGATGGTGCGCAAGAACCAGGTGAGCGATCTCCTACCTGTTCTGGCCGGGAATCAGCATACACCCAACATACTGTTCCTGATGAACAACGCTGCTGGCCCTGCCGAGATGATTGAGGCGTTGGGGTATGAGCGGGTCCTGCTAGGGTTCCCTGGTGTGGGCGGGGTTCGGGAGGGCTATACCGTGCGCTGTGTAGCGGGTACCCAGCGTAGAAAGCCCCAAACGGTCTTTGGTGAGCCCTGCGGATTGCTGACCCCCCGTCTTGATGAAATCGCCGCTGTCCTGACAGAAGCCGGATTCCGGCCGGTGGTCAGCAAGAACATCGATGCCTGGCTGAAAGCCCATGTGGCCGTTGTCAGCCCGATGGCTAACGCACTGTACATGTGCGCCGGCGACAACTACAGGCTGGCGCGCACGCGCGATGGTATCGTGCTGATGATCCGTGCTATGCGTGAAGGCTTCCGGGTGCTGCGCGCGCGGGGCGTTCCCATCATACCCTCGTACGTGGGAGTCCTGAAGTGGATGCCTGAGCCCGTCTTAGTGGCGCTGTTGTCCAGACTGCTCAATACGCGGGGCGCTGAGTTGGCTATGGCCGGCCACGCCAGGGCGGCTCGCGATGAGATGCGTTGCATTGCCGATGAGTTCCGGGCCCTGGTGCACAAGACAGACGTCCAGACGCCTGCTATCGATATCCTGTACAGCTATATTGACCCGGGCACAGCCCCTGTTCGTCCTGGTAGCGCACGCATTCCGCTCGACTGGCGCCCTGTCTGGACGGCGCTGGGTGTGTTGGGCGGCGCTGCCCTGGGCATCGGGCTTCTGTCACGCCTCGTCTTACGTCGAAAAGTCGACGGGTAGGCGGCACGCAGACGGCATTCATAGCTCTATACTCCTTCCGGTTCTTCGCCGTTGGGCCCTATCCGTACCGGTTTACGGTCGCCCGGGCCATTCTACGCTGGCAGATGTCCTTTCAGTAACTTGATCCATCGTGGCGGGCCGGTGTATGGTGGACAATAGCCACTGCTGCGGTGTCGACGTCACCCGATGCTTCTATCTGGATGGGCTCACTGAACTGGGTCCGTGTGAACTCGTGCTACTCGCTGCCAGACGATGATTGGCGGGGTGAGATCTTGTTGTGGCCTGTGGGGTGGGAGTAGGCCGAGGCGCCGAGCAATGGCGATTGTCGCTGTAGCTTCAAATGGTGGCGAGTGGCGTCAGGGAGCGATGGCGATGTTTGCCCTGGTAGCCTAGTTGAATGATAATGCAGTGCTCGATGTCCACGCCCGTGTATTCGGGCCTACATCCGCGTAGAAGCAAAGCAACCTCACCTGTGGGGATCACCGAGATTGATGAACACTGTTCACCTGGAATCGTTCTATGAACTGGGCGCGCACCTTCGGCGTTACATTGTCGGAAAGGCGTCTCTCGAACCGTGTGATTCGGTCTTGCGGTTTGTCACAACCGATGCATCGGCCCAGGAGTACTCCGATGCTCAGATCGATGATTGCCAGGAACGCGCCCGCCGCGCGTTCCTGTGGAATCCGCCGCTGAGGTTGGTGACCCGTGCGCGTTTCTCTCACCCGACCGGCGCCCTGCGTGGAACGGCCGGGTTTGGCTTCTGGAACGATCCCTTTGTGATGACGGGTTCGCGTCCGCCGGCCCTACCACGTGCGCTCTGGTTCTTCTACGCTTCACCGCCATCTAACATGAAGCTGGACGTTGACGTCGCAGGATTCGGGTGGAAGGCCGCGACCATAGATGCATCGCGCCCGGCTGCCCTGGCGTGGATCCCGTTCGCGCCTGGTCTGATGTTGCTGATGAACGTTCCCTTGCTGTATCGTCTGTTCTGGCCGCCTGTCCAACGATCATTGTGCATTCGAGAGGCAGAACTGGATCTAGACATGACCGACTGGCACACCTATGAGATCGACTGGCACGCGGCCCGCACCTGCTTCAAAGTCGATGGCGCGGTTCTTCTGGACACCGTTGCAGCGCCTCGCGGACCGCTCGGCTTCGTGATGTGGTTGGACAATCAAACCATGGTGATCACGCCGTGGGGACGCTTCCGTTGGGGGTTGCTCGACGCACCCGGCCGCCAGTGGATGGAAGTCGATGATCTGGTGATCGAGTCTCTGTGAGCTTTGCGACTCGGGAAGAATCAGTCTGCGGCTAAGATGCCGCCATGGCGCAGTTCATATTGGCTGGGATCAGGCGATGGGCTGCGCAACACGATTCTACGTATCGTCAAGCGGAAGGCTGTTCCAGGGGGGATAGAGAATGACCGAACTGAACGAGGTTCGCGCGACACTGGATCACATTGAGGCGTACTTGAGGGAGACGCTGCTTCCGTTCTGGATCGAACGCTCTCCTGATCGTGGGGTGGGGGGCTTTCTGACGTACTTCGACAGCCAAGGTCGGCCGACCGGTGAGACGGTCAAAACGTTCCTGATGCAGATTCGCATGCTCTACACGATGTCGAGCATTCATCGGGCTGGCCTCGACGACGGGCGGTGCGCGGAGCTGGCCCGCATGGGCGCTGAGTTCATTCTCGATCACTACTGGGATGACGCTCACGACGGCTGGATCTGGATCGCGGATCGCTATGGCGCCCCATTGGTGGCCAGCAAGATTGGCTATGGACAGTGCTTCGCGATGTATGCGTTCAGTGAGTACTTTATGGCGACTGGCGACGAGCGCGGCCGCGAGGCAGCGTTGCGGACGTACGATGCGGTCGGCCGACATATGATCGACACACAGCGCGGCGGATACTACGAGATCATGCAGCCTGACTGGCGCCCTGAGCGACCGGGGAAGTTCGGCGGCGACCGTAAGAGTATAGACGTCCATATGCATATGATGGAAGCGCTGACCAATATGCTGGAAATGACGGGCAGCGAGACTCACCGGCGACGCCTCCTCGAGGTCATCGGCCTGATCATCGGGAGCATGCTGCGCGCTGAGGATCGGACGGGGTATATGCAGTTCTCACTGGACTTCAAGCCGCTGCCGGCGATTCTGTTCGATGTGGAATGGGGACGGGATGCTGAGCCCGAGGACGGTCTGGCTCGCCCGATCAGCTATACATCCTACGGCCACAATGTTGAGTTTGCATGGCTGCTGCTTCACGCCGCCGAGATCCTCGACTGTCCGCTGGAGGAGTATGCGGGTATCGCCCGCAGCATCTTCGACCACTGTATAGACTATGGGATCGATCGCGAGCTGGGTGGTGTGTTTGTCGATGGTCCTCACAATGCCATGCCGGCTGGTACCGAGAAGCAGTTCTGGCAGCAGGCTGAGGTGCTCGTTGGCATGTTGGATGCGTACCGGTTGTTCGGCCACGACAGGTATTGGGACGCTTTCAAGGAAGTCTACAACTTCGTATTCTCGAAATTCGTAAACATGGCGGGCGGCGGTGAGTGGTACGAGCGTCTCGACCGGTCAGGCGGCCCGATTGATGATGCATTGGGCCACGGTTGGAAGATCAGCTACCATACAGTTCGGTCTATGGCGCAGTCGATCAAACGGCTGCGGCTGATCCTTCAGGCTGCGGCATAGAGGTTTGTGCCCGGTACCTTCTTCCGTGACCGCGACTCAGAATGATGATATGAGGTGCCCTATGAGCAGACTACTGACACCGGTCCTCGTTGGTGTGCTCTTGCTAACTCTGGTTGGATGCACTGGACAGGTTGAGGAGACGCCAGCGCCTGACCTTGAATCGATCGCCCCGTTGATCTCTGTGACGGGCAAGGTGCTGCCTGCACAAAGATCCACGCTGAGCACTCAGTCGTCCGGTATTGTGGCTGAGGTCCTGGTTGAACCTGGAGACCGTGTCGCCGCGGGCGATGTGTTGGTTCGCCTCGATGCCACGGATGCCACCCTGGCGTTGCGGCAGGCTGAGGCGGTGCTCCACAGTGCGCAGGCACAGCTAGCGTTGCTGGAAGGCGGAGCGCGCGCTGAGGAAGTCGCCGTGTCCGAAGCACAGATTGAGGCGGCGGGGGCGTTGCTCTCCCAGGCCGTTGCTGAGAAAGGGCAGTTCGAGGCAGGTACTCTGGAGGCCGACATTGCCGCGGCCGAGGCTCAGCTCGCAGCGGTCCAGGCCGAACAGCGGGCTGCCCTCGAAGCTCACGACCAGACAATGAAGTGTTACGACGTGACATTGCCCGATGGTCAGACGAAGAACGTATGCCCAGCATTGGGCACTCTGGAGGAACAGGCTCGCTTCAACCTTCACGCCGCGGACCAGGCTGTCGCTGCAGCCCAGGCTCGATTGGATGCGCTGGTTGGGAGTGTCCAGGACCGGGAGCGGACGGTGAGCTCTGCGGTCTGGGCGGCGGCTGCTCAACGGAACGTGGCGCAGGCGCAGTTGGCGCTCCTGGAGGCAGGGCCTCGCGCTGAGGAGATTGCCGTGGCCGAGGCCGCGGTCGAACAGGCCCTGGTCACGCGTGACTCCACTCAGGTTGCGTTGGATCGGTGCCAAATCCACGCACCGTTTGACGGCACGATCGGTGCGGTCAACGTGAGACTGGGCGAGTTCGCTTCTGTGGGCCAGGCTCTGGTGACCTTGGGCGATCTCAATACCCTCCGCATCGAGACTACCGATCTGGACGAGATCGATGTGGCGCAGGTCGCTCAAGGGCAGGAGGTTGCGGTGACACTGGATGCGCTTCCCGACCGTACGTTCGTGGGACACGTGGTGCGCATCAGCCCCATGTCCGAACCCGGTGCGGGCGGGGTCAACTACACAACATACGTTGAGTTATCGGAGACTGTGCCGGAGATGCGCTGGGGGATGACGGCGTTTGTCGATATCCAGACGACGCGATAGACGATCTGGCGGTTCTCTGCGGAGTGGGTGATGATTGTCAAGAGTCTTCTCGGACGCAAGATGCGCACGATCCTGACCGTGTTCGGTATCGCGGTCGGAGTAGCTGCGGTGGTTGCGCTGGGTGCTCTTGGCGATGGCATGATTGAGGGATACACCACGATGGGAGGCGGCAGTGGCGCCGACTTGCTGGTGGTGCAGGACGATGCCCTCGATATCATGTTCAGTGCGGTCGATCAGGATCTCGGTACGACACTGGCCGGATTCGCTGGTGTAACCGATGTCTCGGAGATGATCTACACGTTCGCCGCGACGGACGGGGCAGCCTACTTCATCGTCTATGGATATGATCCGGATGGCTTCGCGATTCAGCGCTTCCGGATCGTGGAGGGCCAGTCGTTGAGCCGGCGGGCCGCCCCGCACGGTGGCAAACCAGTCCTGTTGGGTAGGGCCGCTGCCGATGACTTCGGACTCTCAGTTGGAGACACGTTCCGCCTGTATGAGAGCCAGTTCCGCATCGTCGGTATCTTTGAGACCGGTGCGCCTTTTGAGGACGGCGCAGCGGTTGTGCTCCTTGAGGACGCCCAAGTGATCAGTGGCAAGCCGCGTCAGGTCAACGCATTGCTCCTGAAGGTTCGCGACGGCGCTGACTTAGACGCCCTGAGAGACCGCATCGAACGGCGATTCCCCAAGTTGACCACCACGACGTCGGCGGACTTCCTTGAAAAGCAGGAAATGCTGCAATATGTCGACGCATTCACGTGGACCGTGTCGTTCGTGGCCTTGCTCATCGGCGGCGTTGGTGTGATGAACACCATGCTGATGAGCGTCTTTGAGCGCACGCGCGAGTTTGGTGTGCTGCGCGCAGTGGGGTGGCGGCCACGCCGGGTCCTGGCGTTGGTCATCGGCGAGTCGCTGATACTCAGTCTGCTCGGTGGGATGATGGGCGTCGGACTGGGCATTCTCGCGGTCTGGGCCGTCTCCAACGCGCCCGTGTACAGTAGCTTCATGCCCGGGCATATCTCCATCAGTCTGATGGTCCAGGGCGGTGTCGTGGCCGTCGGCTTGGGATTGATCGGCGGTGCGCTGCCGGCATGGCATGCCTCCAGGTTGACGCCAGTGGAGGCGATGCGCACCGACGGCGCGGCGGCCAGCGGGACTCGACACGTGCGCTCGGCGGCTTTGCGCAACATCTTGAGACGCCCGACGCGTACCTTGTTGACCGTGGTCGGCATTGGCGTCGCGATGATGGCCATCGTCCTGCTGGGCGCATTTGGCGAAGGAATGGTCGATACCATCGCTGGCCTCGCATTGGGGTCCGGGGCAAACCTGGTCGGGATGGAGGCCGATGCCTCGATTGATCTGAGCAAGATTGACGAAGGGATAGTGCGACGTATGGTCGGTGTGCCCGGTGTGAGCAATGCTGAGGGATTCCTGACGGGGTATACCTCGATGGGCGATCTGCCGTTCTTCATCGTCTTTGGTTATCAACCGCGCGGCCGGCTCATTCGTGAGTTCAAGCTGGTCGACGGAGACCCACTGACGACCAATCGACAGATACTCCTTGGGCGAGTCGCGGCCGAGAATCTGGGCTACAGGGTGGGCCAGACTATCCACGTCTTCGATAGCAGCTTCAAAATCGTCGGTATCTACGAGACAGGCGTCGCTATGCAGGACGGCGGCGGGATAGTCACGCTGCGTGATGCCCAGAGGCTTTTCGGGCAGGCGCGCAAGGTCAGCTTCGTCGGAGTCTGGCTCGAACACCCTGAACGGGCGGCCGGAACCATCGCGGAGATGGAGGCGCGCTTTCCAGAGGTTTCGCTATCATTGGCGACCGAGTTCTCAGAGGGCCTTATGGACCTTGAGATGATGCGATCGGCTACCTGGGCAATCTCATTTGTGACGCTCCTGGTTGGCGGGCTCGGCATGACGAACACCATGGTGATGAGTGTGTTCGAGCGTACGCGCGAAATCGGTGTGCTGCGGGCCCTGGGCTGGCGCAAGGGCCGGGTCCTGGCGATGATCGTTCAGGAATCCGTCACGCTGAGCGTGATTGGAGGCGTCGCTGGAGTGCTGATTGGCGTGGTCTTTGGCTACTTGCTCAATATGACGCCCTTCGTGCAGAGTTGGCTGCGCATCATCTATACCCCATCGCTCTTTGCGCAGGCCTTGCTGACTGCACTACTTCTGGGTGTCGTGGGGAGCATCTACCCGGCTTGGCGCGCCTCCAACCTTCAGCCGGTCGAAGCGCTGCGGTACGAATAGACCCGTGAACGGTGTCACTCGATGATGTCTTCAGGAAGCGTTGTATGACGACGACGAGAACCGACTATCTCATAGAGACGAAGAACTTGGCCAAGTACTACGGTGACGGCGCCCAGGTGCGTGCGCTGGATGGCGTCACCATCCGGATCGCGCTGGGCGAGTACGTCGCCGTCATGGGGCCGTCGGGTTCGGGCAAATCCACCCTGCTCAACATGTTGGGGGCGTTGGACCGTCCTACCAGTGGTGTCGTGTTGGTGGATGGTCAGAATCTGGCGACGATCCGCGATCTGGACGGCTTCCGGGCGCGCACGGTAGGATTTGTTTTCCAGATGCATAATCTGATCCCGACGCTCAACGCCCGCGAGAATGTCGAGGTGCCAATGATGGGCCAGGTGGCCAGCCAGCGCGAGCGTCGCCGCCGGTCTGAAGAACTGCTTGGTATGGTGGGTCTTTCAGATCGGGCCAGTCACGTCCCGGGACAGCTTTCCGGTGGGCAGCGGCAGCGGGTAGCTATTGCACGCGCATTGGCCAATCAGCCCGCGCTGATTCTCGCCGATGAACCCACGGGCAATCTCGACTCCCAGAGCGGCTCTGAGGTCATCTTGCTGCTGCGACGGCTCAACCAAGATCTGGGCACGAGCATCATCGTTGTGACCCACGACCCGGCCGTGGCGCGACAGACGGATCGCGTGTTGGTCATGCAGGATGGTCGCATCGTGGACGATCACCGTGTCGGCGACCCATACGAAGAGGACCTGAAGGTGTTTCGTAGTTCTGCATTGGGGCAGGCGTTCCGCGACAGCAACCAGACCGTCCTGAGCCGGTTCAGCCCTGAGGACCTCGCCGCCCTCGAGCAGTTGCTG
>JAAZAN010000184.1 GCA_012514315.1 Chloroflexota bacterium
ACAAAAACCCGATACTGAGGACGAACACTCGGAGTTTGTGAACCTGTTGGAAGTGTTCTGCCAACTGGCGGACGAGTAGAGACGGCGGCACCACAAGTCATCTTGCTAGGACTTGATGGTGCTTAGCAAGAGGCAATGTGCGCTCTTTAGGTCACCTCGTCGAGTCAGGGTGTTCACACACGTAAGGAGTGGTGGAGTGGTACTACGCGACCGAGCACCTAAGCAAGGCGGCCCAAGCGCTCTATACGGAAAGCGGGGGCCAGTGGACGATGGTAAACGCCCAGAAGACGCGCCTGCAGCAAGGGCACGCGGAGGGTATTGCGCGCGATCTCGTCGCTAGCGCGAAGCGGGAGCACAACACGGAACGGGCAGAGAGCCTGCGGACCAACGCGGGATACTTCAAGAACAACCGCGACTGCATGCAGTACCACGACTACCGCACCGAAAACTGGCCGATCGGCAGTGGCATGGTGGAAAGCGAAGCCAAGCAGTTTAAGGTGCGGGTCGTGGGTCCAGGGATGCGCTGGTCGTGGCCTGGTGCCGACCATATCCTCGCGATCTGCAGCGCTGTCGTGACAGACCGTGAGCGCTTTGACCAGCTCTGGGACGCTGCCTACGCCAATTTGCCCCCATCCTGAAATGAACCTGCTTCATGCGCCCTGTTGCGTTTAGCCATCGAGCGTGACATAATCACCGCACGAGCCGCGATTGGCAGCACAGACCGTGGTTACGGAGGGTCTCGGCGACAGCATGCTGCCGTGGGCCATCGGTTTTCGATCAGACCAGAGTTGGGTATTGTGAGGATAGCCATGCTGTATTTCCCTGACGACATCAGCGACGCGATGACTGTCTGTGCTCTGCGCTTTGACGGGTACAGGTATGAGGAGGATTCTGGTCTATCAACGCCTGATGCCACCGGAGCAAGCCTGCGTGGGCTGATTGAGCCGGTCGTGGAGACACTCGTGTTCCATGCAGACGACAACGCGAACTTCGCAGTGTTCTTCGGCCTGCAGCGGTACCTTCACAAGTGGGGCGGGGAGTACTGCACCAAGTATTCCGAAGAGCACATCGCGTATGACTGGCTCTTCCTTCATCTCTACCGAAAGGACGTTCCTGATGCTTTTCGGCATTCTGAGTACTACATCAGATGGCGTCGCGAGTACGAAGAGCGCCAGGAAGAGATCGCCGGCTTCGTGAGAAATAGCTTTCGCCGCAGAGGCCGGGGAGCCAAGATTGTTATATAGGCATAGAGGTATCTATAGGAGGGCACCCGGTGCCCTGGCTGGATATGGAGTAGTGGGATGACAGCACACGCCAGATACCGGGAAGCGCTGGTCGACCGCTACTGGGCCTATCATCAGAGTGCCTTTCCGGATGCCGAACGTTACCTCACTCGGTAATACGCACCCGATAGGCGTCCGCCTGTCTTCACCACGCAAGAGGCATGGCGAAACATCATCATCGACCCTGGTGCGAGCTCTCTGGAGCAGGAGAGACTGCTCGCGCTGATTCCAGAGCACGATCGCCATAGTCGGGGCAGTTTTTAGGGCTGTGTAACAGGTCCGGTTCGATCTCGAACCCCATACAGCAGGAGAAGGTCGGGCGCGGTTTCGAGGATGCATCAGCATCCAACTCGGTTCGTTACACTGCTGCTGTGGGCAATATGGGCGAATCCCATAGAGGCTCGAATCTAACGTAGCTGCCGGTAATCGTTCTGCGGCGTCCACAGTAGGAACGCGTAGACCGTGTACAACTGCTCAAACCGGTAGAGGATCTCCTGGACCACACGGGCTTTGCTTAGCCTGTAGTCGTTCTTGTCGCTGTACCAGATGCCAAGGCGCAGCCAATCGTACCCAGGCTCAAACCGCGATAACCAATCTTCCAGCGCATCCCCGCGGGCCAGGTCTACCGCTGTGGTGATCAGATCGGGCCTGCTCGAGTCCGGCCAACCGCCGAACACGTAGTCGTGTCCCAGACTGTGCAAGATGGTGATGAACTCGCCCTGAGCTTTGGGATCACAGCTGATCTTGTTCTTGAGGTTCTGCGCATCCCACCACGCTTGATCGGTCAGCAGTAACTCGATCGCCAGGTACTCCGAGTCCAGACGAATGTCCAGCATCGGGTGCTTCGTATACTGGGTTTCGGCATTGTCGAGAGGTCTGGGCATCCCCATCCGGCTCTCAATGTCCTGCACCTGAGCTCCAGACCGGAGATAGCGAAGCTTCATGAACCAGATCTGCTTCAGCCATCCGATGTACCAGGTGGAGACGATGTTCGGCGCGTACCAGTGAGGGTGGAGCTCCCACCCACGCCTCCGAATCTCGGGGTAGAGTACCTCGTGGAGGTGCAGAAACTTGTCGCGGATCTTCTGCCGGTCCTTGTCAAAGCGTGGGTTGGCGACCTTGTCCTCGGTGAAGGCGGCATAGTCCTCCGCAGTGAAGTATGGATCGTTAAGCCCTCTGTTGCTGTGCGGATGCGTCATCATGTGAGGTCTCCTCCCAAATTCGGCCACCGTGCGCCTGAACCCCCCAGTTTCCAAGATCCCTGCTAGGCTTCGCCTCCACCCGGCCTACTCGCACGCGGACGGATCTGGACAACCTCAAGCCTTTCAGTGTCGTCATCCACGAACACCGCTTGCCCTGTGCGGGCCAATTGGTCGATGTATGTCTTGATCTCGTTCCTCATGTAGTCCTTGGTCAGGCGGTTCAGTGCCGTCTTGTCGTCACTCGTGGTGAGCGCGTGTGAGATGATGACATCGCATTGCGACAAGACCTCGCCGTCGATAGCCGAAGGCTGCTGGCTGGCGACGACCAGTGACAGGCCTGGCTGCCGCCCCTCCTTCACCCAACGAATCAGTTCCTCTTTGCCCAGGGCGGATCTACCGGACGGCACAAACTGGTGCGCCTCATCGATAAGCATCCAGAACTTGCGCCGCTCAGGAGCCAAGCCCAGCTCCTCACGGCGCCGAGCTATGCTACGCTTCCTGAACAGGTCACGACTCAGTACCGAGACAATCAGGCCCCGCCTGCCGTAGCGTCCAGAGTCGATGACACTGAGGTCGAGCACATTGACGGAGTCTGGATCAAGTATCTCGGCCAGTTCTCGGTAGCGGTCGGCGGCGAATATGCCCCATTGATTCGCCATCTCCAGCCGGTTGACCAACGCGTCAATGGTTCGATCGTGAGCTCTGGGATCCTTCAGCACCTCGTCGATGATCTCGCGGATAAAATAACCTCTCGCGCCGTACTCCTGACGACAACGACGCGTTGCCTTGGCAAGGCTGATACCCATAGGCTCGTTGATAGAGGTGCCGAAGGAATCGCACCAGCTCTCCGCGGAAACATCCGATGGGTTGAGCGCCAGGGACCGAAACTCGACACCGCGTCGCTCCATTTCCGCGACAATGTCCGCACCACCATATCTCTCCACGGGGTCACCGGGCACGAGTACCTTCACTGGCAGGCCCCTTGGGCTGTCACCCCAGTCCCATAGGACGCTTTCCTGCTCGTGGTTCGACAGCGACATCGTGTGGTAGATACCCATGGGGTCCACGATGAGAATGGTCGCATCAGCAGCCCGATGCAGTTCCTCGGCGATAACGCCCAGCGTGTACGACTTGCCGCTGCCGCGTTTGCCGCATACGAGTATCGCCCTCGACTTGCCGCCGTCAATGTAGGCATCTGCTTCGGTCTCCAGACCTCGACCAAGGAATAGCCGACTCATGTCACCACCTCCTGCCGCTAGAACCAGCTACCTGCGCGGCTGGATCCGAATGATCACTTGATTGTTCAGGAACAGACTCTGCAGATCTCGCATCACCTGCTCGAGTTGGAAATCCGGGTCTTCAGCCACGAGCTTGAGGATGACCTCTCTAAGCTCGACACCACTCATTAGACCTTCTGCGCTTGCCTGGACGGCGCGCAGGAGCTCCTTCTCGCTCTCGCGATCAGGCAGGCGTTTGGTGATGAATCCCCTAGCCTGCTCCACCATCTCCCTCAGACTGCTCTGCATTCCAGCGATCTTCTCGGTGAGGACATCGAGATCCGACTCGCTGCTGAGCGACTTAGGGGTAATTCCCGTTCGCAACTGGTCAACCTCAACTAGAGCGCTACTGACGGCAGATGCGGTTAGGCTCCCGGTGATCTGCTGCAGTCGCTCGGCGTAGATGACCTCGCTCTGCAGTTGTTGGCAACGCTGCTCACATCGCTGCAGGAGGCGCTGGAAGTGCTCCACTGCCTCCTCGCGAAGGTCTCTACGATTGTCCTCAGGCGCAGCATATGAGTCGAAGTTGGTCTTGAGGCGTGGCTGTTCGTCTCCAAGGCGGTCCAGCGCATCCTCGAGCGTGCGCTTCTCTGCCATAAAGGTGTCACGCCGTCTGCGCTGCCACTCCCCTATGTGGCGTTCGAGTTCGGCGACACTATCTGAGAAGGGCTCATAGTCAGACAGTGCGTCCACTGGACCTTCCCTAAATCGATCGATGATCTCGGACCAGATTGCCTCTGCCGCTTCCAGGAACTCAGTCTCACCGAATGAAGCCTTTGCGGTAACAGCATCCTGGTGGACCTGGTTGGCACGGGTCAGCAGCTGCTTCCAGGCGCGAAGACTCCTTAGATTCGCGCTTACCGCCACTCGCTGTTCTGCGAGCTGCGCTAGCATCGTCTGGCACTCCGCGTGAGTCCCTACGAGTTCGACCAAATACCCCGCGTGCAACTCGACTTGACCCAATGTTGCCAACTTGGCGCTGATGTCCTGGGCTACCTTCTTATATCGGGCCACGGTCTCATCGTACCGTTTGCGCAACCTCTGTCGGCTCTCCTCAAGTGCACCACTCCAGGGAGCCTGTCCACCGACGATCGGCGAGAGCAACTCCTCGGGCACTCCAGCGCTTAAGAGCGGCTGGATTTGGCTCCCACTGGAACGCAGATCGGCTAACAGCCTACCGGCCGATACGGCAATGTACTTCCGAAGCCCAGACTCGATGCTGCGCAAGGTTGCATTGAGCTCCTCAGCGCGTTCCGCGGCATACTCAGAACTCTCCAGCTCCTGTGCACCCTTCTTCACATCCTCGATTCTGGTCTGGTAGCGCTCAGGATCAAACTCCGCTACTTGAGTTAGCGTCTCGATCTCGGCCTGGATGTTTGCCAGGGCATCTAGCAGCGCCAGCCTGAGGTCATCGACGGTGCGGATCAGTTGCTCAACCGAGTTCGTCGTTGAGTTGTATGTGACGAGCTCCCGACCACTCAGAAGTTGAATGACTGCTCCTACCTCCTCGCGTGTGTAGCCAAGCGCCCTTCCCGCCTCGAACAGCTCCAGAGCCGGTAGCAGCCGGATCGTACCTTCCGGCCGTTGTTCCGCATAGTTCGAGTCCCTCAGTAGCTGAAGGATGTGCTGTTCGAGAGGATGCATGAGGAACCACATCTTGGCCTGCTCATCTCGACCACTCCCCCACTCAAGCTGGGTCAGGCCTATCAGACTCTCGTTGATCAGCGACCTAGCTGTCTGCATACTAGTCTGGCCAAACAGGCGTGTGATATAGTCCTTAGTAGTGGTAAGCGGCTCTCTGCCGCGTGCGATCCCCGGATCCACCAGAGGGTCTCGCAGCGCCTTAACATAAGCTTCGAGGTGCTTCTCCCATTGCGAGCTACGAATGAGCGTCTGGTAATGAGGATACAGTACCTTGCACATCTTGAGAAAGATCGATCGCACCAACGCGTAGCCCACATCTTGGGTTCCGAACCGGTCATCCACAACCAGCTCACCTCCAAGGAGCCCTCGAGTTGCGTACTGCGCCAGTCGCTCCTTAACGACGCGCAGCTCACCGGTTTTCTCGGGCGCCGGGATCCTGTCATCTATGTCGTCCAGATACTGCAGTAGGGAGAGCATAAAGAGGGGCGTCATTCGTTCTGGCGGGTATATCTCTGGCAGCCTGGGGATGCTCAGGGTTGCTGCGGGCTTGGCCATCAGGTTCAGTTGGAAGGCAACCTGAGCGGATAAATCATCTCCGGGCGGCAGGAGGACACGGCCGGTTGTCTGATCATCGGCGTCGAAGATCAAGGCAAAGGTGAAGTCAAACTCCTTAGGCGTACGACCCCAAGACGGGCTGACAGGACGGGGTGAGACGAGGAGCGTGACGCCGACCTCGCGACATGGATAGTCGTACGTGAATGAGCCAGACAACTCGATAGCTATGGCGTCCTGTCCGGGAAGTTCGTCAGACTTCTGCCACTGCCATTTATCCAGTTGGTTGCGCCGTCCAGCCTCGAAGATCGGTTCCAGTAGATGACTGCGGAAGGCACGCATCGCAAGACGCGCGTGTGTGAAGTCCGGCATATAGCTTCGCACGAAGTCGTCCCGCACCAATCGCACGTAGGTCGGCTCAACCTCCACTTCCACCTCAAGCAGGGATCGGAGCGTATAGCCCTCAGAACGATGGTAGATGATGTCCCCATAGATGGGGGACTCGACCAACTGGTCGAAGGCCAGGGCTAGTCCGGCGGCCTTGATCGTCGCCATTGTGCATCCAAGCGGAAAGGCCGCGATGAGTTTGATGGTGCGCCTATACTCGGGTTTGGATCCCACCAGGCGGTTCTCGAGAGCTTGCCTCACCGCGTTCGAGAACTTGCCTTGTTCCTCAAAGACGATCTTGTTATCGAGGAAACCATCAACAAGATCCAACGGGCTGTAGGAACGGGCGGTGACCTCGTAGTGCTTCACAGCCTGAACCAGCGCGTTGATGACCGTCCTTGGGCCTGATCCGAGATCCCGACGCGACGCGATCTGACCGATCGCGTCCAAAGTGTCTTGGGCAACCGGCTCATAGATCTGTTCCCGGAAGCCGAAGACGTCGGCAAACTTCTCCCACAGTTGCGAAGGGAATTCCCGGCCATAGATCGCTTCGACTCTCAGGTACAGTGACGACTGACGAAGTCGGTGGACAATGTCCGGACGGGTCGTGTTGATGGTTGCTTCCAGCGTGTCCGGCATCGTGAAAATCAGGGCGAGAGATCCGACCTCCGTCGGAATCTTGTCCGCGAATGCAAACAGGTCAGACTGAAAGCTCTTGATGCTCGGGTAGTTGTCAGCGGTCTCCTGCAACTCATCCACAAACACGGCGAGACCGGAGAAACCAGCCTCCCCAACACAGAGGGCGTTGACCTCCAGCAAAAACGCCAAAACTGCAGCTGGCGTCACTCCCAGGTTGATACTACCCGAATCGTAAGCTTCCTGTGCCTTGGCAAGGCCCAACCCGAGGTCTGCGGCAACCTCCTCGAGCGACTTGTCGCGATATCTTTCATAGATTGCCCTCAATGCCGGGATGCACTGACGAGGACCTTGGCTGAACTTGTACTCGACCCAAGCACTTACAGCCTCAAGGATATCCGGCAGTTTGAGCCACTCAAACGGTGGTACACTGAGGATTTTGTGTCCTTGCTGGAGTTCTCGCCAGACGTGGATGGCTGTGCTCGTCTTGCCGTAGCCATAGGGTCCCACGATAGCCCCGACAGAGCAGAACTTATTCTTGGTGATGCTTCGTGCGAGAGTGTCCACATACTTACCGGTGTCGCCCAACGACATGTGCGTCAATGCATGGGCGCTGTAGACCTCTTCGACACTCTTTGGAGCGCTTTTCAGGCTCTGCCAGGTGAATGTGTTAATCACAGGGTCCTTGGCTCTGATCTCAGCCAGTTTGCTGCTGTCAATCATGGCTTACCTCCAGCTCGTCAAAACAGTCCCATAGATTGCGGTGATCTCCATCCGGAATTAAGACTCCCAGCTCACGATAAAGCGTAGCTCTCGCGATTTGCAGGTCATGCTCCGTAACAGCCAAGTGGAGACAAGGGATATCATCCTTGACGCGCTGGCGCGACAGTATGATGGCTTGCCCGATGCCGTAGAGCTGTAGCATGGATCTCAGTGATCTCACCGCTCTACGACTGGAGTCATAACCATCCAGCACGACCAGTGGACGACCCTTCCAAGATTCCCAGGGAATCGCGTCGGCAGTCGCGTAGGCTGCCCTAGCTTGCCTCTCCAACAGCTGTCCGAGAAACGTCTTGCCGGCCCCTTCAGCGCCGTAGATGTTGACGACATAGTAGGGAGGCCCCATAAGTCGCTGCAGTTGCTCCCAGACTCCGCGCTGCGAGTCGGTCAACCAGCTTTCGCTGAGCTTGGCCTGAAGGTCCTTCATCACCCTGTCGCGCTTGCTGAGAGTCTCCACTAGCGAATCCTTTCCACTCCTGTCCTGGTCTGGCTTCGTCTCCTGCCCGTTTCCCCCCGTGATGATGGACTGATCATAGCTAACATACCGGGCTGCTTCTGCACCGACTGACTCATACGGACATCGCAAGACCAGGCCGCGAGCAGGGTCGAGTTCCGAGTAGGCATACAGGGTCTTCAGGCCCGTGTCGAATACGAAGAACGGATACAGGGGTACTAGAAGGCCTGCACCAGGCTCGTAGAGGTACACGCTATCATGGGTGATAGGACTAGAACGTATCAGGTCGAAGGGCATGAGGGAGGTGCCGCGGTTGAGGTTGGTTCCATAACAAACAAAACATGGATCACGCCACTCAACACGGTTGACGTAGACGAGGTGTAAACTGTAGAGCCAAGGAAGCTCCGTCATCCATTGTGAGATCGCCGCCGTGAGCGGGGCAGCAACGCGACTGGCTTCTCGATCAGATAACTGACCGTGGCCGATCTTCTTGTTGCGGAATGCTACGACCGCCTCTAGAAACTGGGTTAGGCTCGGCCGCTTGCTTGATAGGGCAGTTCCTGTCAGGATTTCGTGCAGTTCTTTGAGTCCGGCATAGATGGGGTCATCTCGACCGATCTTGCCCGTTGACAGCAGTGAAGGAAGCGACCCAACCTGTTGCAGCGCGTCGTTAGTGGCGTTCAGCAGAGCGGTCCAGATTCCCAAGGACGGCCTATCGAAGCCAGCACGTTTCGCCTCAAGCTTAGCATCTGACCGTTCATAGTAAGCGTAGCATGACAGACCGGTCAGCACTAGATAACGAACGACTCCCTCAAAGAGATCGATCAAGGCTCTTACACGCAGTCTTGGATCGCTCTCAAGGAAGGCTGCCTGATATAGGCTGGCTACTGGCAAGGGATAAGCCAGTCGAACCCGATCCTCAAAGCTCAGCTCGGCTGCGATCATGATGTGGTTCCTGTTCCCCTGGGAAGTGGGGGAGTGAAAGGTGCGGCCTCTGATACAGTCAGTGAGGTGCCATAGGCTGTCTCTTTGCGCGTCAAGGAAGGGAACATAAGGCCGCAGAGTTCCGCCATAGGCCAGAACTGCGCGGAGTCCAACATACAGACTCTGCAGACTGCTGCAATCAACTCCTCATCCATCAGCAGAGGAGTGCCAAATGGCAACCCCCTCAATGTGTACTGAAGCTGTAAAGACAAGAACAGCAGCTCCGGACTGCATCGCTCACGCTTCCGGCTAAGCAGTCGAGCGCTCTTTGAAGACTCATGGGCCTTGACCAGAAAAGGCGGTTCAAGAGCTGAAAGCCAGCTTGCCACAGCACGAATGGTGTTAACGTCGAAAGTAGGTGACAGTTCGGGAAATGCGTGGTTGGCCCGCTCCAGAAGCGCCGCTTGGAGTCTCTTAACCGCGATCTCACCTGGACTGCTTTCCCAAACTTCGTCACAGGTCTCCCTGTAGAGCCAAGACCACCCCCACTCGAAGTTGGGGATCCTTATCCAAGCGCTGTACATAGACCAGTGAATCAGGTCGTATGTCATCGTTGCTCCGAACTGAATTGAATCGAGCACATTGTCGCCGAAGTAGCTTATGGTATATCTATATGCACCGCTTGTTTCCTTCTCACGGTCCAGAATCCCGAGAGCGTACCAGAACTGCATAAGCCGTCGCATTAGCCTGGCGCTTTGACTTATTCCGAGCCTCTCGGCAACCGTAACTAGTTCCATGTTGTTGTAGCCACTAGATGTGTGGAAAGTGGGCAGCAGTTCCTTGATGAATTGGGGTGTATCCGTTGTCCAGAGCTTAAAGGACATTGTTCTATCTCCGATTGCCACTGAACTATGCTAGGAGGTATTTGGGAACCGAACACAGCATTCGGTAGCTACGACAATCCGCATGCCAGGGGATTACGTGGTAGCCTCACACATGGTAGGTGCACTATCGCCAGATGTCAACGCGAGTTGTCAATTGTCAATTGCTGAAACCATCCCTCGACGCCCGAAAATCGCTAGGTGATGGGGCGGGCGAAAGAACAAGCATCCCCGAAGAATAATACTGCCTGCTGTCGATCACTTACCACCCTGCTCAGCTCCCAACTCCAACAGAGCCCAATGGAAGCACTTCACATGATATATGGTCGAAGGCGACATTACTTTGTCGGCCCAGAGCTTGAACGACGGGGGCCGTGCTCCCATCATTAACCGCGATTTGTTTGGCCAGATCATCCGCACAGCTCTATGGGCTGCGGAATCGGTGCAACTCGGTCCCGAGCCCTGCAATGATGCGATCTCTTACAAAGCAGACCCGCCAAAACCCTGACAATCTGCCGTGCTTGGGCTCGCTTGTCTATTGTGTTAGCGTGTACTATACTTTTGGCACCCTTAACACAATAAAGGCCCCAGACAGCAGACACACTGGGGCTGCGACCCAAGCGCCGTAGCCGTCCAAGCAGGCTTGAGCACCGACCACTGCCGCCGGCGTGACCGCGCCGGCGGCAGCTTGATTGCCGTACCCTCGAATCGCAAGTGAGGTGAAAGCTTATGCCGATGACAGATCAACAGCGGGTCTACGATCTGCTCCGTGAGATCCCCACAGGCGGGCTTGACAAGGTCAAGCGCCTGTTCTGGACCGAACTGAACTATGAAAGGGTGAACGATACCCTCTCCACCCGCGACTGGCCGGATGGGACGCTGTCTCTACTGGCTGAGAACCCCGTGCTGCTGGCCCAGAATGAGACCCAGACGATGGGCGCCTTTAACGTCATCTACGTGCGCCTGGGTGACGCCCAACAGGGCCGGGGATTCCCCTTGTCGCTGACGGCAGAGCGTCTGGTCATCAAACAGCTTTCCACCGACCATCCCTATGGCCTGTTTGTCTTCAGCGACACCGATGAGCGCCACTGGCACCTGGTCAACGTGAAGCTGGAGCGCCGCCAGGCCGAAGCGGGCGAGGGCCGCGCGGTTCAGCCCGTGCTGCGCCGCATTGCCATTGGCCCCGAGGAGCGGCTGCGGACCGCGGCGGAGCGCATCTCGCTGCTCGACCTGGCCTCGATGAGCCCGGACCTGTTCGGGTTGAGCGCGGTGGCCGTTCAACAACGGCACGACGAGGCTTTCAATGTGGAGGCCGTCACCGGGCAGTTCTTCGACGGGTACAAGCAGGTGTTCGCCGCGCTCCAGTCCGATCTGCAGCAGCAGACCGGGGACGCGCAGTGGGCGCACGATTATGCGCTGCAGTTCCTGAACCGGCTGATGTTCCTGTACTACGTCCAGCGCAAGCGTTGGTTGGGACACGACCCGGAGTTCCTGGCGACGTTCTGGGCTGCGTATCAGAAAGCCCAACGCAGCCCGGACACGTTTGTCGGTGAGTGGCTGAACGTCCTGTTCTTTGAGGCGTTCAACAAGCACTTCCAGGCAGGGCGCTCCGACCTCCAGTACTTGCCCGACGACATGCGCAAGGCGTTGGCGCTCGCGCCTTATCTGAATGGTGGGTTGTTTAACGCCAATGAGTTGGACAGGAAGTACGAGCCGGTCATCACCGATGCCCGGTTCCGGCAGCTCTTCAGCTTCCTGGAGCGCTACAACTTCACGATCACCGAGGACACCCCGTTGGATCAGGAGGTGGCGGTCGATCCGGAGATGATCGGCAAGGTCTATGAGAGCCTGGTCAACGTCTCCGATAGCATCGATGAGCGGGGGGATGCCAGGATCTTCTACACGCCGCGCGTCGAGATCGACCTGATGTGCCGGCTTTCGCTCGTGAACTGGCTGTCCAACCACTTGGGGAGCGACCTTAAGCCATTGCTCTATGACGTGATATTCGCCCTTGACCCTGAGGACAGGGCGCATGCCGATGCTGCAGCGATGGAGAGAGATCTGTGGCCCCAGTTGAATGACCTGCTGCGGAATGTCACGGTTTTGGATCCCTCCTGTGGATCGGGCTCATTCCTGGTGGGTATGCTCTACGTGCTTGATGACCTGCTGGCACGCGCCGGGGCTCAATTGGGGGTGGAGGAGACGCCCTATGAGCGGAAACGGCGCGCCATCGGCCAGAGCCTCTACGGCGTGGATGTGATGGATTGGGCCGTCCACGTGGCCGAGCTTCGCCTGTGGTTGCAGTTGGTGATCGACACCGACATGGATCCCGCCGAACTGCAGCTTCGGCCGCTGTTGCCCAATTTGTCTTTCAAGGTTCGCCAGGGTGACAGCCTCGTGCAGGAAGTGGGCGGGATCAACCTCGCTCTCCGCAAAGGAAACACCTCGATTCCGCCAAGCATCAAGGGGCGGATCACGCAACTCAAGGCCGAGAAGCTTAAGTTTTACCAGAACGATGCGGGTCGCAAGTACCAGACGGCGCAGCAGCTTCACCTGGCTGAACTGGGGCTCTTCCGTGACCTGCTGGAGGCGCGTGTGAAGGCCCTGGATGAACGGCAGACCGAACTGGAGCAGGCGCTGCAGCCCCAGGTGAACTTGTTCGGCGAGGTGCAGACCAAGCAGTTGGGGCTGGACCAAGTGCAGTTGGAGGAAGAGGTCGAGACGCTGAAGGCGGAGCGCGAGCG
>JAAZAN010000185.1 GCA_012514315.1 Chloroflexota bacterium
CCGCTGAAGCTGGAGCTTAAGCTCGAGGTATGGGACAGTCCAAACTCAGCCGGAGTGGTGATTGACGCACTTCGATGCTGTAAGCTGGCTCTCGATCGTGGGGATGCCGGAGCGATTGTTGCCCCCTCCTCCTATTTCATGAAATCGCCGCCTGTTCAGTTCAGCGATGACGATGCACGGAGGAATCTAGAGGCGTTCATCGAAGGCGAATAAGCAAGGAGTAGTTGATTGGCCGGAGGAATGCAGGGTGTAGGACATAAGCGCGCGGCGGGGCGGGCGGCGCCCCGCCGGGCCTTCGATTGCCTGACCGACTGGGCGCGGGCGTGGGGCGGTATCTTGCTCGCGCCCGTTGTGCGTGTAATGGCTGCGTTGCGTGTACATCCCAACACGGTTACGTTGTTCGGAATGCTGTTACAGGTAGCTGTTGGTGTGGTATTCGGTCTCGGCTATTTCCGCTGGGGTGGGGCAAGCCTTCTGATTGTGGCCCCGGTCGATGCGTTGGATGGAGCGCTTGCGCGTGCACTCGGCACTAAGGGGCGCTTCGGCGCCTTTCTCGATTCTACAGCGGACAGGGTCTCCGATTCGGCCCTGATTCTCGGGATGATGGTGCATTATCTGAACCAGGGTGCGCATCTGGAGGTACTGCTACTCCTTGTGTCTCTGGTTGCTGCACTGTTGGTCAGCTATACACGCGCGCGCGCCGAGGCATTGGGATTCACGTGCAAGGTAGGGATTCTGACGCGACTGGAGCGAATTCTCTTGATCGGGATCTTCACGCTGATCGGCCTGCCGGAAATCCTGTTGTGGCTGCTGGCCTTGTTGTCCTTGATCACAGTTGCACAGCGTGTGATCCACATCTATGCGATTGCTCGTCAAGAGGATGTGTGAGAGAAGGATGCCGTCATCGGGCCAAGTCGGCTAGATGCCGGGAAACAGCGCACCGAGGATCAAGAGGCCGCCAGCCAGTGCGAGCGCCACATCAGGATAGGGGTCCGGGATACGGATGAACCCCAACACACCGAAGAGGCCAACGATGTAGAGCGTGCAGGCGATCACAAGTGTCCCTTTCTGAGGAGCTCGGATTCTGAGTTGGAGACGACTGGGACGCCGGGATGATCTTCGAGCCATACCGCTTACCCTCTCAGTCCCTGCCAGACAAAGATGAGCACCATCAGGATAGCGATGAGGAACTGTACTCCGCCCGACAATGTGCAGCCAATGAGCCATCCGCCGCCAGCCTTGAATGCCTCGCGCCAGTCCTTACGTCGATACCATTCGGCCGCCACCACGCCAGCCAATGCGCCGATGATGGCTCCGGGCACAGCTCCTATTCCGAAGAAGATGCCGCCAAACACAGCCCCAATGGCGCCAGCGATCAGTCCCGCTGCCATTGACCAGATGGAGGCCCCGCCGGCTTTGGCGCCAACTTGAGACATCCATAGATCAGCGCTCACACCGATGGCGCCTAGCACGGTGAGTACAATGAACGTTAAAGGATCAATCGTCGCAAAGCGCTCAGCTATCGCGTAGATGAGCGCGACGATCCAGATGAAGCCGACACCCGGGACAACCGGCAGGACTACACCGATCATCCCAATGACCATCGCGGCCAGTGCCAGCCAGAAGGCCCACGTAGGCAAGACCATAGTCAGTCGGAGCGCAAGTTCTACTGGAAAGCAGGAGTGGCCTGGAAAGGGACTCATATTGGTGGGAAATGGGCCGTGCAGGATTCGAACCTGCGACCCTGGGCTTAAAAGGCCCCTGCTCTGCCAGGCTGAGCTAACGGCCCACGGCGGGTAGTATAGCACGCAGGGCAGATGTTGTCAAACTTGTCGCCCGCCCGCCGTGTGCTACAATCTCGCCTATGTCGAAACCCTTGTGTGTAACTGTGGTGCTCGCTTGCCTCGTGCTGATCGTTCCGGTTCATGTGGTTGGCCAGTCTTCTGATGTGGCCAATGCGTGGATCGCGGGCGTGAACAGCGTGCGGCTGGTGGAAGGCCTATCACCCTATCGTCGTTCGAGCCTCTTGATGACAGCAGCTCAGCGACATGCGGAAGATGTCGCGGGGAACGAACTGTCGTCAACAACGGGGTCGGATGGCTCTACCACCGCTGAACGCATCCTGCGCGCCGGCTACACGGCATGGCCTCGGGAGGACGGCGGAAGCTATGTGAGTGAATGTGTCTGGGTCGGCACATCCGATGTCAACGAAGCTCTCAACCCAGTGGTGGAAAGCGCTAGCTGCCGGGATGTAGTTTTGGGCGTTGGATACCGGGAGATAGGAGTCGGGATAGCCACAGACGACGCCGGCCGCACTTATGTTGTGCTGACGATCGGTGCGCGCCCCAATGTTCTACCGATCTTCATCAATGATGATGCTCCAACTACCATGGATCCGCAGATTGCCATTCGCTTGACTAACGAAGAGGTCCGCCCGGAGGGGCAGGGCGCCAGCGCGATGGGACAAGCGATCGAGGTACGGATCAGCAGTAACCCCGATTTCGATAGTGAACCCTGGCAGGCGTGGGAGCCCTTGGTCCCTTGGACGTTGCCAGGAACACTCGGTGAGCACACGATCTACGTACAGTTTCGGGACGCCGCTGGACGAACAACTCGAGCGACCGCGATGATCACGTTGGTTGATGAAACGACGATTCTGACTCCCGTGGCGACGTTGGTTGACTCTGAGACAGGGATCGGTGTCACGCCCACAGATGGAGTGCCTGCTACTCCGGCTCCAAGTGAGGAAGGAGTCCCGGTATCAACACCTTCGGTCGATGTGGTTTCTCCTGAGACACCGACCCCATTGGTTCCAGTGGGCGCATCGACGCCATACCCGACTTGGACACCACTACCGACCCCCACCGCTGAAGAGGCGGCTGTTGAGGATGATCCTCCCTCCACGCCAATCGGGTCACTGCTTATCCTACAAGGGGCTGCGCTGATTATGGGGCTGTACCTGATCCTCCGCAGAGGAGTTGGGAGCCCTCCTGTGACGCCATCGCGCAGCGGCCGGCTGGAATGAGCGCTGCTGGACTCATCGGCGTCTTCGATTCGGGAGTGGGAGGGCTCAGCGTCTGGCGTGAGATCGTGCGCCTGATGCCAGGGGAGGATACGATATATCTGGCGGATCAGGCGCATGTGCCATATGGCACGCAGTCGCTCGGGACCGTGCGCTACCTGTCGGAAGGAATTGCGCGTTTCCTGATAGACCGCGGGGCCCGGGTCATCGTGATCGCGTGCAATACGGCATCTGCTGCCGCCCTGTGGCATCTACGGCGTACGTTTCCGAATGTGCCCTTCGTGGGCATGGAGCCTGCGATCAAGCCTGCCGTAGAACACACCCGAACAGGCATTGTTGGTGTGATCGCAACGCCTGCCACGTTTCAGGGAGACCTTTTCGCAAGTCTCTTGGAGCGCTATGCGGGGGATGTGCGGGTTCTGACTCAGGTCTGTCCTGGGTTGGTGGAGGCCATCGAGGCCGGTGCACTGGATACTCCGGCGACGGACTGCCTCTTGAGGGACTGTCTCTCCCCTCTAGTCGAGCAGGGCATTGACCAACTGGTTCTCGGCTGTACACACTACCCGTTCGTTCGCCCAGCCATTGAGCGGATTGTGGGACATGGTGTGGCGATTGTTGATCCCGCTGCCGCAGTGGCCCGCCAGGTCGCCCGGGTACTGGGCGAATCTCGAAAGGACCGTTCTGGGCAGCACACCTTCTACACGAGCGGCAATGCACCGTCGTTATCCAAGGCGCTCGGATACCTGATCTCGGAGGTTCTTGACGGATCGGTGGGTGACTGTGTCGCTGCAGTCGGATGGACGGCGGGTCATCTCTCTGCCTCGACTCATCTCACTCGTATCTCAGTGCTGTGATTGGGTTCAGTGACGTAGCACGGACGGCGGGATAAATGCCGGATACCACACCCACAACGGCCGAGAAGACCAGCGCGAAGATAGGCAGCCATACCGGCGTGTGGACGATGGTGATAACGACGTTGGATGCGGTTGCGCCACTCTGCAATGCCTGGGCGGCCAGGTAGGTTCCTGCAATCAGGTTGATCACTGCACCCAGGCCGACTCCCAATAGGATGCCGCCGATGCCGCCGAGCACACCGATACTCGCGGCCTCTGTCAAGAAGACCAGCATCACGTCTCGATTTGTCGCACCAACCGCTTTCATCAAACCGATCTCACGTGTACGTTCGTAGATCGACATCATCATCGTATTCGCGATGCCAAAGGCCGCTACGAGCAACGCAATGGCGCCGATGCCGCCGAAGATGCCCTGCACAACCAGGAAGAAGATGTTGAGTTGCTGTAACGTGCTTCGGGGTGAATATGCAAAGTAGCCCTTACTCAGAATCTCACGCTCAACATCCAGGACCTGATCGGAGCTGGCCACCTTGACAATTGCCTGGTTGTAGCCATCGCGGCCCGGGTTCAGACGGGCGCCCTGATACCACGAGTTCAGATCCAGCACATCGGCCAATGCTAGATAGATTGTGTAGTCCTGTTCACCGCCCGTCTGTTCTAGGACTCCGGAGACGCGTATGCGCACCGTGCGCTCCACAGGGCGTCCATCGTCCCCCATTCTTGTGAGGATCAACTGGATCGCCTGGCCCTGTAGCTCAGGCGGACTGTCAACTGCTCGCCGTCCTTGTGGGTCGTATAGTCCTTCGGCCACGCGTCCACCTACAACTGCCTGCCACTGACCCAGACGGTCTGTCCCGCTCGCGAAAGGATACCCCAGAGTGGGTAATGCTGCTGGATCTATACCCGTGATCTGCGCGCCGCCTGTCAACCGGTTCACCCGTAGCATTGCGCCTCCCATCAACGACTCGCGGGGTGTGACTGCAACGACGCCGGGGAGCTTGCGCAAGTCCGCCAGTCCTCTGTCGTTAAGGGTTGCCTCCCGTTCCGATCCGCTGGTCGGGGCGCCGAAGCTGCGGAGAAAGGCGCCAGGAAACACCGTGATCTGTGTCAGGTCACCAATGCTGCCCAGGTCCTGTGTCACACTGCGCTGCAGTCCGGCAGCCAGGGACACCAATACGACAACGGCGGCCGTTCCAATGACCACACCAATGGCGGTCATTGCCACCCTCGCCTTCATCCGACGCAGGTTAGCGAGTACAAGACGCAACAAATCGCGTGCGTTCATCCTTCTCTCCGGTGTTGTCCACCAGCGGATGGCACCTCAGTTCCCTAGCTGCCCAACCCTATCAGACCGCGAAGGAAGCGCAACACTCTGTTCCAGAAACCGCCCTGATTCCCGGTGGTTGCCTCAGCCTCTCCGGTGGCATCGGAGGGAACTTCCTCCGGCGGCTGTTCGATGTCGACCGTCAAGACCTGCGTGATGACCTGAGGCTGCTCGAAATCGTCCAGATACTCTAGCGTGACTACGATCTCGGCTGTGCCTCCTTCTTCCGCTATGGCTATGGCCTCCAACGAACCAGCGGTACCCCCATCCAGAGGGCCCAGGTACATGCTGCCATCCCGAATCTCGAGCTGCGTGCTGGTCAGCGACAGGGTGCTGGCGTTGATCAGTGTGCGACCGATATTGGTGACTTCGACGGGCAAGTTGAAGGGTTGTCCCACGGTGACAGCGCCTACCGGCTGATAGAAACCTATCCGAAGATGGGGTCGTCGTCGTACCAAGAGGCTAATCAACTGGCTGTCCTGGTGTCGAGTGCCTCGGGTGTCATCGTAGGCTAACGCTAGAGGTAGGTTGTACGCGCCCGGGTCCGCTGAGCCATCGACCACCATTTGTTGGATGAGTTCTACAGTGTTGCCCGCGGGTAGGTCGGGCACGAAAAGAACGTTGCCCGCATCCAGCGGCGCGAACGGCTTCAGAGAGGCTCCTGCTTCTCCGCCCAAAGCGAGGGTAACGCGCTGAGCTTCGCCACCACCGACGTTCTGCAACTCCAATGTCAGTGTGAACTTCTCCCCAGGGGACATCGATGCAGGCTGAGTCCGATGACTGGCAATGATCAGTTGAGGACGATCGTCGAGTGCGGTGCTGGCCTCCAGCCCCACATTCTGTTGGGAGGAGTAGGAGGCCCCTGTGAAATCAGAGTAGTCGAGCGCGAGACCAAGGTTCAGTTGCCCTGCTCCGGCGTTCTCTGACAGCACCAGCGGGACGGTGATCGCGATGGTTCCGTTGACACGGACGGCGCCAGCCGCGACCACGTTACTTCCGTCAGCAGGCGCGGCAATGTCCGGCGATGCGACGGCGACCAGTACGTTGGAGGCGGTCCTGTCGCCGCGATTGGCTATCTGGACGGTCAAACTGAACGCATCCCCCGGACCCAACACCGCCGGGCTAGTGCCGGCCGATTCGATCACCAACTGTGGGCGACCGGTTCCCACTCCGATAGCTTCAATAGTGATGCTCTCGGGGAATTCGTAGTGATTGCCTTCGAAGTCATTTGCACTCATTTCAACCTGCAGCGGGTATGTGCCTGACGCCAACCCGTTTGGGACACGCATCACTTGCGTCACGATGACTGTGTGATTGATGTGCAGCAGGCCGAACATGTGCCCAGTCTCACCTACCGGTACGAACTGACCACCAGGAAATGTCACTAGTGTATTCTCAGCGCCACGGCTGCCCGTATTGTACACTTCCACTGTCACGATGAATTCGTTGCCCACGATGGGCCGCGTTGGCGAGACGGAGAAGTTGCGGATCGTCAAGACCGGACGTCCGGGCGCGGGCGGCGCCGTAGGCTGGGGCTGTGGTGTGGGCTGTGGTACCGCAGTGGGCGCCAAAATGGTGATCGTCGCCCTGGCGACATCGTCGGTATCAGTGGAGAAGTAGCCGGAGGCACTGACTTCCAGGTCGTAGACGCCTGCAGGGACACCTGGGGGCGCTACCGCCTCAAGGATGCGCTCGTTGATGACATTTGTATCTAGCAGTCCGAAGCCGACCAGTCTGGATCGCGTTGTCGATATGAAGCCAGACCCGTACACTGTCAGTGTTCCACCTGTTGTGGACGACAGTACGGCCGGCTCCACGTTCTCGATCTGCACTGGGGTGGGCCTGGCAGTGGCTATCGTCACAACGAGTAACACCGCCCCAAGAGATAGCATCGTGGTCAGAACAATGCGTGCCAAGAGTCTGTTGTGCATCGCGCCTCCAACTTGAATGTCACTTCTGCGTCCCACATGCCAAGAGCGTTCGTTGCAGATAGCACAGCCCAGGAACTGTGCGCGTACTAGTCGGGTGAGGTGGCGACCCGTCCGTCTAGCAGGTGCATGGTCCGACTGACGAACTCGGCGACTCGTGCATCGTGGGACACAATCACAACTGTCCTTCCCTCGTCTTGATTGAGCTGCGACAGGAGTTCCATAACTTCACCGCCTGTATGGCTATCAAGGTTGCCTGTGGGCTCGTCGGCCAAGATGATGGAGGGGTCGTTCACCAGCGCACGGGCGATGGCCACTCTCTGTTGCTGCCCCCCTGACAACTCAGTCGGCCTGTGCTCCATACGGTCGGCCAGACCGACAAGTCTCAGTAACCTGCGCGCACGATCGGCGCGCTGCGTGTGAGGCACACCGGCGAAGATGGTGGGAAACATTACGTTCTCCAGCGCCGTCATGGTTGGGATGAGGTTGAAAGATTGGAAGACAAATCCGACCTCTTGGCGTCGATAGTGAGCCAATGCGTTCTCGTCCAGCGCAGCAATGTCCTGCCCGCGCACCCAGATGTGGCCGTCGGTTGGCCGGTCCAATCCGCCGATGAGGTAGAGGAGGGTGGATTTGCCCGAACCGGAAGGCCCCATGACACTGAGGAAGTCACCCTCCGCCACCTCTATTGTGACGCCATCCAACGCTGCGACCACCTCGGTTCCCATCTGGAACTCACGGCGCAGGTCCTCAATCTGGATAAGCGCATCGGCTCGGGGTGTCGTCGTCATTTTCAGAGTCCTCTGCCTGACTCATGCCACCGACAATCGTGGTGCGTCAGAACAATCCGGCCTCTTACTATCCAAGCGCCCCAAACTGCCGGCCAATCATGAGGCTGATGGCCGTGAACCCCAGGCTGACGGCCGTGAACAGCACCCACACACCCAGTGTGACAATGGCCGACTTGCGGCGCGGTAAGTGCGTGACAACGCCTACTCCGATGATGAGCAGGACCAGATTCCAGACGAGGAACAGATCGATGCGGGAGAGGAACGCGCTTAGAACAGGACTTTCGGCTGCGATGCCAGATAGGCCCGGATGAGTGATGACCTGTCCGGTTGCCAGAATGTAGATCGTCTGCAGCACTCCACGGATCACATAGGGCAGCCAGGCCCAGACCACTGTTCTGAACATCGAACCAAAGGGACTACGGCCGCCCAGAGCAACCCCGGCCAGGTACAATGCTCCGGCCCATGCCAGCCATCCTACGATCAATCCGATCACGCTGCCTACTGTTGGAAAGACGACGATGATGAAGGGTGAGGCAGCAATGGACTCTACCTGGGCCTGCTGCTCGGCAGACAGCTCCATACCGCGCTGTTCGGCCATCTCCTCTTGGCTAGCTACGACAGCCTCGCGTGCCTGGCGAGCAAGCGCCGGTGCAGCGACGAGGACGGGAACAACGACAAAGATCACAGCCAACACCAGGGGAACCCACCACGATGCCCCGCCACGCCGGTTCAGATACTCGAGCGTGGTACGTGGGTGCGCGATCATGCCCCAAAGAAGAGTGGGTGGGCTCCGTCTTTCCACTGAGTTCCTGCTATTCTCAGACATCACACGCTCCTACAATGTCACCAAGGGACGATCCAGATTCAGCTTCCCTCCGGGGGCAAATCAGCCGCTATCAGTATCCAGCGACTGACTGCTGCGGGCAGACTGCTGAGGAGGTCCCTACATCCCATCCCTACTAACTGACTGGATCAACAGAACTATTATATGCAGTTGGCTCTGCTTCACAAATCCCTCGTGGGTTAATGCGGCCAGAAGTTGAGTTACTCGCAGAAGAGGCTGGTGTTGATCACAGTTTGCAGATTGCCCGACGTTGTGTGTTGACAGATCGGCGTGCCTCCACTACACTGCCCGGGGTTCAGATCAACTGAACAACGCTTAGCAGAAAGGAACCGACGCAGGATGTCACAGCCCGTCCATACGCCGGAGCTGCACCCTTCCCAGACTGGAGCAAACGCTCACGTAGCACGATCGGCGCTACTGGTAGCGGCGCTGTTCGGCGCCGACAAGGTGCTGGCGCTCGTGCGCGATGCCGTGATCGGGCAGACATTTGGCGCTTCGGCTTCACTTGACGCCTATTACGCCGCGTTCGAGCTGCCGGACGGCCTGTTCACAATCATCGCTGGTAGCGCAATGGCCACGACGCTGATCCCCATTCTCACAGGGCGCATTGTGCGAGGCGAGCGAGACGAAGTCTGGCGCCTGGTGTCGGCGGTTACTAATCTGGCGTTGCTGCTGGTGGCGGGTGTGGGTGCGGTGGGAGCCGTATTCGCGCCTCAGGTTATTCAAGCTGTGGCGCCGGGCTTCGATGCTGCACAGGTCGCGCTGGCCGCCCAACTGATGCGCCTGGTGCTGATCCAGACGTTGATCTTCACAGCCAGTGGTATCGCGATGGGCGCCCTGCGTGCTTATCAGCACTTTCTGCTGCCTGCGTTAGCGCCTCTCTGCTACACGGCAAGTCGTATTCTGGGTACACTTCTGCTTGCCCCGCGCTGGGGCATCTTTGGTCTGGCCTGGGGAGGGCTGGCCGGCGCGGTCATCTACTTCCTGGTGCTTGTGCCAGGTCTGATTCGCTACGGAGCACGTTGGCGGCCCACGCTGCGACACTCCGATCTTCGGGCTGTTCTGGCGCTGATGGGACCACGCGTCATGGGATTGGGCGCTACGTACCTGACATTCGTGCTGCCGACGTTTTTCGGTTCCCGTCTGGCCGCCGGTGCGATTTCATCGTATGAGTATGCCTGGCGCTTGATGCAGTTTCCCGAGACGATCATCGGCACTGCGTTGGGGATTACGGTCTTCCCCACGCTCGCGGAGTTGGCAAGTTCTGGCGAGCGGGACGGCCTGCGACGTACGGCATCGTGGGCGTTGCGGCTGCTTCTCGCATTGGCCGTTCCCGCCGGTGTGGTCCTGGTGCTACTGGGCCAGCCGTTAACGTCCCTCTTTCTGGAGCGAGGTGAGTTTGGCGCAGACACGACAGCGCGTGTTGTCTGGGCCCTGCAGTTCCTGGCGCTGGGGCTCGTTGCCCACAGTGCGCTGGAGGTGATCAGTCGGCTGTTCTATGCTCAGCGAGACATGTGGACTCCGTTCTTCGCTGCGGTGGGAGGGCTGATTGTCAATGCCGGGATCGGCTGGCTGCTCTTGCCAAGCCTGACCCATGGCAGCATGGCGCTGGCTAACTCGCTAGGAGCGAGCTTCCAGGTGGTGGCACTGACGGCGGTGGCTCACCACAGGTTAGGGGGCGTCGATGGGCACAACCTGGCTTTGTCGCTGGTACGTACGTTAGTGGCATCGGCGGTGATGGGAGCGTCAGTTGGCGGTTTTCTTGCCGCAGCGTCCGAGACGAGTGTGTTAGTCAGGGGACTGGGTGGGCTGTTGGTCGGGGGAGGCGCCTATCTGGTCGCCGCGCTGCTGTTGGGAAGCGAGGAGATCCGAGAGTTCCCGAGGCTGCTGCGGCGTGAGGGCGTCGCGGCTGTCGTAGAGTAGCGCGAAATCAGACCGGGGTCAGATCGTGCGTTTGATGGCTGATGGGGCCACCCGTTGCCGTCAATGCCTGACACGGTATAATCACCCTGTATGCTGAAATCGGTACAGCGCAACGAAGGATGGGTCACTGCCTTATTCCTTGTCGGCATGATGCTCACTGCCGGGTGGATGCTCGCTGTCACTGATTGGACTGAAGCGCTCGGTGCCGTAGTATGGACCGGGATCGGTGGACTGGCAGCCGGGCTCTTGCTGGGATGGAGCGTCTTTCGACCCGAAACAGCACACCTCTACAGCACTGTGTATGGGCTCACCTGGACGGGGTTTCTGCTGGGGAGTTCGCTACCGGTTGCATTGACCTGGGGCGAGCGAGTTCGCGAGCTTGTCGTTCGCTTCCTCCATTGGGTTATCCAGGTTGTCAATGGTGAGAGGGGGCAGGACGCGCTCGTATTCGTTCTGTTGGCGAGCCTTCTCTTCTGGATCCTGGGCTATTCCGCAGCATGGCATACCTATCGTCGGCTTCGACCCTGGCGTGCGGTTGCTCCTCTCAGTCTTTTGGTTGTGATGATCACCTACTATTACACTGGGCCAGAGCCAATGGAGCGCTACCTGGGGCTCTACGCTCTGTTGTTTATGCTATACCTCGCTAGGGCCCATGGCTGCGAACAAGAACGGATCTGGCGGCGGGAGCGAATCGGCTATGCACCTGACGTGCGTGCCACACTGATGCGGGCCAGTGTGCTTGTGACGCTTGTCGTTCTGTTAGTCTCCTGGGCAGTTCCTGTGGCTGACGCTGCGCCGGGTGCCAGCGTGGTTTGGCGACGTGTCACACGTCCCTGGCAGACCATCCAGGAGGAATGGCAGCGTGTGTTCTCGACACTGCACGGCAGTCCCACGACGAGTCTGCTGGAGCCATTTGGCCCCACGCTGGCACTGGGTGGTCTGCGGGAGGAATCCGAGACGCTGCTGCTGGATGTGGCGGCGCCGGTCGACGTCCATACGTATTGGCGCGCTGCGGTGTATGCCGAGTATACGGGTGCGTTCTGGCGTGCTGAAGAAGGGGAGCGTATGGCACTGCTCCCTGGACGCGTTGTTCCGGGTCTGGCGGACGATTCTTCACGACGTCCGATCACGCAGACGGTAACGAACTACCTTCCGGGCCGACAGTTGCTGGTCGGCGCATCCGAAATCGTGATCGTGGACCGTGATGCTGAGGCGGTCATCGAAGCATCTGTCGATGCTCCAGTCGCGTATGTTCGGCTGAGCAGCCTCTTGCCTTTGGCTGCGGGAGAGCAATACGAAGTGCGCTCATTGGTCTCCGAAGCCAGTGTCGCGAGCTTGCGCGAGGCCGGAGGTAGCAGCCCGTCCCTCATCTCTCAGCGGTATCTCCAGCTCCCAACGGGGTTGCCAGATCGAGTGCGCATCCTGGCTGAAACTCTGACGGCGGATGCTCTCAATGACTACGATCGGGCAGTGGCTATCGAGCGCTATCTGCGGGAGACACTGGTGTACGACTTGAATCCACCATCGTTGCCTGATGGTCGCGATTACGTGGACTTCCTGCTGTTCGAGAGCCAGCGTGATTCGTGCAATGGCTATGCGTCCGCGATGGTCGTGTTGGCCCGGAGTGTGGGCATCCCAGCCCGGGTCGCCGTCGGGTACACAGAGGGTGAGTACGATATCGAGCGAGGCGTCTTCCGTGTGCGAGAACGGAACGCTCATGCCTGGCCCGAGATGTACTTTCCTGGCTACGGCTGGATTGCGTTTGAGCCAACTGTCAGTCAGGCGCCTTTTGTGCGCCTAGACCAACGAGAAGTACCAGAACTGATGGAGGAACGTGTGCCAAGAGGTGCGGGTAAGGAGGACTTGGGGGCGCCAGAGGACACATCAGATAATCTTTGGGGCGACGCCAGCGGCGAGCGGTTGGGCCCGTCGCCTTCAGCTCCTGGTCGCAGTATTCCGTTGTGGCTGGCAGTCGTGCTGGCTGGGTTGGTGGTATTCGTCGGTGTTGGTTGGTGGGTCTTGGAGAACCTTGGTCTTCGCCATCTCTCTGCGGTGGACCTGGCGTATGCACGTCTGCTGCGGATGGGGACGTGGTTGGGATGTCCATCATCGCCGGCCGATACACCTCACGAGTGGGCGCGCGTGGCCTGCATTGCGGCGCCGGGGGCGCGCGCCTCGATCGACGAGATCGTCGATCTCTATACCCGTGCGCACTTTGCCGGCAGGAGTACTTCCTATGTTGAGGCTCAGATGGCGTGGCAGAGGGCGCGGCCTATACTCTGGCGGAGTTGGTTCAGGCGCCTGCTGTCCTGGCCGCAGCGCTGGCACGGCTGAGTGTCGGACGCACTTCGATTGCCCCTATGTGTAAGGTGCGGTATAATGCCGCCCGCTACCCTATGAGTACTGTAGACCCGTGCCGCACATGCGGATTGATGCCTCCCGGGCTTGACGCGCTGAAAGCCCTGAGTGACGAATTAACCCAGCTAGCCCTTCTGCTGACTCGGCACTACGAGACCGGTGTCGACCTGCAGGCGGAGCTCTATGCCAGGTTGCCTGGGTTGCGCCAGTCGTTGGCCCGTTTTGAGGATGTCCTGGTGCTAGAGAGGGCCGAGACGGGTGAGCTGAGTGCACTCTACGACATTGGACAGGCGATCTGTTCGTCACTGGACCTGTCGGAGGTTCTGAACCAGGTGATGGACCAGATCGTCGCGCTGACGGGTGCAGAGCGCGCAATTCTTATGCTGATCGATCCGGAGACCGGCGATCTGGTGTTCAGAGCTGCCCGCAATGTGGATCATGCGACGATCGATGAACGCTCCTTCGAGATCAGTCGCAGTATTGTGAACCTGGTGGCCAGAACTGGTGAGGCAATCGTTACTACCAACGCACAGATGGATCCGCGCTTCAACGCACAGGAGAGTGTTGTCGACTTCAACTTACTCTCGATCCTGTGTGCGCCGCTGAGGGTTCGTGGGCAAGTGACCGGCGTCATATATGCCGACAACCGATTCCACAGCGGTGTTTTCGACGGCCGGGCTCGCGATCTCCTTGCAGCGTTTGCCAGTCAGGCTGCTGTGGCAATTGAGAACGCGCGCCTGTTCGAGAGCGTGGCCCGCGCCAGGTCGTTGATGAGCAATGTGTTCACCTCGATTACGAGCGGTATTGTTACGATTGATGTGGAAGGAAGCATCACGCTTGTCAACCCGGCATGTGAACGTATCCTGCATCGACGGGGTGCTGCTGTGGTTGGCGCTCGCTTTGTCGAGGCGCTTCCCGAACTGGAGGTTCCCCTGCATCTTCTCATTGCGCGTGTGGCGAACCAGCAGAAAGCGATCCTCAACCGAGAGCTGCATGTCACGCTGGGCGATGGGGAGACTGTACTGCTGCGGGTGAGTATCTCGCCGCTTCAGGACGAGCGGGGCTCAATGCAGGGCGCCGCGATTGTAATCGATGATCTGACGGAACAGCGACGCCTGGAATCGCGCGCCCAGCTGTTTCAGCGATTCTTATCGCCTGCTGTGATCGAACGTCTGCCGGAGGATCCACGCCAGCTACGACTGGGCGGCCAACGTCAGGAGATCACGTGTCTGTTCGCGGATATCCGAGGTTTCACCGATTTCAGTCTGCGCAACGATCCGGAGACGTTGGTGGATGTGCTCAATCGATACCTGGCCGCTGCCGCCGAGGCGGTGCTGGCTGAGGAAGGGACACTGGACAAGTTCATGGGGGATGCCGTGGTGGCGTTCTTCAATGCGCCTCTGCCGCAGAAAGATCACGTCTTGCGTGCCCTGCGCGTAGCACTGAACGTTCGGGACAGGATCACGGACTTGCAGGCGCGGATGCCGCCGGCCTACCGTCTGAGCTATGGTATCGGTATCAGCGTTGGTGAGGCTGTGGTGGGCAACATCGGTACGGCTCAGCGCCTGGACTATACGGCCATCGGGACCAGCGTCAACATGGCACGTCGCCTGCAGGAGGCTGCGGGTCCCGGGCAGATTCTGATTACGCAGTCCATCTATGACCACGCACGCGATCAGATCGAGGTGCTGCCACTGCCAGGCATTGAGATTGGCCGTCTCGCAGAGCCGCTGAACGCATATGAATTGATCGGGCTGAGTCTGTCGTCAGGCTCGCATTGTGCCGTGTGAGACGTGGCCTGGAGAAGTGGTGTGGGAGTTCTGGCGATTCTGCAATCAGCGCTAATTCTATGGCTTTCTATATACGGGCTCAATGCGTTCATCCTCGCCTGGCTGCACCAGCGCCACCGGCGCACTGTCATATCACTGCCCGTGGCAGGGCCTGATGCACTGCCACGGGTGACCGTCCAGTTACCAGTCTACAACGAACGCTACGTCGTAGAGAGGGCGATCGATGCGGTTGCTGCGTTCGATTATCCCTCTGATAGGTTGCAGATCCAGGTTCTTGATGATTCTGACGATGAGACAACGGAGTTAGCTCTCGCTCGCGTGGAGCATCATCGTGCTGGCGGTGTCGATATCACGTTGGTGCGTCGTCCCAACCGAGATGGGTACAAAGCGGGGGCGCTCGCATGGGCCTGGCCGCAGGCCACCGGCGAGTACATCGCCATTTTCGATGCCGACTTCTGTCCAAGCCCTGATTTCCTACTTCGGACGATTCCATATTTCGTGGAGCGCCCGCGCCTTGGCATGGTGCAGACGCGCTGGTCGTACGTGAATAGTGACTACTCCTTGTTGACACGTGTGCAGGCCCTTGCGTTGGATGGGCATTTTGGTGTAGAGCAGGTCGCGCGCAACCGGTCCGGTCTGCTGATGAGCTTCAATGGCTCGGGCGGCATCTGGCGAAAGGCTTGTGTCGATGCGGCAGGGGGATGGCAGACTGACACAATCTGTGAGGACCTCGACCTGAGCTATCGGGCGCAATTGGCTGGATGGGAGTGTCTCTACGTGCCCGACGTCTGTGTGCCTGCTGAGCTGCCACCCCAGATGGCCGCTTTCAAGCGTCAACAGGCTCGGTGGGCACAGGGCTCGGCCCAGGTGCTCCGCAAGCTAACGGGCGGGATCTTGCGCAGTGGGGTTCTGAGGTGGCCGCAGAAGTTCATGGCCTTGATCCACATCAGCGGCTACCTGGCACATCCGCTGATGGTCGCTCTACTGCTCATTACTCTGCCCGCACTGATCGCGCCCGATCCGGCCACGGTCACGCTGGGCGGGCTCAGCCTGTTGGGTCTGGGACCGCCTGTAGTCTACACGATCAGCCAGAAGTACCTGTACGCTGACTGGAAGCGTCGCATGGTGGTATTTCCCCTGCTCATGATGGTAGGAATTGGGATCGCTTGGTGCAATGCCAAGGCCGTGTGGCGCGGCTTAACGCGTTGGGGGGGAGAGTTTGAGCGCACACCTAAGTTCCGGATCGAGGACACGGGGGACCGTTGGCTCGACAGCAGTTATCTTCTAGACGTCGACATTAGCAGCATCGGTGAGTTGCTCCTGGCTGGCTATGCGTTAGGCCTGGCTATTATTGGAGTCCTAACAGATCAGAACGGTGTGGCGCCGTTTATGCTGGTCTACAGTGCGGGATTCAGTGTAGTGGCTGGACTGGACGTGGCGCAAGTAGCTGCTGCCTGGTGGAGGAAACGACGTTCGCGCATACCTGCAAGCCCACAGGCGTGAGGGTCAGACCTCCGAAGGACGCCTTCAGCGTCCACGCAGACGGCGTCGCGCCTCCCGGCAGTGGGGGCACTCGATGCCGACGTACTCGGTTCCACACGTTCGGCACGTCTTGCCAGGCATTGGGCGATCATCATCCATAGACGCCACGATGACGACCAAGTCCTGGCCTTCATATTCCGCCAGCCACTCGTCGACCTGCCTGCCATCCAGCGTCCATCCACCGTTGACATCGCGACGCAGACGTCCCTGAACAACGCTCAGGCCCATCTCGTAGGCTGATGCAGATAGTTGGCGGATGCTGGCTTTGCGCTGTGCTGGCATAATCACTCCTCGATTGTTTGCGCCATTATAGCGCGTCGTAGGCTTCGAGGCAACCTGTGGAGACACTCACATCGGTTGGCCCGGTTGCTTGTTCCTCGGACGATGCCTATTCCACTCGCTCGACCTCACCGCGGAGCACCCGATAGTGGTCGAAATCGTGCGCCACAACGGTATCGGGGAATACCGCACGCGCCTCCTCCAAGACCTCTGCCTCGCGATACCGACGCGAGATGTGGGTGAGAACCAGGCGATGCACGCCCGCTGCTTTGGCCAATCTGGCGGCCTGGCTGGCCGTGAGGTGCGCGAAGTGGCGTGCCATATCCGCCTCACGCTCCAGATATGTGGCTTCGGTCACCAGGATATCGGCGCCTTGCGCGATGTCCTCCAGACCATCAGTCTGTCCCGCATCGCCGACGTGGACAACGCACGTGCCGGGGCGGATGGGGCCTAGTACGTCATCGGAGTGAATCACCCGACCATCCGGGAGTGTGATCGAATGACCGGCCACCAGTCTGCCGCGTTCGGGGCCGCGTGGTACTCCCAGTCTCTCCGCCTGATCGACGAGGAAAGGACGTCGCGGTTTCTCACGGAACAGATAGCCAAAACTGGGCCCGCTATGCACAACTGGAAACGCTATCACCTCAAAGTCATCGTTCTCGAGAACGGGACCTGCCTGGATCTCAATCAGCTCGATCTGGATGTCTGGCTGTGCACCGCGGAGCACCACTCCAAACAGGAGATCGTAGACGCGTTCGAGCGCCCAGCGGCCCCCGTAGATCTCAAGATGGTCAATCGCCTCCCAGCGTGCGAAAGTGGACACTAACCCGCCGAGGCCCAGGATGTGGTCGAGATGGCCATGTGTGAGGAGGACTTTGGTGAGGCGTTTGAACCCCAGGCCACTTCGCAGAAGCTGCCGCTGAGTTCCCTCGCCGCAGTCGATGAGGAAGCGATAGTCCTTGTACAGGACCATCTGGGCCGGGAGGCCACGGTGAATGGCCGGCGCGGAAGCGGACGTGCCCAGGAAGACGATCTCGATCATACAGCTTTCTCCTCACTTCTCCATATCACGGAGCGCCTCGTAGGCCGGTCGCACGCGAGTCTCTGGCCATCCCGGTTCAGTGATAGCCCACCAGTACTGCTCGTCATTCTCGGTCCAGGAGGGATCCGCGATAGAGATCACCGTCATCAGCCCAATCCACGGCTGCCAGTTAGCTTTGGCGTACGCAAAAGCGCGCACCAGATAATCGGCCTGCTGCTCGGGTGTAACGGCGAACCATGCATAGTTCGGATGGATCGGGTCGATCGTCCAGCCCATTTCGAGCACGGCGATCTGTTTGTGCCCGTCCCCGTAGTGCACCATGATGTCGCGCAAGTCCTCGACGTGGCGGAAACAGAAGAAGCGATGGCCGCCGGTGTCATCGGCCACCTCTGCCGGTGACATCTCGGGAGGGTACTTGAAGCCCGGTGCGTGTACACCGAGAACATCGAAGTAGGGCGAGGCCCCGGCCTCATACAGGGCGACCAGATAATCGGCGTCGGGCATAGCCTCTGGAAGGCCGTTGCCGGTGGGCGCCAACCCGGCCGATATCACGATCGCGTCGGGGTCGGCCGTCTTGATGCCGATGTAACACGCCTTCAGGAGTTCAACATAGCCTGCCGGATCCGGTTGGAATCCACTCCACTCGCGGGCCAGGTTGGGCTCGTTCCATACCTGGTAGGCCTGCACTCGGCCGCGATACCGCTCTGCCAGCACGTGACAGAAATCACCGAAGTCCTGTGGGTTCTCTGGTGGGCCGTTCTCCGAGTGCGCTCCCTCGGGTGGCACCGTCCAGACAGGTTGTCGATCCAGTCGAAACAGCACTCGCAGCCCACGGTCCTCCGCATCCAAGACGATCCGGTCCGTGAAGTACCAGTCGTAATGACCTTTAGCAATTCCTTCGACGTCGCGCCACCCAACATGCTGTTTGACCCACCCGAATCCAGCGTCTCGGATGAGATCCAGATCACGCTCCGCCGCGTACTTGTCCCACCAGAGCGATGCCTGCATCCCGTACTCCGGTGATGCCATACGCGCGCGCGGCCACGAGGTGGAAGTAGGCGGCACAGTTGCTGTTGGCGTAGTCGGTACGACCGAAGCAAAGCCTTCTCTCCAGACGTAGGCTCCAATTGACGTGGACAGCAGTCCTATCACAGCGATCACCGTAACTGCAACCGCGTTGCCCCGTCGAGACCGGGGCCGGTCGCATCTGACGCCAGTCATGCGAGTCAGGGTTTCTCCATCGCGCCGATGGCGTCATAGGCTGGACGGGCTGCTCCGCTGAAGTCGGTGATGGCGTAGGGTGCGTTCGGGTCCTCAGGTCCCCAGCCCAACTGCGAGTAGTTCAGGTTCCAGAGGAACGCCAGGCGGACAAAACCCCATTGCCGCATGAGCTGGAACGCCTGGACGTTCCACTCCGCTTGTTCCTGCAGTGTGTTGTCCAGTGCGAACTCAAATCCGGGTGGATGCCCATCAAATCCCTCCGCGCTGGCCCAACCAAATTCCGTCAAGCAGAGCGGTGTGTCGCCGCCAGCGGCCACTATGCGCTCATGATAGCCCCACAGCGTGGACTTGAATGACCAGCTATGGTGTGGGTTGTCGAAAGGACCACGGAACTGTGCTGCAGGGTCGTTGTGCCCTTCGTCCCAGGCCACATTGGGTGGCATATTGATCCCATTGTGGTGTGCACCAACGCAGTCACAATAGTTCAGAAACCCCGCTGCAATCATGCGGTCGAGGTAAACGAAATCGTCCATCACTGTGATACGATTGGGGTTATTGGGGTCAGTCCAGGGACCCGCCGCCGGCGACAGTGCGCCGCTGATGACGATGATGTTCGGGTCACGGCTCTTGATCGCCTGATACGACATTCTAAGCATCTCGACGTACCGCTCGGGATCAACACCTGTAGCAGTGTCCCATTCGCGGTCCAGGTTCTGTTCGTTCCATACTTCGATAGCGTGTATCCGCCCGTTGTAGCGGTCGACGACCAGTCCCAGGAAGTTGGCATAGTCGGCCAGGTTATCGGGTGGGGCGCCCTCCACGTTTTCGTCCAGGTAGGAGCTGCGCAACCAGCTCGGTGCATCCACTATGCTGAACATCACCTTGATCCCGCGCTCACCGGCTGCCTCGACGACCCAATCATACGGTCCCCATTCCATCTCTCCCGGGTTGCGCTCCACGTCCGCCCAGCGCAGTTGCTGCTTCACCCACCCAAGACCCAGGTTCTCGACCTGGCCCATCATATAGTCCACGTTGCCTCCGCCTGCGCCGTGGATCACGATCCCGTAGCCAAAGACTTCCTGGGTATCGGTGGCTGTGGGATGAGGAGGTGCGTCTGTATTGACAGGTTCGGGTTCCTGGGAAGATGGTGTATCCACGTTCACGACGGATGTTGGTGCAGTATCTGTACTTGCTGCCTCAACCGTCTCAGTGGGTGGCGTTTGAGCCCCCCTGTTCGATCCGAGCCAGCCGTACCACGTGCAGAATCCGCCTACGAGTATGAGCATGAGCCATGCGCCAACGGCGACGTATAGTCGTGTCCCACTAAACCCCTGGCTTCTTGGTGCGCGACCTGACATAATAACCCCCTTGATCTCAACCGCCCCAGTGAGATCTGTCCACCTGAGACAGAGGCAGGTGTCAATGAGTTCCTGTGAGCACAAGGGCTCGGCCGCAGCCGAGCCCTCGACAAAAACAGTTCTCTGCCTGCAGGACGCTCACCTCGGCGAGAGCGCATCTTGGCGTCAAGCGGTTGTCAGGCACAAGCCTTGACAACCCTCTCTGGCTAGCGTGTTCCCAACGTTGCGTGGAGCGTTTCGCAGGCTGGACAGCTTCCGTCAGGCCGGATGATCGCATATCCATCCTGCGGGTCGTAGCCATAGCGTACGAAGTCAATGTTCCATACAATGATGCAGCGCACCATTCCGCTGGAGACGCTCAGGCGAACCGCCTCTGCCAGCCACTGGGCCTGCTGAGCATTGGTTGTGCCACGGGCCCAGGCGAAAGCATCTGAGAAAGTGGGTACGCCTTCCTGCGACGCATATCCCATCTCAGTATAGAACAGCTTTCGGGTCCCGCCGAACGTGTTGAAGTACATTCTGGTCTGTGGCAGGAAGAACCACGAATGATGGGTACTGCCAGGATCGGCCGGATGTCCGCTGGTCGCTGAAGGCGATGTCGCACCGGAGTTGTGATGCGCCCCCAGGAAGTCCATACAGTTGGCTGCGCCAGCGTCACGCATACCGGCGATCCAGGGCTGATCGTCGCACCCATTAGGGCCACATCCGCCGAAGTATCCCGTGGGCGCCGGCGCCGCGCTGATCACGGCCACGTTCGGATTGGCATTCTTGATCGCACGATATGAAGTACACAGTAGATTTGTGTAGGCCTGCGGGCTGATGTGGCCGATCTGCCATTCGCGGTCGATGTTCGGCTCGTTCCAGACCTCAATCGCGTCGGCGCCAGCGGCTGCAAGCTGGGCTACCCAGTTGGCGAAGTCATTCTCAAATCCGGGCTGGGTAACCATCCCAGGCGAACCCAGGGCGCTCAATTGGATCTTGAAGCCTTGGGAATGAGCGGCGTTGACGATGCCAGATACATCCTGCCCATAGTGGACCTGGACCTTGGCCCAGTTCATGCCAGCGTAGTGCATCTTGTCTGCGTATGGCATCGCCACGTTGCGGATATGGCCGCCCAACTCGAATGCACCGGCGCTGACGGGTGCGATAGGCACTGAAGTGTCCACTTCCGGAGTGGCGGCTTCTGCCTCGGCGCCGGCCTGGATAACCACCGTCAGGCTGCCTCCGAATCGGCCGTCCGCCGACTGCATCTGCCAGACACCGGCGTAGCGTCCTGGATCATCAGGCGCCGTCATCTTAACGCTAACCTCTGTTTGTTCGCCAGGCTCCAGTACACCGACAGACACGGAGTCTGGCGCTCCCATCTGCGCATCGCTCGCGAAGGCCAGCACTGTATCCTCTGGCCAGGCACAGGTGCCATTGTTGCGCACGCGCCATGTCTTGGTGAATTCCTCGCCATTCTCGATCCGCGTGTTGTCGGGGATGGTCACATCCGCAACGTAGGTCGCACTCAGACAGGTGTCGGTGATGTCCTCCGTCGCGGTGACCTCCTCCGTGGTCGTTATCTCCTGCGTTGGTGTCATTGCAACCGTCTCATCGATCACCCGGACCGACACAGAGCCGTGGTCGAAACCGGCAATGGAGGCCTTCACTGTATAGTCGCCGGGCGCGACTGATACTGCCCACGTGTATCCGGGTTCGGTCAGCGGTGAAGTCTGCTGATCGACGGCGGCGGCCGAGCTTGCCACAACCCACGAAATGTCCAGCGGCTGGCTCACGGGCGCGAGCGTTCCAGCGCCATAGCCCGCTATGACGTCCCAGATCCCGCTAGCATTCCCGGGATCGAAAGGATCTGCCACGGCCAGACCAGCCAGATGATAGTCCTGGGCCCAGCGCGCTTTGGTCGCCAATGCGGTCGACGCACCAAGCCAGACGGTGCGCATCTGACCATCCTGTGCTTCATATTCGAGGCGGACTGTGCCGGCGGCGTCATCCGGTGTTATACTAAGCACCCGTCCTGACAGAGCGAACTCCAGTTCAGCGCCAGATTTGACTTCGGTGAGGTCGCTCAGTGCCACTACCTGTCCGAATGGCTCGAGCGCCTGTTGCAGCGAGATCGGGACAGCGGTGTCGCCCGAGATCTCCATACTGAGCGAAGAGACAAGCATCTGCAGTTTCAGGCGCGCCACCTGGGAGGTCGCCCACTCGATCAGCCGATGCGCCTCACCGTCTGGGCCATACGCGCCCGGATCGTTAGGAAAAGGCACCTTTACCAAGTCCGCAGTAGCGCCGATTCGTTGCCAATCGTAGCCTGTGGTGTCCAGAGCTCCGTCTGGGCCGATGGGATTGGGGAGGACGACGTTCAGACGCAGACCGGCCCGATGGAGCGCATCCGCCAGTTCACCGACAAACGCGGTGTAGGTATCTCGTTCTGAGCTGTTGACACCCTGATAGTCGATCTCGATGCCGGCGAACCCACGCTCTGAACACAACTGCACGATGTTCTCGATATGCGCTTCCTGAACTGCGGGCATTGTCAGTACATCCAACAGCAGGCCGCGGTTCACACTTGCACCGGGAGCCCAGTTGCGCAATGATGGCACGATGCGGTACGCGGCGTCGGCATCCGGCACAATCAGGTCATCCAGGTCGCCCGCGAACCCGCCATCAGTGCCAATGAGTAATCCGATCGGATTGATCTCATCGACGAAGCCAGAGGCGGCGCTCAGCTCACCGTGATCGGGACTGAAGTAGGCCGACACTACCGTATCCGCCGGTGCAGTCTGGACAACCACAATCGACTGTGGAATCTGTGAAACCTGGGCTCGGATGAATTCCTGTTCGGACACTTCGGCATGTAGCTCGCTGCCCACCCATTGCCACTGCGTGCCGTCCCAGGTATACAAGTCGAGTGTGTGCCAGGGCTCGGCATCGTTGGGCACGGAAACGTCCAGCGTGACCGGTTGTGAGTTCGTGCCCCGTACAGCGATCTCGTAGTAAGGGCTCTTGACGACGAGGTTGCCCGGCAAGCCCTCGACAGCCTTGCGCAAGGCGTTCCCTGCCGAACCTTCCAGGAACTCCAGTCGTGGAACAGATCCTAGCTTCACTCGAACTCGTTCGGTGAAAGTCTCGGGATCGACGCTCAGGGTCAATCCGTCGGGGTGGGATACAGAGCTGTCTGCTGCACTGAGCGCACTATACCCCAGGACTCCCAGGCGGTCCAGAATGCGCAATGGGGGTAGAAACAGAGCTACTATGACCAGCACCAGTCCCAGAAGGCCCAGCAACAGGGCGCCAAGCTGCGCTCCGCCGTGGGCCAGAGTAGCTTGAAGCCGATCAACCAGCGATAGCGCGCCAGCCGTGGCCGCTTCATCAACCGTTGATGCCGCCGGAGCGGACGCCTCGGAGGGCTGTTCAATCTGCTCCTGTTCAGATGCCTGGATCTCTGAGGGCCCCTCAGCTACGGTTTCGACAGGTACCGCTTCCGAAACCGTTTCGGGGTGGGTAGAGACTTCCTCCGGAATCGGCCTCTCCGATACGGAGGCAGGTGTGGGAACGTCAACGTGGACCTGCGGCGCATCAGCGACTATGATGCCACGTTCTGCCAATTGCGCTTTCACCTGTTCAATCGCGGCAGGGCCAAGGCCTTTGATGTTCGTCAAAGCGCCGTCACCCTGCTCCAGTACCGAGATCAGTTCTCCAACTGTGCTGATGCCCGCGTCCAGTAGTGCGTTTCGTGTGCGTGTGCGGAGCCCGAGCTCCGTGATTGCCGTTTCATTCAAGACAGACTTGTTGTCTGAGTTTAGGTCTTCCATCTAGATCTCCTGGCCAAAGCAGCTTGGTCGTGAGGGCCAATCGCGCTGCGACCTTATTAGATTCGTGCGTCTCGCTGACACAACACTACCCAGATTGCAGTGGAATCCGGGCTCGGTTCAGAAGACGGCGTTCATTCTAGCATATGGCATGTCTTTTGGCAAACAGATCAGGTTGTGTACCATAGGGTAGAATGGGGGACCAGATCGGCGATGAGTCCACCATGTTGAGGCGCATGCCAGCGATGTCGTGTGAGGGGAGGATCGGCCAAGAAGTCGCCCCGTCACTCGAGATCCGGGGGCGCGTTGCCATAGTCCCATTCCTCTGTCCAGGCGCTGGTTCCAGGAGGAGCTGGCGCAGGGCCCGGCTGGAGCGATCTGATCAGCGCCTTGCTCGTACTCACGATGCTCGCACCGGCCGATACTGGGAGGTTCGAGTAGGAAGTCAGCCGCGTCTCATATCCTCCGCCGCTCGGTCCGAACGCTTCTTCAGTGGGTACATAGCCGATCTTCCCGTTGGCCAGCTCCACAACGTATGTGAATGGGAACTGGCTATCCGCCTTGATGTCCAGTCCGAGTTGACAGAACAGCTCGGCTGGGTTTGCAACCAATACGGCCGGGCCGATCTGTATTGCCTGAACCTCAACCTCAACGAGAGGATCTGATTCAAGCAACGCATCGAGCATCAGCGTTTCTTTGGCAAACAACCACTCGGTCGACCCGGGTTGACCCCGTTTCACAATATCCAGGCTATTCTGAATCCTGCTGGCAGACGGTCTACGCCGGGGGATCTCGAGCACTCTCGAGCAACTGGTCACTGGAGAAGCCTCACCGGTGGGTACGGTTGCCAATACCTTGACCACTTCCGCTCCAACGCGAGTTCCTACAAAGCGTGTGGACCGTTCGCCCATGTCGGCCCAGTCCAGGGAGAGGTTGTTGACCTGGGTTACGTCTCCACAGGCGCCATTGAGGAAGACGATGATAACGTCGTCACCCCAGGCCCCGCGGATGGTCTGCTCCATAAAGTAGATCCAGTCGGCCGAAATGCCGCCGGGGCCAGTTGTGCCATGACAGGCATAGTTGACCACGCAACCTACCAGCGAGTTGTCCTGATTCCATGCTCCGATGACGCCCACCTCTGGATCCGTGGGACCAGCAAATTCGATGAGGTCAGGGTGGCCCTTACCTGGATGCGTGTAGGTTCTGCCATTCCGCATTCTCAGACGTCGGTTGAATGCCACTTGATCCTCATACCCTGACCCAATCC
>JAAZAN010000004.1 GCA_012514315.1 Chloroflexota bacterium
AGTTCGTCGACTTGCTGGAGGTAGTAGTATCTGTCAGCCGCCTTGAGGCCAGCGAGATGCTGCGAGAAGGCGTCTACACGCTTCTGGAATATGCTCACGCAAATCCCTCCTGAGTGGTGTTCACAGATTTGTGCACACCGCCATCTTACTATCCCGAGGGACTTGGTGTCAATCAGTGGACAGGCAAGGGACCGTGTCAAGCTCTAGTGGGGGAGTACCTGCTGACCCAAGGTGAACTGATGGTCTAGACTGGTTCGTACGGTTGCAGCTTCCTTACCAGATCTGCTTTACCAGCACTGACTGGTTCTGAGCCTGATCCGCCGGCATCGTATGCGTGGCTGCACCTGACGTCAAGGGGTCGGCTTCGCCCGCTCCGGCGCCCTTGACGTCAGGCACGCCACGCAGGAGCGATTGTAGCGATCAGGCTCGCGGCTGGAATCCTAGGCACCATTGAGTAGCTGATGAAACAGATGAGACATTCCCCCGCTTGCTGTTCGACCGCTATCCATGATCGGCGGGTGAAGCCCTTGACGGCGTGGCCATGACTCGAATACCGCGTGGATCACTTGGGTTGCGACCTTGGATGCCTCTGCCTTGCTGATCGACGGTACCTTGGCGGAGTTCGGCATCAGCTTAAGCACCCTGTTCAGGTTCCCGCTGAACCTGGCGCACTGCATGCTCATGATGCCTTTCAGCCCTCGAGTCGCCCAACTGCGACCCTGCTTCTTCGTTCGGTTACTCACCCTGTTGACCTGAGATTCGGCTATTCCCAGACCCCGAAGACCCGATGTGTCCATGCCGACTGCGCGAAGTCGGACACGATAGTCGCACACGCAATCGGGAATCGTCGATAGGTCAGAGATTAGCGCATCAAGATCCTTTCGCTTGTGACTCAAGGCAAACGGACGAGCCTCCGCCAGGGATCGCATGAGCAGTTGTCCCGTGGGATCCTGATCTACCGCGGACATTACTTTCGCAGCTGCCTCGCTGTCCTTGCCAAAGATGCGCCTTATATCCCTGGTGAAGTGAAACCTGTCTACCTGGTATAGAACGTGCTTACCGCCAAAATACCGCGTCCCCTGCCTGATCCAACTTGCACGATCTCCCCCCAGCACCACCGTGGTGTCAGGGTCTATGTCGTACTTGCCGTACACCCACCGGCTCGCCCTGTCCCACCAATCTTCGGCCTGTTCGTGGGAGCTCCACATCGAAGAGTTCTTGAGGCTGAATTCGGATGGGTTACCTTCGCGCGGAACCCATCCCTCGTACACTGTCATCAGCTTCTCTTCGATGCTGCGCTTCTTAGCGCGCTGCAGATGCATCCAGATCCCATCAGCTTCGATGAACAGCATATCTACCTTGCGCTTGCCATCAGCTTTTTCAATCAGCTCTTCATCGAGGGAATCGGACAGTCTCCCCGCCTTCAGCACATACTGTCTTATTGTCTCGTGGGTGGTGATTCGACTTCCGACTATTCGCGCCAGGTTCTCGGCAGCTACTCGGTACGATGCCTCCATCGTGCCCGCTCGGATCATCAGGTCATGGAGCGCTGGGCTAGTCCTGGTCATCCGGTCAAGGCCAATCTGCTGATCCAGAAGGAACACGTACTCGCCCGTTTCACGATCCCTGTAGTACCTGCGCTTGAACGTTACAGGCTGTCCCAGCACCGTTTCGATTATCCTGGAACGTATATCCACCAACTCATACCTGGTCTTGTCACGTCTACCCAGTATCCGTGCATCCAACTCTTCGAGTGTCTCAGCCATCAGGTCGCTGAGCACCACTCCCATTACATGGAGAAAAATCATCTCGATATCCGTTAGCGAGACTGCACCTTCATCTGTTATATTGAACACGACGGAATGCTACCTCCTTGATGGGCTTTTGCTTTCTGACCATCAATTCGAGAGGAACGCATTCCGTCCTCCTGTTTCCTGTAAGCCTGCAGGCCTCCCAGCTGGCCCCTCCTGCCCCCACCTAAACTTTACTCACACCGAGACAGTGCGAATCATCACATAGCACTCACATGGCGTTGACCGCAAGCAGGCGCCAAATCGGGTGAACAGGTTCAGGCACGCGAGGAACAGCCGCCAGCCTCACGGAAGGGACCCGCTGTGGATCCGTTTCGGCCCCTCGTAGCTGGCCTGACCCATGCATGGGTCGGTTTCAGGCCCAAGTGACCCACCCGTGGGCCGGTCGGCCTCTGGAGTTGTCCCGTTCTAGTGGATGC
>JAAZAN010000186.1 GCA_012514315.1 Chloroflexota bacterium
CCGAAGCGCGTCACGCTGACACTCACGCCCTGCGTCGCCGTCACCGCTGTCAGCCGGTTCTCCACGTCGAACGCTTGCTCATACCCCGGAGCTGAACGGCTACCGGCGTTCAGCCGTGATCGTCGCCGTCCCGCTGACCTCCACCCGCAGCACCATGTTCCCGTTGGCGTCGTAGGCGAAGTGATCCGCCGCGCCCACCGTGGGCGTCACGACTCGCTCCCCCGCCTCCGGCTCGAACGCGACCCAGTCGAAGTGCGTGTGCGCGTTCTGCAGCCGCAGCCCTACCCGGTCGTGCATGAACGCTGTCCCGTAGCCGTAGCTCAGGATCTGCACCTCGGTTAGCCACAGCGTTGCCTGGCCGTCGTCCAGCTCGGCCGTCTGCAACCTTACTTGACAGAACGTCAGGTGCTTGCTTGTACTCTTCTCGCAAGCTCCTCTTTGTGGAGTGCAACTACCTGCACATCATATACGGTCATGCTAACGAGAAGCGCCCCACTAACAATCGCTTCCACCCCAACTACGTTCAGTAACAGATCGACAGTCAGGAGCTGCAGGCGCACAGCAATGAAGATCAGCCCAGGTGTCCCCAGGGCGACCTTCAGAGCGCCGAGTTTGTTGCTCCACACCATCAACTTTCCCCACCAGCGATCCTTCGGCCATCCGATCTCATGGCCCTCAACCAGTCTCCATCGTAGTCTCGCCCAGATTATGATGGCCAGTAAGTAGATTCCTAACCCCACGACGACGATCCATCTCAGAGCTAACATAGGTCTTAGTATGCCCAACCCGCCTAGGAGAAAGGCCACTTCCACGGTCACCTGTATTTTTGCCCTCGACAATCTGAACCACACAGTGTCAATGTGCTCCTGTGAACTGTGCGGCTCATCTGGGTCGCTTTCGTCTGCTTCAGGAACCTGCCTCCACGCGATCACCGCCACGATTGCCCAGATGAGATCCGTGAGCCAAAGGGCAGCGGCGATCCATAGCGCCGCTGCCCTATTTGTGGAGTAGAGGCTGCCCCAAAGAATCAGCGCCATCCATGATGCAGAGAATAGGTTCAGGGCCAAGGTGCGTGCTTTCTTGTGATGTTCAAGGTGTCCAAGGACAACACTGCGGAGATCATCGCGACCGTCGCTTTGGGCTTTGTCTTGCATTCCTGTAGTCCTCCTCAATATTGCTGATGGCTGCACTGAGAAGGCCGTTACCTAATCGGCAAACCGACTGTTGGTCGGTCCGTAGTAGGGCAGCCAGTAAGAATGCTCAGGGGATTCATGGGGATGGGTCCGTTGCCATTCCACGAATGGATGCATGACTTGGCCGTCGACAACGAGCACAAGCTGATCTCGGAACACAGCACTGACAACTACCGAACTTGCCTCACCGGCAACCGTCCCTACTAGCATGCCAGGAGGGCCACCAACTGTGGCGCCCACTGCCGCTCCGACCAGTGGTGGAACTACTGTAATGGCCCCATCCACAAACACGGCCGATGCGAACTCGGTGCTGGCGATTCCCGTACCTTGCTTCCGACCCCAACCATACTCATAAATATCTGCCCCCCAGACAATCCCGAGTTCCAGTGCTGAGGCCTGCACATTTATGAGTCTGCCAGCATCTCGCCACGTCTTTGGGTTTGCCAGCATCTCCCCCACTTCGCCGGTGATCTGAATACCACTCAGGGCGTCACCGGCAATACGGAAGATGTCGGCAGTGTCTGGTCCTGGATAGAGACGGTCCTGTAGGCAGGTTTGCTCTTCAGGAGTGAGCAGGTATTGGTATTCCCAAGGCCTGACTCGATACTGCTGTGGATTCGACTCACCACCATCGCCCGGCCACTGCATGTGGCCAGTGGGATCCACAAAGATGACAGGGTTGTCTCCACAATAGGTATATCTGTTGAAATTCCGTGGATTCGCCGGAACCGGCACAATCGTATCCGCGCTGATCCACCGCCCGATCCGGGCATCATACCAGCGTGCTCCCATCTGGATCAACCGGATCGAATCATCCCAGCGCTGTCCCGTGAACCCGTAGTCCGTCGGCAGTCCGCCCGTGCTCCAGCGCACCTCTCCATACGGCTCATACCACTGGCGTACCGGCGATCCGCCGTGCCTGCCCGTGGTTACGCTTGTGCTGCCCAG
>JAAZAN010000187.1 GCA_012514315.1 Chloroflexota bacterium
AACATGGCAAGTTACTGACTGACTGCACGACAGTAGCTCAAACCATCTTGAGCGTTGTGTTCCTCGGGATTAATCTGCAACGCGGCATTGAACACCGGATACGCCTTGTCGCACTCATCCAGGTAGAAATAGGCGAGCCCCAATGTGTAGAAGTACTCAATGGGCGGCCCGCTGACCCACCCAGTCTCTTGAGCCAACCGCACATCACCGTTCACACCCGGTTGGAGGGGGCCGGTTGACACTGTGCCACCCGAGAGCGTGGGCATTGGGTTGAACCACCCAACGAACACATACCCATCCTGGGGACTGGGAAGTCCCTGCAGTTCCACAGTGTACTTGCCGGTGATTGTATCGAGCGCAATCGTCCCGCCGGCCCGACTCCACGGTTCGCCATCGCTCAATGGCGCCAGAGTCGCCTGCAGCGAATCACGAGCGCCCGTCTCGCCGTGCCGAAGTCGTCCGCTGAGAACCACTTCACCCGAAGGGAAGTCTGGACTGGCGTCCGCTCGCTCGACAGTCACTAGAAACTCCCTTGCATTGCGCCGAGTCGCGGCTGTTTCCAGCGCAATGGCCTTTTCGAAACTGGGTATCGCGTCCTCGTAGTTGCGGCGTCCCCAGTATACGATAGCGAGGGACCCATGGGCACGTCCGAGACTTGGGTCTGCCTCGACAGCCTTCTCGAGATATCCCTCGGCAATGTGATATTCACCGTAGTAGACAAGCTGTGTCCAACCAATCTCGTAGTTGGCCTGTGCGTTGCCTGGTGACACCTCGGCGGCTTTGTCGAAGCTTTCCAGGGCCTTCTCAAGTCGCCCCAGCGCCCTGTAGTTCTGACCGATGGCGATATGGATATAGGCAAGGTTGGGGTTGATCTCGAGCGCCTTCTGATACTGCTCGATCGCTCCTGACCAGTTTCCTTGCAGCTCGAGCACGTAACCATAGTTGCGGTGGGCATCGACACTCCGATCATCTAGCTGTAGCGCCATTTGGCCAGCTTCGACAGCTTCTGCCCATCGTCCGGCATCTGCATACGCTTCAGCCAAGCAAGAATACCCTTCGGCATAAGTAGAATCCAGCTCAATAGCTCGATTACAGGCCTCGATGGCTTCCGGTATATCGCGGTTCCAGTCATACGCTGTGCCCAGTGCGGCCCAGACACGAGCGTCGTCCGGGGCTATCTCAACCAGTTCCTCGCCAAGGCGAACCGCATCAGCGGTCTTCCCGTCTACAGTGAGCAGACCAATGACAGGAATTCTCAGGTCAATGCTGTCAGGCTCCAGGGCAGCAGCCTGGTTATAGGCCACCACCGCCAACCCGAGTTCACCGCGCATGTAGAACTCCTCGGCTTCAGTACGATACGAGAGAGCTGAACGCGTGGGGGTGGGGGTCAGGAGGAATGTTGTTTCGACCGTCTCTTCCCTAACCAGGGCATACACGTACAGACTGACGCCGATGAGAAGTAGCAGAATCACCACCCGGACCGGCGAAGAACGCACTTTTCGTTTCCTGTGGAGCTCACCAAGATACATAAGATGCAGATGTCCTTCAGCCGTTGCCAATCATATGATAGCAGCTCAACTGTGATAGTCAAGGTTGTGCAACAGTGGATATGCGTGGTAGAATGCACGCTGTCCATCCTGATGAGCAATCTCCGAAACGGGAGGCTAGCGTGCGTACACTCTTGATAACCGGGGGCGCAGGTTTCATCGGTTCGAACTTCGTCCGGCTGATATTGGAGAGACATCCAGACTACCACGTGATAGTGTACGACAAACTGACCTACGCGGGCAATCTGGATAACCTCAAGGACGTAGCCAGCCGATTCGGAGACCGCTACGTATTCATTCAGGGCGATATATGTGACGCTGAGAAGGTCGGACAGTCTCTGCAGATCCATAACGTGGATACGATTGTCAACTTCGCCGCCGAGACGCATGTCGATCGGTCAATCCTAGATCCGGACGCCTTCATCCAGACTGATGTATATGGCACCTACGTGCTGCTTGAGGCAGCGCGCGAGATGGGTATGGAACGTTACCATCAGATATCGACCGATGAGGTCTACGGACATGTGCCGACGGGAACTTCCAAGGAGAGTGATCCGATAGCGCCTCGGAGCCCCTATGCAGCGAGCAAAGCCAGTGCTGACCTCATGGTTCTGGCCTACCACATCACGTACGGGTTACCCGTCACCATCACACGGGGAGCCAACAACGTCGGTCCCTATCAGTATCCTGAGAAAGTCGTGCCTCTGTTCGTCACAAATGCGATCGATGATCTCCCGTTGCCTCTCTATGGCGATGGCCTTCAGGTTCGTGACTATCACTATGTTCTCGACCACTGCGACGCCATTGATCTAGTCCTGCACCAGGGTGAGATTGGAGAGGCGTACAACGTAGGCAGTGGGTCCGAGATGAAAAATCTCGACATGACACGTCTCATCTTGGGTCTGCTTAGCAAGCCCGAGAGCCTGATTCAGCCCGTTAAGGATCGTCCCGGTCACGATCGGCGCTACGCCTTGGACATCTCGAAGCTTCGTGCGTTGGGATGGGCGCCGGCGCATACTTGCGAGGAGTCCATCACGAGCACTGTTCGTTGGTATGTTGAGAACGAGTGGTGGTGGCGGCCGATCAAGAACGGCGAACACTATCAGGCGTACTACAGGGCACAGTACGCCGGGCGCGAGGCCGCGCGGGAGCTTGCGCGCTAGCGATGTCCGGCCCCGGCACAGATCGGGAAGCCTATTATCTCCTCAAGGACGTCTCTCGTGCCATCAATGAGTTCGGCCTCATAGCGCCTGGAGATCGTGTGGCGGTGGCCATCTCGGGTGGCAAGGACAGCTACGCGCTGACGCATCTGCTGCTGAGTCACCAGCGCAAGGTTCCCTATCAGTATGAGCTGGTCGCGATCCATATCTATGGATCCAGGGGCTACCCACCCGATGCTCGCCCCACTTTGGAGCCATGGCTGGGGAATAACGGAGTCGCATACAGGTCTGTGGAGATCATGTTTCCACCGAGCGAACCCTATCCCCCTGACTGTTTTCGCTGTTCTCTGAACCGCCGAAAGGCACTGTTCCAAGCGGCGGCTGAACTGAAATGCAGCAAGATAGCGTATGGCCATAATGCGGACGACGCTGCCAGTACAACACTCTTGAGCCTGATGTACAAGGGGCAACTCGAGACGATGGCACCAGCCGTGCCGTTCTTCGGAGGCATTGTAACACTGATTCGGCCGCTTATCTACATTCCAGAGAATCGACTCCTCCGCTTTGCACGCAGACAAGGCTTCTCGGAAGCTCCACTCTGCTCCCAAGCCCATACTTCTCGACGGGCACAGGTCAAGCAACTGCTTAATCAGGCGGGTCACTCACGCGATCAAGTGCGCACGAATCTATGGCGCGCCGCACGGCGTCAGATGGGTTTCTAGTGTTCCTCAGCCCTCCGCCTTCCGTCTTCATCAGCAGTTCTCAGCCGGACCATAGCTTTTGCTCATGTGGGGCTTGTGGTATACTGCGATGTGGACTCAAACCCTCTGGAGGTAGGACCATGGATCACTTTCTCACGCTGGCTGATCTGACATCGGATGATCTCAGGGGTCTATTGGACCTGGCAATCGAACTGAAAAAGGAATGGCGCGGGGGCGGGAATCGCCCACTGCTTCAAGGTAAGACTTTGGGCATGGTGTTTCAGAAGCCATCACTCCGCACGCGCGTGTCTTTCGAGATGGGGATGCTTCACCTGGGAGGGAACTCTCTCTACCTGTCTCCGTTTGAAATCAAGCTGGGTGAACGGGAGAGCGTTCCCGATGTGGCACGTGTGCTATCGCGCTACGTCGACATCATCATGGCGCGCGTCTTTCGCCATTCCGACGTGATGACTTTGGCAGAATACTCGCGGGTACCCATTATCAATGGACTATCCGACTTTGCACACCCATGTCAGGCGCTTGCCGATTTTCTCACGATTATTGAGCATAAGGGGCAAAAACTGCAGCGAAGGAAACTGACCTTCATCGGCGATGGCAACAATGTCTCAACCTCGCTGCTATTTGGTGCGGCATTGCTCGGAATGGATTTCACGATCTCTGGACCCGCAGGTTACGAGTTTCCGGCCGACGTCTGGCAGATCGGAGAGCAGTTTGCAGCCCTAAGCGGAAGCCGCCTGACCAGCACCCAAGATGCCACTGAGGCCGTCGCGGGAGCAGATGTGATCTACACGGATGTGTGGGCCTCAATGGGACAGGAGGACGAGGTTGAAGAGCGCAGAAAGGCCTTCCAGCCTTACCAAGTCAATGAAGCTCTCGTTGAGCAGGCCAATCCCGACGTCATCGTCATGCACTGTCTACCAGCGCACAGGGGGCAGGAAATCACTGACGAGGTCTGTGATGGACCCCACTCGGTGCTGTGGGACCAAGCTGAGAATCGCATGCACGCGCAGAAGGCTATCCTCGTCGAGCTGATGTCGTAGCATCATAGCATTCGCTTCCAACTACGGAAGGATACGATATGGCACGCAACCGCAGGGTCTTTGAGGAGGCTGTGCGCTCCGGTGCCAGCGCCGCCTGGGACGGCAACTGGCAACTGGCCATTGAATCCTACGAACGTGCCCTGACGGAGTTTCCGCAGGATGTGGGAGTGCTGACTTCTCTTGGGTTAGCTCATTTCGAGTCCGGGCATTTCCGTCCGGCTCTCAAATACTATCAGCAAGCCAGTGAGCTGTCTCGCCAAGACCCGGTGCTGTTTGAGCGCATTGGACGGACGCAAGAGCAGTTGGGACAGCGACGGGAAGCAGCGGAGTCCTACCATACGTCAGCCGAGTGCTACATCAGACAACAACAAGCTCCCCACCTGGCGCTTGAGCGCTGGCAGGATGCAGTGCGTGCAGACCCGGGCAATCAGAAGGCCCACGCCCATCTGCTGCAGTACTATCAGCGGCGAGGCCAGATCAAGGAGGCGGTACAGGAAAGCCTGACACTGGCTCGCATCCTGAAGCGAAGGGGACAGCGCGAGCGTGCGGCCGAGATGTGTCGACACGCCCTCAGACTGGCACCACATGACCCTGAAGCGCAAGCCGTTCTCGATAGTGTGCTTCACGATGAAGTACCCGCAGAGGTGGAGGTGACGACAGAGGGTGTAGCAGACGTTGGAGCCGACCTGCTTGACGCCGTGAAGCAGGCGGAGACTTCTGTAACATCAAGTGTAGTCAATGCTGGCTTGGCCAACGAACATGGCAGTCTGATGGCGACCATCGTGCGGCGGACACTGGCCGATCTAGCCGAGAGTGTCTTCGATGAAGGTTCAAGCCTAGTGACCGATCAATCCTCGGCGGCAGACAAGACGGAGATAGGCGCTCATCTGGGCCGCGCCATTGACCATCAAACACGCGGGCGAGTCAACGATTCTATTGATGCATACGAAGAGTTGTTGGCAACCGGCTTCGAGCACCCCGGCGTACACTTCAACCTCGGCCTGCTCTATCAGAGCAGGTTGCAGTTTGCTGCCGCGATCGCTCAACTGGAACGGGTAGCGTGGCACAGAGAGTATTCGCTCGGCACCTATTTCGCCCTTGGGGAGTGTTTCAGAGGACAAGGGGCACTTGATGAAGCCCTCAGGCATTTCCTAGAGGTCCTCAAGATGCTCGATCTGTCGGTTGTGCGTCGTGAACAAGCGGATGATCTGGTCCGGCTGTACGACGGTCTGGCTGATAGCTACCTTGTGGAAAATGAGCAAGAACGATTGTTGGAGTTCATAAACTTGCTGGTGGATTTTCTCAGTCAAGATGGTTGGGAGGACAGAGTCGTTCAGGCACGCCGACGCCTTGATGCATTGGTCAACGACATTGGGCCGGTGATCAGCCTAGCTGAGATGTTGACTGTTCCCAACTCTGAGGGAATCCTTGAGTCGATCGCTATGGCGCAAGGATATGCTGAGCAAGGGCAATTCTATGCTGCGCTAGAGGAGTGTTACCAGGCTCTCGGAAATGCACCGACCTACATGCCTATTCACCGGCAACTGGTCCGGATCCTCAACGATATGGGCAAGGTCGAGGAGGCGGCTGCAAAGATTGTCGCCATTGCGGACAGTTACCGGGTTCGTGGACAGACCCATCAGGCAATCGCAATGTACAGCCAGGCACTGTCCCTCGCACCAGTGAATGCCTCGGTCCGCACCAAGCTGATCGATCTGCTCATAAGTTATGGATACATCGATGACGCTCTCGAGCACTACGTGAAACTGGCCGAGAGCTACTATCATATGGCCCAAATGGACCGGGCACGAGAGATATATCAGGAGGCGCTGCCGCTGGCACCACGCAGTGATAGATCGTCCCAATGGCAGACTGAGATTCTACACCTCATTGCTGATATCGATATGCAGCGTGTGGACTTCAAGAGCGCTATGCGTATCTACGAGCAGATCCGCAAGGTCGATCCAAGTAACGAGCGTGCACGTCTGGTCCTCATGGAGCTCTACGAACGGTTTGGCCACAGGGACCTGTTCGTTGCTGAGCTGAACGCGTTGACAGACATGTATCGAAAGGGCGAGGACAAGCAGCGGATGTTCGCCATCTTGGAGGAAGCTGTACGCAAGTACGAGGACGACATCCCATTGCGCATTCAGGCAGCGCAGGCATATCTCGATGCAGGCGTCGTTGATAAGGCATTGAAGCATCTAGATAAGCTAGGAGACCTTCAGCTAGAGGGGGGGCGGATTGATGATGCCAGGAAGACAGTACGCGTGATTATCGCCCTCAATCCCCCTAACGTGGAGGATTACCGACTACTGTTGCAGCATCTCGATTGAACCATACATGGTGACCACCGAGGCATGGGAAACTGATTGTGGCCGACTTACTGTGGTACGTGCAGCGGCTTGCGTGGATAGATGTACTCGATATCCTGATTGTAGGCTCCATATTCTTCTGGATCCTCTATCTGGTTCGTGGCACTCGTGCCGTGCCGGTGCTTCGTGGAGTGATCTTTCTCATGATCGTGATTACTCTGCTGGGAGGCGTTGTTCGTCTGCGCGCCTTTGGCTGGCTGGCCCAGAGTGTGCTTCCCGCCTTGTTGGTAGGCATCCCCATCGTCTTTCAGCCTGAGTTGCGGCGCGCCCTGGAGAGACTGGGACGGGCTGGCGCACTCGTCGGGCGCTCAACTGGCAACCGGGCCCTACTGGAACATGCTATTGTGGCGACCGTCTCGGCCTGCGACACGCTGGCTTCCAGGAAATATGGTGCTCTCATCGTGTTTGAGCGTGAGACAGGGCTTCAAGAGTTTGTAGATACCGGAGTAGCCCTAGACGCTGTAATGACGCCGGAATTACTCGTGAATGTCTTTGATCCCCATACCACACTACACGATGGTGCGGTGGTGGTTCGCAACGGGCGCGCGATGGCTGCGGCCTGCGTCCTACCCCTCTCTACGGCTTTTCTTGCAGATCGCCAGTTGGGATTGCGGCACCGCGCTGCCATTGGGATCACTGAGGAGAGCGATGCGGTCGCTATCGTCGTCTCCGAGGAACGTGGCTCAGTGTCTGTTGCTCATGGCGGGCGTATCATTCGTGATCTGGATTCCCGACGTCTGGAATCCGTACTCAAGGCGTTGTTCCAACCAGTTCTCGAGCGTGCCTGGCCCCGATGGCTAGCCTGGGGGCGCCGGATATTGCGAGGAGATCAGTCGTGAGAGCCGCATTGCGTTGGGTTGCAAGCAACCTCCCCCTGGTGGTGTTGGCCCTCTTACTCGCATTGCTGGCGTGGTTAGTCGCTACTGAGGAGAGTGACCCAAGCCGCTCTGGAGACTATCCACAGCCGATTCCAGTGACACTCACAAATCTGCCCGATGGCATGATCGTTGTAGGGGAGTTCAGCCAGCGAGTGCAAGTGGGACTACGCACGACCAGTTCGGTATGGAACTCGCTGGCACTGGACGATTTCGAGGTGACAGCCGACCTGAACGGTCTTGGTGTGGGCGTTCATGAAGTGCCTGTACAGGTAACCGTCAGAAAGGAGCCTGTGCGACTATTGTCCGTCGAGCCATCTGAAGTCGTTGTAGAATTGGAAAGATACTCGGAGCGAGTGGTGCCTGTACGCGTCAAGATCGAAGGAGAGCCACCGCTGGGTTACCTGCGGCGCGCCGCCACGCTAGAGCCTCTAGAAGCCACGGTCAGTGGCCCTGAATCCTATGTGTCTCAGGTCATCGAATTGACGACAGTTGTCTCGGTCCAAGACGCGATCAGTGATGTAGAGGGACAGTATCGCCTGAGGGCAGTCGACCAGGATGGACGTTCTGTACCATCGGTTGAGTTATCACCAGACGTGACGACTGTCCGCATACCCATCGAGCTATCGGGATACTATCGGCAACTAGCAGTGAAAGTGGTCACGGAGGGACAAGTTGCGGAGGGATATCGCATTACGGGCATCGCAGTTACTCCACCCGCCGTCACAGTCTTCGGCTCACCTGATGTCATCGCTGCACTCCCTGGTTTCATCGAGACAGACCCTATTGACATTGAGGGAGCGCAGGCCAACGTCATCGTCCGTCCCACGCTGAGCCTAACAGGCAATGTTGGCGTCGTGATTGGAGAACAACCAGTCGAGGTCAGGGTATCGGTAGAGCCCATTGAGAGCAGTCAGACCATTGAGATCATCCCCGAACTACAGGGGATGGAGCCTTCGTTCACAGCGACCGTGTCACCTGAGAGCATTCAGGTCATTCTCACCGGATCACTGCCCTTGCTAGAGAACCTGCAGCCCGACGACGTTCGCGTCGTGCTGGATCTATTTGGCCTGGAACCAGGAACACACCGTATCGAGCCTCGCGTGATTGTGCCCGAAGGACTTACGGCCGAGAGCATTCTTCCCCCGACTGTCCAGGTTGAACTGGCCGATCGGACAACACAGACACCAACGGGCCCCAGCGATGCTGCAGAGTAGGCGACAATAAGGGAAGTGAATTCGAATGAACAGTCCACTTGTAGCCATCGTTGGCCGACCCAATGTCGGTAAGTCCACCTTGTTCAACCGGATTGCGGGACAACGGATCGCCGTTGTGCACGACCGCGCGGGCACCACGCGAGATCGCCTCCACGCGATCGCGGAGTGGAATGGCGTCACGTTCACGATTGTGGATACTGGCGGTATTGAGGTGCTACCCGAGACCGTACTCAGTGGCCGACGTCCAAGTCCTGAACGTGTGTTGGCTCAAGATTCAGCCCCCTACATTGCGCTGATGCGAGAACAAGCCGAGCAAGCGGTACGGGATGCAGATGCAATCATCTTGGTGACTGATGCGGTCACAGGTGTGACGCCAGGTGACCACGAAGTGACGGACATCCTGCGCCGGGCGCGCTGCCCGATCTTCCTGGCAGTTAACAAGGCAGACAGCGAGCGTCTACGTCGTGATGCACTGGATTTCTACAGTATGGGCCTGGGTGAAGTCTACCCGATCTCTGCCCTGCATAGCATTGGCGTCGCCGATCTCTTGGATGATCTGGTGGAAGCACTACCCAAGGTTGAGCCCCAGCCGAATGATGAAAGCATCCGGATCGCGATTGTAGGTCGCCCGAACGTGGGGAAGTCATCGCTGCTCAACAAGCTCTTGAGAGAGGAGCGCATGATTGTCAGTCCGGTGGCCGGAACAACGCGCGATGCGATCGATTCGTACCTGGAGTGGGAAGGCATTCCAGTGACGCTGATCGACACTGCAGGCATCCGGCGGCGAGGCAAGATAGAACAGGGCGTCGAACGTTACAGCGTCTTGCGAGCCTTGCGAGCACTGTCACGGGCTGATGTAGCGCTCCTGGTGATCGATGCCGTCGACGGTATCACGGCACAGGATACCCACGTAGCGAGTCTGATACTCGATGAATGGGCCAGTGTTGTGGTGATCGTCAACAAGTGGGATCTGGTCGAGAAGGATTCCCACACAATGAGCGAGTACACCGCGTGGGTGCGCGAGGCCCTGCGATTTATGGACTACGTCCCGGTGCTCTTCGTGTCGGCCCTGACGGGTCAGCGTGTGGACAAGGTCATCCCAACGGCACTCGAGGTTCGAGCGGCTCGTACTCGCCGTATCCAGACTGGAGAACTCAACCGCCTGGTTCAGGAGGCCCTGGTACGTCATTCCCCTCCGAGCAAGAGTGGGCGGCGCCTGAAGGTCTACTACGTCTCGCAGCCTGATACTGACCCGCCAACGTTTGTATTTCACGTCAATGACCCCGATCTGGTTCACTTCGGTTACAGGCGTTACCTGGAGAACCAGATACGACAAGCTTTCGAGTTTCCGGGCACTCCTCTTCGCCTGCTCTTTCGTCGGCGCGTGCGCAGAGAGTAGAGTGTCATCGTGTATTTGTCGACCAAACCCTGCACGGAGCTATGAGATCCCCACGTCTTTTCTACGCACAGACTATGCCCGGTGTCGAGCAGATTGCCTGGCTGGAGATACGTGAGCGCTTAGCGGGTTCACGGTGTGTTGAGTTTCTGTATACTAAGGATCAGAATGGCATTGTCCTCTTCGAATACGGAGGTCCAGTCGAGAATCTGCTTTCACTGCGTACAACAGAGGACGTCTTCGCGGTCGTCGCCTCAGCCGAGAAGCTGTCGCATGATTGGCGAGACCTGCG
>JAAZAN010000188.1 GCA_012514315.1 Chloroflexota bacterium
TCAATGAGTCCCTCCAACTGCGGAGTTATGGCCGTGGTGTAGGTGTAGGCCGCTCAGTGTGTGATTTGATGAAGCCGCAATCCTGGTAGTTGTGGGCGTTGCCAAACTGGCCGAGGTCGAACTCCTGGCGATACACCTGGTCGTTCCAGACGAATTCGACCGCCTTGACCCACTGATGTCGATCGATCGGAAAGGCCAGGAACGTCCATCCCGCGCCTTGTCCCGGCTGAATCACCGGCTGCGGGTAATAGCCTGTATTTCTATTCACCCATTGCCAGACGATACCGTTGACCACGTCCGTTTGTCCGTCGGTGATGATCCATCGTCTTGGTCTCCAGGGCGGTTCAATGGGAGTTGGGGAGTTGTTCTTGATATATAGGTCTACTTGAAACGCCCGGTAGCCCCACAGAGGATGACTGTCGTTATCGTCCCCGGTGTAGAACCACTCCATTTGTTGGCAATCGTAGTGGGGATTCACGAAAGTCACCTCAAGATCGCGTTTTCCTGCCGCTGGCTTCTCGGCAGCGGGCGCAGCGGTTGGAGCCGGAGGCGGCGTTGGGATGGTCCTGGCGGCTGCCACCGTTCCAGCTGGGACGTTGAGTTGTGCCAGAGACGCAGAAATCCAACCGCTTCGCCCTTCGGGAAGCATGACTTCGAGCCACGAGCCATCGAGGTTTCGGCCGGTCACCGGCAACCTTTCGCCCTGCTTCGCTGTTGCGATCACTGCATGTCCCGTGCCGGGGCCCGCGCGTACGTTGAGGGTCGCGGAGAGCATGCTGGCTAGTGGTCCCTCGGATATGGCCGTTGGAGAAGGTTGCTGGGTGGCCGTCAAGGTGGGCGCCGGGGACGCTGTCGGCGTGAGCGTGGGTGCTACTGGGGTAGGGCTCGGTGCCACAGTGGTGGGGGCCGGCAGCGTTGTCGTTGCGGGCGGGACGGTGGCCGTGGGCGCCGGTGTGGGTGCTGCGGCGTTCAGGGTGGCGAATATCTTGGCTGCAATAACGGCCTCCGTGGCGGCGGCGTCGGGCGTCGGTGGCGGATGGTCCGCCCCACAGGCGGTGAGCAGCGATGCCGACACAAGGCACGCGCTCAGCAACAGGAATCGGTGTTTCATGATGATGGTCTCCTTGCGGTTGTTCTACGCCACCTTCAACTCATACACCTGTGAGGTGTCGTTTCCGAAGATATCTATCACCTTGACCAGTATCCGGTGATGGCCCTCGGCAGAGTAGGTGTGCGGATCGCTGCGCAGCTGAAGCGACCGGTCGCGGCGGGTTCGGTAGGACGTCCAGCCGTTGACGAAGGTGTCGTCATGGAAGTCCCAGTCGACGGCCCAGTAGTCCACGTAGTCGGACCATTTGCTGATCTTCTCGCGCACCTCGGGTGGGATCAGTTCGTCGTTGGGGATCACGAAATCGGTCAGCGTCACCGTCGCACTGAGGTCTTGAGTTTTGATCTTGGCCTCAAGATATGCAAGCTCATAGAATCGGATGTCTCCCTTTTGAACGGCTTGCTGCTCCATGACTTCGCGCGGGATGGTGAGCAGCAGAAGCCTGATTCCCTGCGCTCTGGCTGCATCCACCATCAGGTTGGCCAGCCCCATCTCCCATTCCCAGCCCAACACGTGTAGCTCCTTCTGGCCCATCGCCTTGCATTCGGCGAGGCAGGCGTTGATCTCATCGATTGTGACCGGCGCATCGATCGCACCGACGTGTACCATTGCAGCGCCCCTCTTGCCATGAAGATGCTGTGTGCCGGCGAGCGGTTGGCTGCCGTAGAGCTCCAGGATGAACTTGAGATACTCGAAGACCAGCATCTGCTGGGTTTGCCTTTGTCCTGCGAAAGTGACACCTTGCCACACCTGCCGCTCGTATTTGCCCAGATTCAGAACTTCGAATGGTTTGGCACCAGGTTCATCGAGCAAACGCTTCCTGGTCAGGTGCATTGAGAATCGCCCAATGTCCATACCGATCCACCGGCGTCCCTGGCGTTCCGCTGCGATGACAGTGGTGCCAGAGCCCAGAAATGCGTCTAGCACCAAATCGCCCGGATTCGACGCGATTTGTAGCATTCGTTCAATCAGATCTACTGGTTTCTGCGTTTCAAAGTCCACCCATTCTGCTTTGTTTGCTGGTTGCAGACATCGTATGCGCCAGACATTGTCAACGACTCGCGTTTCGCTGACGTAGGTTACGGCTTTTCCATCAGCACCGATAATGTTCTGGATCTTGCCGTTGACCTTGTGATATCTGAGCTTCTTCACCGGTTGCTCTCGCTGTTCATCCAACCGATGATAGACGTAATTGGCTTGGCGGTTCTTGACGTAGTAGAAGATCACATCAAATGCTTTCGGTAGGAGCTTCTTTCGGCTGTCATGGAGTTTGTTGTAGTAGTACCAGGCAATTTCGTTCAGGAAGTTGTCTTTTCCAAACAACTCGTCGAGGAGCACCTTTATGTAGGGACCCATGTGTACATCAGCGTGAACGAATATTGATCCCGTATCCGCCAGAAGGTCGCGCATTAGCACAAGTCGGTCGTAGAGCATGCCGAGATAAGAGTCGACACCTTGCCCCCATGTATCTCGATATGCCTTCTCCTCCAACATGGACTGCTCTTTCGCGACCTCTTCGTCGCCGATGTGAGTCTTGAAGGAGAAGTCTGCTCCGGTAGCATACGGTGGATCAATGTAAACCAGGTCTACTTTGCCGGCGAAATGCTCCAGCAGCGAGCCCATCACGTAGAGGTTGTCACCCCAGATCAGCTTGTTGCGCCACCCATCGCCGTCGTCGGCCGCGGCCTGATCTTCAGCCTGCCAGTAATCGAACAGTGTGCCTACGTGGCCGGCGTGCTGAGTACGCGTCGCACGCGTCTCGTTGACGCGCTCGATCACCTGGAAGGGCAGACTCACGCGGCGCGGCGGAACCAGGTTGCCTTCATCGTCGTACTTGCCGGGCCAGGCCAGCTCGGTGCGGGTGATGTCTATCTTGGCCATGGGGCACTCCTTCTCAGACGGCCGGCAGGACCTTAATTCGCCGGTGCCATTTCATAGCTTTCGTCAGCCAGCTTTCGCCAGCCATCATCGTACAGGTGCTGATTGACGCGACCGACCGGGTCCTGAA
>JAAZAN010000189.1 GCA_012514315.1 Chloroflexota bacterium
ATCAAGATGTACGCGGGTGGGAGCAGTCACATACCGTTGAAGGTAAACACAGCCGGTATGATCCCACTGATATTTGCACAGTCGTTCCTGGCGTTTCCAGCCGTGATCGCGCAGTTCTTCGTCGGGGTCGGGAACGAGGCCGTGTCGAAACTCGCACAGGGTGTTATGGGCTTCTTCAGCGGCGCCAGCCCGTGGTATGGGCTGATATTCTTTGCGGCTGTTGTGGGATTCACCTATTTCTATACCGACGTGATGGTACAGCAACAGGACCTGCCCGGCACGCTCAAGCGACAGGGTGGGTTCATTCCTGGGATTCGTCCTGGGAAGAAGACGGCTGAGTACATCAACTCGGTCTATCGACGGATTACTTTGGTCGGGGCGCTTTTCTTGGGTGGGGTAGCGGTGTTGCCTTTCATTGTGGACTTGTTCCTGAAGACGCAAGTACTGTTGATCACGTCTTCAGGTCTCTTGATTGTCGTCGGTGTGGTAGTGGATACGATGCGGCAGTTGGAGGCTCAGCTGCTGATGCGACATTATGAAGGATTCATCAAGTAGGTTGCTGGTATGGACTTTGTAGTTCTGTTGGGACCACCTGGGGCTGGCAAGGGAACACAAGCCAAGTTATTGGCTCAGGAGTTGGGGATCCCCCACGTATCGAGCGGTGATCTATTCCGTGATAACCTTGCGCGCAAGACTGAATTGGGCTTGCTTGCCAAGAGTTTCATGGACCGTGGGGACCTGGTGCCTGATGACGTGACGGTGAGAATGGTCATTGATCGGATCGGTCATCCGGACTGCGAAGCAGGCGTGATTCTGGACGGGTTTCCGCGCACGTTAGGGCAGGCTGTGGCACTGGACGATGCACTGGTTGCTGCTGGGCGGTGTGTCTCAGTAGCGCCATTGATCCAGGTACCTGATGATGTGTTGATGGATCGCCTGACAGCGCGGCGAATCTGCCGTCAGTGTGGCGCTGTGTTCAACTTGGTTTCCAACCCTCCCGAGGTTCCCGGGGTGTGTGGAGAATGCCAGGGAGAACTCTATCAACGGGATGACGATAATTCGGAGACCGTACGTAATCGGCTGTACACTTACTACCGGGATACGGCCCCACTCATCGGGTATTACTTCGCCAGGAAGCTATTGGTTGAAGTGGATGGTCAGCAATCCATTGACGATGTACAGACGGCTCTTGTGGCTGCTGTCAGGTCAATGCCCGGAGATTGTCAGTAGGTTCAATACGAAGCGCCTGAGGAGCACGCCGGATGGGGTGGGCCCGGGTGTTGCAGGATGGGAATGATAGGGAGGAATAGAAGATGAAGGTTTCACCCTCAGTCAAGCGAATGTGTCCGAAGTGCAAGATCATTCGTCGTCGTGGTGTGGTGCGGGTTATCTGTGAGAACCCAAAGCACAAGCAGCGTCAGGGATAATAGGAAGCTAGGAGCAAGAGAATGGCGCGTATTGCAGGAGTGGATCTGCCACGAGGCAAGCGGGTAGATGTGGGTCTGACCTATATCTATGGTATTGGGCGTGCCCTAAGCGGTGAGATTCTCGCGCAGGCGGGAGTTGATCCAAGCACGCGGGTGAGTGACCTGACAGATGCCGAAGTGTCGATGTTGCGCGATATCATCGCTCGGGACTATCGTGTGGAAGGTGATCTCCGGCGTGAGGTGCAGATGAACATCAAACGCCTCATCGAGATCGGCTGCTATCGTGGATTGAGGCATCGCCGCAGTCTACCTGTGCGCGGTCAACGTACGCGGACCAATGCACGCACGCGGCGTGGTCCTAAGCGAACTGTTCCAGGGCGTGGACGTCGCCGTGGAATGAAGAAGAAGTAAGAGTTAGAAGGAATCATATCGTCGTTCTACCGGAACGGGTTACTGCGGAGGAAGAATGCCACGAGATCGACAGACAGGTCGACGCCGAACCAGCGGACGTCGTGTGAGGAAGAATATCCCTCGCGGACAGGCTCATATTCGGGCTACCTTTAATAATACCATCGTGACGATGACCGATATGCAGGGCAACGTCATCAGTTGGGCGAGCGCCGGCACATCGGGCTTCAAGGGGGCGCGCAAGAGCACGCCCTTTGCAGCGCGACAGGCTGCGCAGAAGGCGGCTCAGGATGCGATGGACAATGGGATGTCGGAGGTCGACGTCTTTGTGAAAGGGCCTGGTCCTGGGCGCGAAGCAGCCATTCGCTCAGTGCAGGCAACGGGTTTGCGCGTTCGTTCGATTACGGACCTCACGCCGATCCCGCACAATGGCTGCCGGCCGCCGAAGAAGCGCCGAGTGTAGACAGACAACTGCTCGCTCGTATCCTATAGGGTAAGTGAGCTTACGGATAGACACAGGAGTATTAGGTATGGCAAGATATACCGGCCCGGTCTGTAAACTGTGCCGTCGTGAGGGCGAGAAACTCTTCTTGAAGGGCGAACGTTGCCTCTCCCCCAAGTGCCCGTTCGAGCGTGAACGCGGGTATCCGCCTGGTGATCATGGACGCCTGGCGCAATTCCGACGTCGTCGACTCTCGGATTATTCGCGGCAGTTGCGTGAGAAGCAGAAGGCGCGCCGTATCTACGGTGTGCTTGAACGGCAGTTCCGTCGCTACTTCCGCGAAGCTGAGCACCGGCCAGGGTTGACAGGCGAGAACTTGTTAGTCCGCCTGGAGAGTCGTCTTGACAATGTCGTGTACCGGACGGGCTACGCGAGTTCGCGGGCGCAAGCACGTCAACTTGTACAGCACGGTCATTTCACTGTCAATGGGCGTCGTACGAATATCCCGTCGTACATTGTGCAGCCGGAAGATGTCGTAGCAGTTCGTGACGAGAGTCGCAAAGCGGACTACTTCAAGATGCTGGCTCAGGATGGTATGGATGAGGGCAAACTGCCGGGCTGGCTAAGTTTGGACGCGAAGAATCTCGCCACGCGTGTCCTGATGCTGCCAACGCGGGAGCAGATTGACACCACATTGAACGAGCAGCTTATTGTGGAGTACTACTCTCGATAGAGGGAATATCGAACGTCTCGCTTCTGTGGTCTCTCTAGGCGTCGGAGCCGCCGTGATAGGTGGATGTGGGTGGCTCTGTGCGGTGTGATGCTAGTTAGTCCATAGGCTGGTTGGACGGAGGAGGCAAGTGTTGTCAGTTACGGTGCTGCCAAAAATAGAGACGGATGCGATTTCCCAAACCTATGGCCGTTTTGTCATTGGTCCGCTGGAAAGTGGCTTCGGCGTTACTTTGGGGAACTCACTCCGGCGTGTGTTGTTGTCGTCACTGCCTGGTGCGGCAGTGACTTCGATTCGGATATCTGATGTGTCTCACGAGTTCTCCACTATTCCGGGTGTGCGTGAGGCTGTCATGCAGGTTATGCTGCAGGTCAAGCAGATCCGGGTGACGATGGATGGCGAGGAGCCGATGCGTATGTCGCTGCAGGTACGGCAGGACGGCACGGTGACGGCGGGCGACATCAAGGCTCCTCCTGAAATTGAGATACTGAACCCTGATCTGTATCTGTTCACTGTCGACTCCAACGATGTGGATATGGATGTGGACTTCACGGTCGAGTTGGGGCGCGGGTATTTGCCGGCTGAAGGCCGCGGCCGCATGCCGATTGGTGAGCTTCCGGTTGATGCTGTGTTCAGTCCCATTCGCAGGGTCGCTTTTGATGTCGACCGTGCTCGCGTAGGCCAGATGACAGACTACGATCGTCTGAATCTGGAGATCTGGAGTGATGGGCGGGTCGCCCCGTTGGACGCGCTGAAGGAGGCCGCACGTATCCTCGTATCGCACCTCAGGCTAGTTGCTGGTCTTACGGTGGAAGAGGAAGCAGAGCCTGTTGAAGAAGAGACGGGGCCAGCCAGTGAGGCGTACGAAGTGCCCATCGAACAGTTGGATCTCAGTGTGCGGGTATTCAACTCGCTGAAGCGCACGGGCATCACGAGTGTTGGAGAAGTTCTTGAGCTGCTCGAGCGGGGTGATGATACCCTGATGACGATTCGCAACTTTGGTGACAAGTCACTGACAGAGCTGAAAGAGAAACTCCAGGAGCACGGCTTCCTAGAGTGAGAACTAGATGGGAGTGTGGAGGTGCTAGATGCGACATCGTGTCGCCGGAAAGAAACTAAGCCGTTCCAGTGGGCATCGTACAGCGTTGCGCCGCAACCTGGTGTCGGCCCTCATTTGTCACGGACGGATTGAAACGACGGAAGCGAAGGCCATCGCAATTCGCGGGCAGGCTGAGAGGTTGATTACGTTGGCAAAGCGAGGGTTGGCCGCTGCGGAAGAGGATCCAAGTCGTGCAGTTCACGCTCGCCGTCTGGCTGATGCTCGCCTCCATCGATGGGTCACTGAGCCTGACGGTACGCGAGTTGATGTGGTGCGCAGGCTGTTTGATGAGGTTGCACCCCGATACGCTAACCGACCAGGCGGGTACACGCGGATGTACAAGCTAGGTCCACGCAAAGGGGATGCTGCTCCGATGGTCTTGTTGGAGTTGGTTGAGGACTAGTCGTGGAGGGCGGCGATGCGCGTGCGGGCAATCGTCGCCTATGATGGGACAGACTACTGTGGATTCCAGCGGCAGACAGAGGCGCCGACTGTTCAGCAGGCTTTGGAGCACGCGCTCGAGCAGGTGACTCGTGAGACTTCGACCGTGTTGGCGGCGGGCCGTACGGATTCAGGTGTGCACGCTGAAGGGCAGGTCATTGCGTTCGATACGGCATGGCGACATGGACTAGATGACCTGCAGAGAGCGCTTAACGCAGTTCTGCCGCAGGATATCGCGGTTCGCGAGGTGGCCGAAGTCCCGCAGAGTTTTCATCCGCGCTATAGCGCCCGAAGTCGGTCTTATCGCTACAGTATTTACAATTCGTCGGTGCGTGATCCGATCTCGAGACGGTACAGCCTGCATGTCGCCAGGCCACTGGATCTTGCTGCTATGCGATTGGCTGCGGCAACACTGGTCGGAGAGCATGACTTCGCTGCGTTTGGTCAGCCGCCCAAAGGGAGTGTGACCATTCGGCGGGTGGAACGGGTTGAGTGGAGTGCGGAGCTACCATGGCTCTTCTTCACGATCGAAGCCAACGCGTTCTTGTTCCGGATGGTTCGAAGTGTAGTTGGAACTCTGCTTGAGGTGGGGCTGGGTAGGCTGCATGTGGATGAGTTCGGTGGGATACTGGCTTCGAAGGATCGATCGCAAGCCGGACCGACTGCACCACCGCACGGTCTGTGCCTTATGGAAGTGACGTACTAGCGCCTCGGCGTTGGTGATTGTATCTCGGATGGGAGTGTGGAGTCGTGGAGAGGACTTACGTTACGAAGAAAGAAGAAGTCCAGCGTGACTGGTACATAGTGGATGCCACGGGCCAGACGTTGGGACGTCTCGCAAGTCAAGTGGCGCGCGTATTGAGTGGGAAGCACAAGCCTGACTATTCACCTTCAGTGGATACCGGTGACTTTGTGATTGTGGTCAACAGCGACAAGGTTCACGTGACGGGTAGAAAGCTCGATCAGAAGTTCTACTACCGGCACTCGGGCTACCCGGGCGGCATTCGATCGATTTCGTTGCGCGACCAGTTGAAGAAACACCCAACGCGCGTGATTGAGCACGCTGTGAAGGGCATGCTGCCTCGCAATCGGTTGGGGCGGAGAATGCTGAGTAAACTGAAGGTGTATGAAGGTCCAGAGCATCCCCACGCGGCGCAACAGCCCAAGCCGCTGGATAGGATAGCGTAGGAGGAGATGAGTAGATGGACTACTACGAAGCAGTAGGACGCCGGAAGGCCGCCACGGCGCGCGCACGACTCTATCCCAGTGGCGCGGGGGTTATCACGATCAATGATCGCCCGTCGGGTGAGTACTTTGTGCGTGAGGTCGATCAGTCCGAGATCGCTGCGCCACTACAAGCTGTATCTGCCGCTAGTAACTTCACAGTGACTGTGCATGTGAACGGTGGTGGGATGACCGGACAGGCTGATGCTGTAAAGCTGGCGATAGCTCGGGCACTGATCAAGGCTGATCCAGACCTGCGCCCCATTCTGCGTAAGGGCGGGTTCCTGACGCGAGATGCCAGGGTTAAGGAGCGCAAGAAGCCGGGTTTGAAGCGCGCTCGGAAGGCGCCTCAGTACACGAAGCGTTAGTCTGTTGGCAGGCTCGACGGGTTGTTCTCTCAGGGGCGGGGCTCAATGCACCGCCCCTTCTTGTTATGCTGGAGGTCTAGATGGCCGAAATCACTGTTGTAGGACTCGGGCCTGGCGAATCCAAGTATCTTACGCTTGAAGCGTGGCAGGTGCTGGAATCCACCAGCGAGGTGTGGCTGCGCACGCAGCGACATCCCACGGTTGCTCAGCTTCCATCGCATCTTGTCTTGCATTCATTCGATACGCTGTACGATGGAGCCGGGGATTTTGGCGAGGTCTATGACGCGATTGTTGCTGAGATCGTGAGGTTGAGCCAGCGACCGGGTGGCGTAGTGTACGCCGTGCCGGGCCATCCGATGGTTGGAGAGGCTACAGTTCAGCGCATTCTGTCCGAAGCCAAGCGGCGCCAACTCCGCGTCCGCATTGTGGAGGGGCTCAGTTTTGTAGAACCGGTCCTCACCGCTCTGGGACTGGACGCCCTGTCAGGACTCCAGGTGGTTGACGCCATCGAGGTGGCGACTCGTTTCCACCCCCCTCTTAACCCCGACATGCCTGCCTTGATTGGCCAGCTTCACAGTCGTTCGCTGGCAGCCGATGTCAAGCTGACACTGATGAATCAGTACGGGGACGAGTTCGACGTGGTCCTGGTTCACGCTGCGGGAACGGAGGAGCAACGTGTTGATTGGATGCCGCTCTACGAGATCGATCACGACGAACGGATTGCCCATCTTACATCCTTGTTTGTCCCTGCTCTTCAGATCCCCGGCAGCTTCGAGACGTTGCAGGATACGGTGGCCCATTTGCGGGCTCCGAGTGGCTGCCCTTGGGATCGTGAGCAGACTCACGAGAGCCTGCGCGCGTCGCTGTTAGAGGAGACGTATGAGACTCTGGCAGCCATCGATTCGGGCGATGTTGTCGATCTGCAGGAGGAACTGGGGGATCTGCTACTGCAAATCGTGTTGCACGCTCAGATCGCCACTGAAGACGACGATTTCCACATGGACGAGGTCATCGCCGGGATCGACTCGAAGCTCAAACATCGCCATCCCCATGTCTGGGGAGATCGACCGGTAGCGGATACTGGCGAGGTACTACAGCGCTGGGAGCAGCTCAAGCGCGAGGAGAAGGGATCGGACCGATCTGTACTAGACGGTGTCCCTATGACGCTTCCTGCTCTCCAGCAAGCTCACAGCTACGGGCAGAGAGCGGCGCGAGTGGGTTTCGACTGGCCGGATCCCTCGGGAGTGATTGCGAAGATCGAAGAGGAGATCGCCGAGCTCCAAGCTGCGTTGACCGAGGAAGACCGCGTTGCTGAGCTGGGAGATGTTCTCTTTGCTGTGGTCAATTGGGCTCGCTGGCTGGAGATAGACCCAGAAGTAGCACTTCGTGAGGCGAACGCTCGCTTTCGAAAGCGCTTCCAGCGAATGGAGACGACGGCGCGCGAGCGAAGCATCGATCTCGCCACTCTGGATATCGCGCAACTCGAAGGTCTGTGGCAAAAGGCAAAACGGGCTAGCTGACAAAGAGGCCCCACTCAAACGAGTGAGGCCTTCTTCGTTTAGATGTGTCGGGGCGCGGGGATTTGAACCCCGGACCTCAGCATCCCGATTGCTGCGCGCTAGCCTGGCTGCGCTACGCCCCGTGTAGACTGGCCACATTATACTCGATTCCTCCCATTTGGCAAGCTGGCTTGACAGATTCGATGTGTTGCTGTAATATATAAGCCTACATTTATGAAATGGATCTTTATGAATCGCGTTGGCCTGGGAGGTCGGGACATTGCTGCAGCCAAGCACCCTTGATCCAGAAATACGAGAGCTGAAAGAGCTGGCAGTGTTCTTCAGCGCGTTGCGCGATGTCCTGCGTCTGCGGATACTCCTGGCATTGGCCAGCAGTGGGGAGCTGACAGTGACGGAGCTGGCGCGCACCTTGCGCGTTAGCCAGCCGCTGGTCTCGTTTCATCTCAGGCCTCTGCGTGTGTTGGGTCTGGTTACCGTGCGTCCGGCCGGCCGCGAGTTGTATTGTTCGATAGATGTAGAGGAGATCCAGCGGCGGCTGGCTGGTTTCACTGAGCGATTGGACGACGCGATCGATGTGTGTTGATCTATGTCGTAGACATAAACTCTAGCGGAGGAATACACAGCAGAATGTCGGATAAGGTGAGAGTTGCACTGATCGGTGTGGGTAATTGCGCTGCGGCGCTCGTGCAGGGGGTTCAATACTACCGAGATGTCTCGGATGACACCCTTGTTCCAGGACTTATGCACACAAACCTGGGGGGGTACCGGGTTCGGGATATCGAATTCACGGCTGCGTTCGACGTGGACCGCAGTAAGGTCGGGCTAGATCTGTCCGAGGCTATCTGGCAACAGCCCAACAATACGGTGAAGTTCACAGACGTGCCTAATCTCGACGTGACGGTCAGTCGAGGCATGACCTATGATGGACTGGGCAAGTACCTGACGCAGAGGATCGTAGAGGCGCCTGGCCCTGCTGTTGATGTCGCCAAGGTTCTCAAGGAGACAGGTACGGAGGTTGTGGTGAACTTCCTGCCGGTGGGCAGCGAGGTTGCGACGAAGTGGTATGTTGAGCAAGTACTGGAAGCCGGCTGTGGTCTGGTTAATTGTATACCGGTGTTCATCGCGCGCGAGAGCGAGTGGAGCGACCGGTTCGCTGAGCGCGGATTGCCGGTGATTGGGGACGACATCAAGAGTCAGGTCGGCGCTACCATCACACATCGGGTCCTCACCCGGCTCTTCCGTGAGCGCGGTGTGCGACTGGACCACACGAACCAGTTGAACTTCGGTGGCAACATGGATTTCTACAATATGCTGGAGCGAG
>JAAZAN010000190.1 GCA_012514315.1 Chloroflexota bacterium
AGGTGCGCTCTATATACCCCGCTTTCACCGTAGCAGTAACGCATCTCTTCTATGAACCGATCCCGGTCGCCGCATTGAACTGTCATTCCGAGAATCAGGTCGTGTAGCACATACTGATGAAGCACAACAACTCCGGGGTGTTCCAGAAGCATACTGTAGATGTACTCGTGATAGCGCGCGTCGTTTCCCATCTGATAGAGACAGATGTCGTACCTGCGACGGTTGACAAGGTCCGGGAACGTTCGATAGTCATGAATTGGTAGTGAGCCCCTCAGATGTCCTGCCGGTTCATAGCCATCATCTATGAACAGATCCAGCTCCGCATGACGGGCCAGAAATGGGACCAGGTCCCCACTGTAATCCGCAATGCTGGACGGCAACGGAGGCAATGGACTGAAGTAGGCGAGCTTCATAGGCTATATTCCAGCAGTCAATGTGCTAACCACGTTGTCCCAGCTAATGCCCTTCACCCTCTCATAACCAGCGTCGCCCAATCTCTGACAGAGGTCCCGATGCTGATGCAGGTGCTCAATGCGCATCGCTAGCTGCCGTGGATCTGCCTGGCCACAGACATAGCTATTGACACTGTCCTGCACAAACTCAAGGACGCCGCCGGAATCCTTTGCCGTGATGACCGGCTTGTGAGCATAGAACGCCTCCAGGGTCACATAGCCGTAGTCCTCATCATATGGCGCGTAGTAGACGGCGAAGCAATTCGCATAGAGCTCAATCAGCCGCTCATCACTCACGTACCCAGTGAATTCTACACGCGCCGTGATGCCCAGGTCTTCAGCTAAAGCGCGTAGGCGATCGGTATCTGAGCCTGTACCGCAGATAACACACCGCACCTCTGAGCTGGTGAGGGCCACGGACTTCAGCAACAGATCTATCCGTTTCACGGCCTCCAACCGGGACGGCGATAGAATATAGTCACCGTAGGATCGATTGTGCAGTCGCTCGGCCAGCTTCGGGGGATGGTACAGCGCCTCTCCCCTCAGGTTGTTGTATCGAGCCAGGCGATTGGCTGTGTTTTGAGCATTGGTGAATATACGCCGCGCCTCACCCAGGGCGCGACCGTCAATCGACCTGATGATTTGCATCACTCGCTGGTCCTCAGCACTTTCAGTGAACTGGCTGTACGGTGTCCCATAGAGATCGTACGCTGGACGAAACTGGTGAATCAGCCATACCACCTTATTGGGATGCTGGACAACGTATGATGGATACTTGGTGGCAATCACCAGATCAATCGGCGGGCCGCTGATATGAGTCAGATCAAGTAGTCGCCAGGCCAGCGCGTTCGTGATGATCTGAGACTTACTTGCCCAACAGAATGGCAACTGGACTAGCTCGACATCAAAGTCGCGCTGGCGGAGTTCGCGACGCAGCGATTCGACGTGAATCTCGGCCCCTCCCCATTCGAAGGGAGTCTGAACGGCGCATATACAGATGCGTTTCCTCATTCGAAAACCCCGTCACCCAAACGAGCAATCAGCCTCACCGTGCTGCAGTTAACACAGACCATCTGAAAGATGTTGGATACACCTCTGCAACGCGTTGAGGTACGAACCACTTCGAGCAAGCATCGAGTTGTAGACCAGCGAGACTACCAGTTCCCTTGATCATCATCAGCGACCAACGGCGCTTCAGATGGACTCACCGGCTCGGTCGCATCCTGGTTGAGCCTGCTGACTCGTGCCTCACATCGCTGGATGCGGCACTGCAACTCACTCACTCTGCGCGCCAGCAAGTCCAGCTCCTCAGCATCAGCGAATAACCGTTTCTCCCAGTGAGTTTCCAGTCCCTCGGGCAGAATCGTGGAATCAGTCTCCATCAACGAGCGAAGCACCTCAACCACAGCCTGGTTGAAGAGCCTTTGCTGATGAAACATGGGTAGTACGTACCACCGCGTGGACACGTTATTCCACAGGGTACGGAATGCAGCGATGACCGGACCCAACACAGGAACCTGTGATGTAAATGGCTTTTCCTCCACCTGTCCCATGTGAGCCAATATGCCAAGATATTGCCGGATCTGCTCTCGCTGCCTCATCCACTGACGACGTTCCTCCCTGATAGCGGCGATCTCTCCCCGCCGCTGCAGCATCCCTGCCTTGATCTGCTCCAACAACTCTGTCACATCAGAGTCGATCGATCGGGCCTCCTCAGGAACTTGCTTACTCATCCGCGTCACCACAGCCCTTTCCGTTGAGCGAACTGCCGCCTCGCATAGTCGTGCAGGTTATGCAGAGCAGTGATCATCGGTGCTATAGTCCATGCGTCCTTCCCGCTATCTCCACAGTCGCGGCGATGCGTCGCCGGATAGTCCCAAGCTGCCTCCAGATACAGACGAGGCATAATCGCCCCTTCCTCCACTCGGGCCTGTCTGGATAACCATACCATCTCTTCAGGCACAAACCGCTTCAGCAGGTAGTCCATCGTGCAGTGTTTGAACATCAGACGCAATCGGTTGCGATGAAAGAACTGGTAGTATTGGCTGCTATTTCCGCCCACGGACGAATATTCATGGTGGATAGCCACCGCGGTCGGGACATAGAGCACGCGATACCCGGCTTCTCTGACGCGGAGACAGTAGTCGACCTCCTCAGAGTAAGCCGGATAGAACGCGTCATCAAAGAAGCCTACAGACTCCAGAAGATCACGCCGCAGAGCAAACGCGGCCCCGGTTACGAAGTCCACATCCCGTACCGTGTCAAACTGTCCCACATCGATCCGACCATAACCATAGTGATCCGAAAGCCCAAGCGGCCGCTTGAGTATCCCACCCGCGTGCTGGATCACATTGCCCCCTGGATAGAGCAGTTTGCAGCCGACCACACCGACATCGCCTGGCTCCAATCCCGCCTTCACTGCGTCCAGCCATCCGCTGCGCACCTCAACATCAGGATTTAGCAGAACCAGGACGTCGCCACGCGCCGCCCGCAGTCCAACGTTAGCTCCCCCAGCGTAACCCAGATTCGCCTCATTGCAGACCAGACGAATTGCTGAAAAGTAGGTGCGTACGAATTCGACAGAATGGTCCGTCGATGCGTTGTCGACCACGATAATCTCGTCGCTATTCGTCGCTTCGGACTGCAAGGCCCTGAGACATGTGTCGATATGACTGGCGCCGTTCCAGTTGATGATGATCACCGAAGCCGACTTCATTCGCGCGTCCCTTCCTGCGCCGCGAAGGCCCCCTTCATATACAGACACATCCCCGCATCCTATGATCGCCTCAGATCAGGGAGGCGATGCAGCCACTTCATCAGCCGGATAAACCGCCCCTTCTCGTACCCGGCCACGAGCGCCTGCAGGTGCTCTATCTGTTCCTCCTGGGCAAGTATCTCACGATGAAGTTGGCTCCAGCCGTACCCCTCGGCCCCGACAGACGTTGGACCGCCGCTTACACGATCGGCTGCACGGTGTGGCTCCCGACAAAATCTCACCAGCGGTTCGGCTACACGTTCCCAATGCAGCTCCCGGCGCGCCTCCTCGAAATGTGACTCCCTGCGATCCGCAGGTTCCCGCAGCAGGGCCAGAATGGCCGCAGCCACACCCTCAGCGTCCTGATAGTCGACAAGTACGCCCAATTCGTGTTCAGCCACCATGTTACTGAGCACGTCACCCCGCGTGAGGATCACGGGGAGTGAAGCCCAGATATAGCTCAACACCCGCGTACGGAAAGCCAGATGCGTCTCCAGCGTATCAAAGTGCAGCGACACCCCAATATCGGCCTCAAGCAGGTAGTCTTGCCACGTCGTGTAGTCCACCCACTCCCCAAAGAAGACGTACCGCCCCAAGAGATCAGACTGCTGAGCCAGATCCACGGCGCGCTGCCACATCGGCATATCCTCTTCATCTCGAGGCTGAGGTCGATTCGCCCCCGGGAACACCACCCGAACGTCTCCCCGCTCCCGAGCGACGATGGACATCGCACGGATGAGTGTCAATGGATCGAGCCATTCCCAGATACCCCCGCCCCACAGCACAATACGATCATCCCGGGCAATGCCCGGCACGACGCCTTTCATCACGGAACGTGATCGTTCGGGTCTCCTGGGCGGCACTCCAAACGGCACCACATCGACCAGACTACGCAACGTCGGATCAGCTGCGTAGGTGCGTGGGTTGACGCGATCGTGCGCTGACAGGAGCCCCAGCCACCAATCCCGTTGGCGTTCACTCGCACAGATGAAGAAGTCCCCCAGCGTGCACTGTTGATGGAGCAGCGACCGCCCGCTCTGCTGATGGGCTTCCTGCTGATCGAAGGGCAGATCGGCGTACTGGACCAAAGCCTCCATCACGTGAGGATCATACCCATCAACGATAATGGGCCGTTCTCCTCCGAACAAGGGGGCAAACACTTGGAGAGTCCAGCCACAGGGCATCACAACGTCCGCTTGCTCGACCAGAGGGGCCACGCTGCCAATGTCATCAGGTCGATAGGGGCGCACCGCGACTCCGTCGCTGGTCAGGTCGGTCTCACCTGGTACAGCCAACGTGACCTGCACGACCTGCGATAGCACGCGCGCCAGCTCCCAGGAGCGTATCCCGGGGCCAGCCATCCGAGTTCCAACCACATCATGGCTGATGATCAGAACCTTGACGTCGCGGGGATGGGCTAGTGGTCCTTCCATTGCCACTCACCACCTAGCGTCACCAGCCCATACCGCTCACCCCTGCCGACCTGCCGCACTCTGAACGTATACATGCGGTCGTGATAATCATACATCTCGGTATCGGCACGATCGTGTGATGAAATGGACACCAGATACGTCCCTTCCATCAGCGGCAGACGATCGACGCAATATGCAATCTCGCCCTCACCCTCGACAAATGGGATCCGCAGGTTGCCGAAATCAGTATTCGGCCCACACACATGGAAACCATCGTTGCGATGAATCGCTAGGCCGAAAATTGGTTCACTGATGCGCTGCTCAGCCCTATACCGGATCCGCACCCGCCAGGGTTCGCCAATCTGAAAGACCTCGCGCCTACGACCGTGCTCATCCAGGATAGCGACATCGAAGATGTCGATCGCGCCACTCCCCCATCGACGTCGCACCTCACATCCATCGTGTCCGTCTAGGATGTCCGGCGTGTGTCCGTCATCGTCAAGCGCCGACCTGCGCTGCTCCTCCTGAGCAGAATGCCGCAGGTAGGCATTGATCGTATCGTCTACATCCCCGCAAGCCCGTGCGCGACCGCCCTCAAGCCAGACGGCGGCGGTACACAGTCGGCGGACTGTCCCAACATCGTGAGAGACGAAGCAGATAGTCGTTCCCTGCCGCTTCATCGTGAGGATACGATCGAGACACTTGTGCTGAAAGGCCTGATCCCCTACAGCCAGCACCTCGTCAATCAGGAGGATCTCAGGCTCTGTGTGGACCGCCACTGAGAAGCCGAGGCGGACGTACATACCCGAAGAGTAGTGTTTAACGGGGACATCGATGAACCGCTCGAGTTCAGCAAAACCGACGATGTCATCGAACCTGCCGCGAATGTCGTGGCGACTCAGCCCAAGGATGGAGCCGTTGAGATAGATATTCTCCCTGCCAGTCAGGTCAGGGTGGAATCCCGCGCCGAGTTCCAGCAGCGCACCGATTTTCCCGTGGACACCGACACGCCCCATGGTGGGCTCGATGATTTGAGATATCAGCTTTAGCACCGTGCTCTTACCAGCCCCATTGGGACCAATGAAGCCCACGGTCTGCCCCTGAGTCACGTCGAAGCTGACATCACTGAGCGCCCAGAACTCGCCTTGCGTCCTGGCGCTGCCATTGCGCTGCCGGGGAAGGCTAACCAAGAGATCTTTGAAGGAACGAGCTCGCTCCTGGTGGAGGTTGAACTTCTTCGAGACACGTTCGAATTGAATCACCGTTCGCGAGGTTCCAGTCAATTGGCCAACCAACGAGCACCCACTATCTATGGAATGAGCCACAAGCAGTACGGAGCCATCTCGGGCTCCCCAGGCATTATAGCACACCTGAAAGTGGACGCCAACCGATCCAGTTCGGAGACAAAGAGACGCAATATGACGATGTGTGCGGTGCGCCCAGGCCAGAAGCCTGTCGACCCGACAATTTCAGCTCTCTGGAACCGATTCCTGCCCTCCAGGCAGCATCCATCAAGCCCCGAGCTCCATTTTGAGACTCGCTAGTTCAGGGGGGCGGTCAACCTTGCACGAACACGCACTAGGCATTATAATGAACCGTTGCTCGGGGAAGTGTCGGAATGGGCAGACGAGCGTGACTTAGGATCACGTGGGGTAACCCGTGCGGGTTCGAGTCCCGCCTTCCCCATCTGCCGACTGAGCGCTCGCACGGCTCATCTCGACCATTGTATTAGGAGGCTAGCACGATCAATGAAGATCTCGACCGAAGCTCTGGAAGAACGTCAGGTACGCCTGGTCATCGAGTTAGATGAAGAACAGACTCAAACGGCGATGCGGCAAGCCGCGCGGCAGATCGCGAAACAGGTTAACATACCCGGCTTCCGCAAGGGAAAGGCCCCGTACAACGTTGTGGTGCAACGGTTTGGGGAAGATGTCATCCGCAAAGAAGGCGCTGACATGATCGCGGAGGCCACCTACCGCGAGGCGCTGGAGCAAGCGGAGATCGACCCATACGCGCCAGGTATGTTGGAAGACATCAGCTATGATCCGATTACGTTCACGCTCACCGTCCCATTGACGCCCACGGTTGAGATCGAGGACTATCGGAGCTACCGTCTTCCTTACCAGGAAGTCGAGATCGACCCAGTGGACGTCGAGAAGGCGCTGCAGGATATCCGCGATGAGAACGCTGTGTTCGAGACCGTCGAGCGGCCAGCAGAGATGGGGGATGGAGTCGCGATTGACCTGGAGGCTCTCTCACTTGACGGGGAGGAACTGCTGAAAGGGGAGGATATCCGTCTGATCCTCGAGGCCGGCAGTTCAGATCCTGCGCCAGGCTTTGCCGAAGAACTAGTCGGTATGAGCGCCGGTGAGGAGAAGGGCTTCTCCCTCACGCTCACGGACGAGTATCCCCGCGAGGAGTTCCGTGGCCAGGAAGCGAAGTTCACGGTCACGATGAACGAAGTGTACAAGAGCATTCTTCCGGAACTAGACGATGACCTAGCGCGCACTGTGGGCAAGTACGATTCGCTAAAGGAACTTGAGGAGGCCGTCGAGGAACGACTTCGCGCGACAGCTCAGCGGGAAGCGGATGCCGAATACGCAGAACAGGTCATTGAAGCGATCGTTGAGCAGGCGCAGGTCGAGTACCCCCCCGCTGCATTGCACGACGAAGTCGATGCTATGGTCAAGGAACTGGAGCGTTCGTTGCAGCGCAACGCGAAGCTATCGCTCGATGACTATCTGCGCGTACAGGGCAAGACCACCGAAGAGCTTCGCGCGGATTTCGAGCCTGGGGCAGCAGCTCGTCTTAAGCGCGCTCTCGTCTTGGGAGAAATCGTACAACGTGAGGGGCTGGATGTGAAACCCGAGGAGCTCAATGCACAGATCGATGAGATGAGCGCCCCGTGGGGCGTCCGTGCGGACAAGGTACGCGAATCCCTGAACACTTCGCAGGCTCGCTTTGCCATGCTGAATCGCTTGCTGGCGAATAAGGCGGTGGAGCGACTGGTTACTATCGCGAAGGGTGAGTACGTAGAACCCGCAGCGGAGGATGACGAGGGCATTCCAGCCGAGACAGAGCAGGTGGACGAAGAGACACAGGAGTAAAGGGCTATGAACACGTTGTCACCAACGGCGTTGATCCCCATGGTGATTGAGTCGACAGGGCGGGGCGAGCGCGCCTACGACATCTACTCGCTGCTGCTCAAGGAACGGATCGTCTTCGTAGGCACACCGATCAACGATCAGGTAGCCAATCTGATCGTGGCGCAGTTGCTTTATCTCGACCACGACGATCCAGACCGGCCTATTATGATGTACATCAACTGCCCGGGAGGTATCGTCTATCACGGGTTGGCGATCTACGACACGATGCAGCAAGTGCGCGCCCCGGTTTGGACGTATGCCCTCGGCGTTACGGCCAGTATGGGCACCGTGTTACTCGCGGCTGGCGCAGCCGGGTATCGGTATGCCCTGCCGCACGCTACGGTGCACATGCACCCGGCCGGAGGCAGCGCGCAGGGCTACGCACCGGACGTTGAGATACAGTACAAGGAACTGAAGCGCGTCGAGGATCTGCTGCACCGTTTACTGGCGTCTCATACCGGCCAGACACAGCAACAGATCGCGGCGGATTTCGATCGCGACCGGTTTATGACGGCCGATGAGGCGATCGAATATGGCCTCGTCGATAAGATCCTGCGCCTGGACAAGAAGGAGAAGGAAGAGCAGACAAAAGGCGACCAGGAAGATTAGGTAACCGACACAGATCTCGCCTAAGTCGGCTACAGTACCGCTACATACTGTTCAGCTCAAGCACGCGTCGCGCCGCTGCATCATCGGTGACCAGCACGTGGAGATGCCCGCCGCGCAGTGCACCCAGAATTGCAGCCGCCTTGATCTCACCCCCTGCCACACCGACCACCTGAGGTATTCGACGCAGGCTCTCCAACTCGATCCCTACCAGGCGCCGGTTCAGATCAGTCTCCAGCGGTTTCCCGTTCACGTCGAACGGATGCCCGCACACATCTCCTGCGACTCCCCACTCCTGCTGTCGATGCAGCGCCGCCTCATCCAGATATCCTGCCCTCAAAAGGCTTGCGACCTCCCGAATAGGTGATCCAATGCCCACCAACGCCACCTGGGCCTGCCGCGCCAGATCAAGAGTCTCGGTGATACGCGGCTCGCTCAGGAACGCATCGCGTACCCGCGCGCTCTCCACGATCAGCGGTGCGTGCAGATAACGATATTGCCCCCCCCATGCCTGCGCCATTCTGCGCGCCAACTCTGTACCGTCTGTCTGTGGGTCTCCCGTTCCGACAGCTCCAATCATCTGCACCACCGTCACGCCGCGTCTGCCGTCAACGTGTAGCGCCTCAACGGTCGCGCGGACCCCAGTACCCCAGCCAATGCCGACGATTGCCTTTTCGTTTAGTCCCGGCAATCCTTCCAGATACTCGGCAGCCAATATGCCTAGACCCTCAAGCACCTCCTCGTAGCTGCGGCCCTGGCTCATCAACACACGTACGTTCCGAAGGCCAAACTCCTCCTTCAGATCGTTCTCAAGATGCTGATCCCTTTCCCACAAGTAGTGAATCGTGATCTCCACCACACCTGTCGCGCGCGCCTCACTCAGCAACCGAGAGACTGTCGATCGTGACACGTTGATCCGGCGTGCGATCTCCGCCTGGGTCATATCCTGCAAGTAGTACATACTGGCCACTCGTGCCAGAAACGCCCTATGCTCTCCGCTTATCGAATCCATACGCACCCCCTGCGCACGACCTGGTCTCAGCAGAGCAAAAGCGAGGGACACTCTAGTACTTCGTGCAAGTCCTGCAAGAACATCATTGCGACGGCTGGATCCACAGCTCTGGAGTCAACCGAGAGCGTCAGAGTGAGCCGTGGGTTGATAGCCGCCTTATCTTCTGTTGTCCCTGCAACAACTACGGTTTGTCGTACAACGCACCCCATCGCCAGAACGGCGGCCCAGGGAGGGGTGACGTTCGCGGCGAACTGTTGAATCCGGTATCGCCCTAGATCAACCACAGCAAACGCCCCGCCGTTGGCATCCTCCGGCATCAGACGACCCTGTTCAGCGCGTTCACCCAGCTCCGACAACCGCACAGCGATCTCACCGATGCCCATCAACTCAACTTGATGAAGTACAGGCACTACCCATCCAACTGGTGTGATATGTGCAATACCGATATCGACCGCCCTATCTTGATCCTCCCTTTCACTCTGTGGCACAGCAATCATTCCTGGGCGGCGGTGGAGCAACCACCCGCAGGCACGAACCAGAATGGCCATCAGAGAGAGATCGCGGCCTCCCAGAGCGCCCACAAGCCGATTCTGGAGCGCGAGAAGTTCGGCGGAGTCCACGTCAATTGTCATACTGTACTGCAGAGCTGGCCGATCGCCACTCTGTACTGACTCTATTGGCGGCCACATCACGTCCGACGTCGACCGCTGCCCGCCGGGTAATCCGGCCCTCACCGGCGCCGCCAGGACGTCCACAGCCTGCACCCGTCCTTTGGGCCCACTGCCCCTGAAGTCAGCCAGGCTCACGCCACGCTCACGCGCCAGCCGTCGGGCGGCCGGTGTCGCCCGCGTCCGTCCATCTGACTCCACACGCTGTACAACGCCTGGTCGAACATCCTCGAGCGGTGAACGGACGCCCTCTTTACCATCGGGGCCGATCGATGCCGCTGGGGCCTCGGAGATGGGCGGTGCTGGCGTGACCACCGGTTGGGCCTGATTCTCGGACTTGGCGGGCTTCCACTCATCCGGTTCGGGGACCTGTTCGCCAGGAGTCGCGATATAAGCGATCGTCGTCGCGACCGGCACTTCCTGACCCATTTCGGCGCTGATTCCGACCAAAACCCCATCGGTTGGGGCTTCTACCTCCATAATGGCCTTGTCGGTCTCAACCTCGAGCACGGGATCGCCCGCCTCCACACGATCTCCCTCGGCGAGCAACCAACGCACAATCGTCCCGCTCTCCTGGGTCATACCAAATTTCGGCATTACAATGGGTGTCGCCACAGCTACCCCTCAGCTTTCCACAACTCGCATCCTACCGCTGGTGCAGGTGGTCCCGGACCTAATATGCACCGCGCACCAGCGCCCTCGCCTCGCTCACGATGTCGTCCACCTGTGGCACCGCCTTGCGCTCTAGTTCGCGGTTATACGGGATGGGAACATCCGCGCCAGCCAGCCGCCTCACTGGTGCATCCAGGTAGTCAAAGGCCTCACTGGCCACCAACTGTGCTACGATCTCCCCCCCAAAACCTCCCGTCACAGGCGCCTCATGAACGATCAGAGCCTTACCCGTCTTGCATACCGAGCGAACAATTGGATCAACATCCAGTGGTTTGAGCGTGCGGGGATCAATCACCTCGATCTCGATTCCTTCCGCCGCCAGATGGTTCGCTGCTTCAAGCGTCCGGGAAACCATGATTGACGTCGCGATAACTGTGAGGTCACGTCCTTGTCGCTTGACGTCGCTGCGACCAAGCGGCAGCACATACATGCCCTCGGGGACAGGAGCTTTGGTTTTGTAGAGCAGCTTATGCTCGATAAAAATCGTCGGGTTATCATCGGCGATGGCGGCTAACAGCAGCCCTTTCACGTCGTACGGCGTGGCCGGCATCACAACCTTGAGTCCAGGCACATGGACGAACCAGGCCTCGAGACTTTGAGAGTGCTGCGCCGCCGCCCCCGTCCCCGAACCCGCCGGCGTGCGCACGACAATCGGCACCCGCGCTTTGCCGCCGAACATGTACCGGATCTTGGCGGCCTGCAGCACTAATTGCTCCATCGACAGCGTGATGAAATCCATGAACTGGATCTCGGCCACTGGTCGCATCCCGACGAGTGCAGCCCCGATCGCAGCGCCAGCGATGGCCGCCTCCGAGATGGGCGTGTCACGCACACGCTCGGCGCCAAACTCCTCCAGCAGACCAGTGGTCACACCGAAGGCCCCTCCGTACACGCCGATATCCTCTCCGAGCAGGAACACGCGCTCATCCGCTTGCATCGCGAGGCGGAGCGCCTCGCGCACTGCCTCTGCATACGAGAGCTCACGCGTCGTGTGCAGCGACGGCGTCCCTTGAATGTCCACTCCGTTGAGTGGCGCCATGTCAGGCATATACACCCTCCATCAGGGTCTCCGGATCCGGATCGTCGGCCCGCTCAGCGAAGGCCACTGCATCCTCAATTAGCTGGCGCGCCCGTTGCACGGCCTGTTCCAGCTCCTCCATGGTATGCAAGTTCGCCTCCACCAGCAACGTCTGCAGACGTGCGATGGGGTCGCGTGCCTGCCAGGCCTTGACCTCGTCACGCGTGCGGTAGAGCTGGCGGTCGCTCTTGGAATGGCCGCGCCACCGATAGGTCAGCGCTTCAATCAACGTTGGGCCTTCGCCCGCCCGGGCGCGCGCAACCGCATCGCGCACCGCTTCGTACACGGCCAGGAGATCGTTGCCATCGACTGTCAGGCCTGGCATCCCGTAGGCAATGGCCCGCGTACTGATCTGTTCGACTGCCGCGCCCTTCTCAAACGGCATTGACATCGCGTACTGATTGTTCTCACAGACGTAGACGACCGGCAGCTTCCATACCGCAGCCAGATTCAACGACTCGTGGAAAGCGCCCTCGTTCGCCGCCCCATCGCCAAAGAAGCATAGACAGACACGGTCTGAGCCCTGCATGCGCAGACCCAACGCGACCCCAGGCGCGATCGGCAGACCGCCGCCGACGACCCCGTTCGCCCCCAAATTGCCTCCGTCGACGTCGGCGATGTGCATCGAGCCCCCACGCCCACGGCAGTAGCCATTCGCCTTCCCGAAGAACTCGGCCATCATCAGATTGACATCCGCGCCTTTCGCCAGGCAGTGTCCGTGTCCACGGTGGGTGCTCAGGATACAGTCGTCCCGACGCAAGGCCAGACAGGCGCCCACCGCGGTCGCCTCTTCACCGATACATAGATGCATCGTGCCGTGGACCTTGCCCAGCGCGTACAGTTGCTCAGCCTTCTCCTCGAAGCTGCGGATGAGGTACATCTTTCGCAGCGCCTCGTACAACACCGATGGGTCCAGGCCTGCCCACGCCTCGCGAGTTGCTACACTATCCTCCTGTCTCGACATCGATTACCCCTCAATCTCCAGGAACACTGTCTCATAAGGACCGAGCACTACCTCGATCTCACCTCCTGCCAGCTCCCAAGCCTCGCGCATACGGTTGAAGCGCTCGGGCTCGAACGCTGCCACCGACGCTGTGCTTTCATTGAGCCTGAGCAGGGTCGCCGGGCCCGCTGGCAGCGGGCCGAGCCGCACCGACTGTACGGATGGCAGCAGGTTGGCGGCCAGCACGCACAGCCGCTGCCCCCGGCGCCAGGCGAACCCCTGTAACGCCAGGGGCTCATCTGAGATCGTGCGCAGAGCCAGACCGTCGCCCCCGCAGCGCGCCAGGGCAGCAAACACATAGTACACAGGGAAGACCATGCCAGGCTTCGAGCGGAACCGGTTCGGCAAGGGGCTGCCTCGCTCGGTCTCAAGCAGTCCGCGCCAGCCCGTCGTCTCATAGTAGGTGACAGAGTTTGCCCCCCCGCTGATCAGTGCTCGCAAGCTGCCGACTGTCCACGCTGCTGCGAACAGCGACATCTGCCGCGGATCCACCTCTGGCGGCAGCTCGCCAGGGTCGGGAGGCGCCTCCTCCTCTGTGGCGGCCTGATTGAAGGGCGGCTTCAGCGTCACAGAGCTCACACAGATGGGCAGGTCGCCACACTGGGCCCGCGCCGTCTGGATTGTAGTCTCCTGGGGTTCCAGCGCCTCGATCAACGACCTCTCATCGGTTGCGTGAACCTGAGGATTGATCGTGAAGCTGAGCAAGTCCCAATCGGCCGTATCCGGCCAGGCCCGATTCACCTCAGCGAAGTTGCCGTTCGTCCCGCCGCCAATTGCGATGCCGGGAATGGCCTCTCCTAAGGTCGCACGCGCCAGAGCCACCCACTGAGGTGACGTGGCCGCCAAACCCGCCTCCGACTCGTGGAATGCGAGCACCCGCGCCATGGGCGCACCGACCAAACGCTCCCGTAATGCCGCGACCTCCGCCTCCGGGTCATTATCGAGAAACAACGCCAGTTCCAGGCGCGTCCCGATCCGATGAGCGGAGGCGATAGCATCCTTAAGCGCCTGCACCCACTGCGCGTCGCGGAAGTGCAGCTCGGCCCTCAGATGGGCTGGCCGTAGTCGCCGCAGAAGCGCGACCTCACGGTCCGACAGTGTTTCACCGTGACTTGCCATCCCCAGACCCACATCGGGCAGACCATAGTCGAGAGGTTCGCCAATCAGCAACCTGACGGGCTCCTCAGCAACGTCCAGACCTGCAGCGGAGGCAGTCGCTGGCAGCGGCGTCACACGTAGCGTCACATCCTGATGAAAGGCTGCCCCCTTTTCCGCCACAAATGGATATCCCAGCGCGATGGGGGTGCAGTACGTCTTGAACGATCCATCCGTCCAGTTGCGCTGATCCTCCATCTCGAACAGGTCGCCCGCGAACTCGAAGCGTGTCTCCAGTCCGTCCTCCATGCGAATGGTCAGGTCCGAGAACGAGGGAAACATCGGCTTCTCCAGCCCGTTCTCCATCAACTGAGGATCAATCAGCAAAGGCAGTTCCCCAGCGACAGGCCCGTCGGACGTCTGAGCGACATAGGGCCTCCCTGCACACTCACGGATCGGGTGGAGTACGCAAAAGCCAATTCGGCAATAACGGAAGGCGCTGCCCGCCACTCCGTCCATCGCGTACGAGATGACGCCGTCGCTCGACCCGGTGATTGTGGCGCGCCAGCCAAACCGCAGGTCTCCCGCCTCGTGGTCTGAGTCAAAGGTAATCGTGAAGTGATCCTCATCCGCGTCGATGCACAGGTTGCTCATCCTGCCGCGAATCGTGTTCCAGTTGTGATCACGGATAGCCACGTAGACCCGCCGCACCAGCTCAACCTGCCCAAACCGAACGTAGCGCACGTCACCGGATTCGAACTCCAATGTGAGAGGCCCGGCTCGCAACGCCCAACAGTCAGGAGGCAGCTCCTCACGTCCATACCAAGTCTCATACCGGGTTAGTTCATCCATCGCCTCTTCCTCTGCATCTCCTCAGGTCCGGTTGCCCAGAGCGGGGATGTCCAGCACGGCCTCCACCACATCGTCGCGCATCGCATAGAACTTGTCGAAGAGATTGATCGTCCCATTCGCATCCCGCACCCACAGTTCGACTCGCTCTCCAATCCGCAGCTCGCGCGCTGCATGTTCGACATCCACGCGGCCGTGTTCCTGAGAGAACCTGATGGCACGTGCGCCCTGAGGATCGCTGATCTCCGGCAGACCATAGAGCGTGCTCATACCCTTGCTGCCCACATCGATCACAGCCAGATTCTCAGCGCCACGCCAGGACGGACGACTGACCACCGTGGAAAGGACAGTCAAAGCACACCCGAACTCATCCAATCCCTGTTCCTTGAACGCCGTATCCATCAACAGGTAGGTTCCTGCTTGTATCTCCGTGATTCCGGGTATTGCCGCTGCATAGCGGTACGTGAATGTGCCGCCCGCGCTCACGATCTCCACCGGCAATCCTGCGGTCTCAACAAGGCGTCGCGTGTCGACCAGGAGTGAATTGGCCTGTTTAGAGAGCGCCTCCCTCTCCGCCTCGCTGACTCCAAAGGTGCAGTGCCCATCGTAGCCCATCAATCCCATGTACTTCAGTCCAGGCGCATCGAACACCATCTTTGACAGCGCGACTGCCGGCTCACCGGGCCCCACGCCACAACGGTTGTGGCCAATGTTGACTTCAACCAGCACCCTCAGCGTCGCCCCCCCGGCCTGCGCAGCAGCCGATAGTTCGGCCACGTTCGCCGGGTTGTCCGCCGCCACCATGACATCAGTGTAGGACGCAAGACTTACCAGACGTTCGACCTTCCGGGCGCCCACGATCTCGTTGGCAATCAGAATATCGGTGATACCAGACGCCGCCAGTGACTCCGCCTCAGACAGCTTGGCGCACGTCAGGCCGATCGCTCCCGCCTGCATCTGTTTGTGGGCCAGAAAGGGCGTCGCGCGATGCAGCTTGACGTGGGGACGGAGTACGGCCGGCGCCCCAGCGAAGTAGGACGCCATAGTGCGGATATTGCACTCCATGACCGACAGATCGAGCAGCAGCGCGGGTGTATCGAGCTCGCTCTTGTGCAACCCTACCTCATAATCGTGAATACCCACAGCACTCCTGATCCCGTCAATCCCCGACCACTGTCACGCGCACGGTGCGCGTCCTGGCCCGCGTCCCATCGAAGTCAGCGAAGTACAGGTGGCCATGTTCGCCCAGAAGCACCTGCCCATCAACGATCGGGATGGACTCCGAGCGACCAAGCAGCGACGAGCGCAGATGGGCGTCCGTGTTCAACGTCCACGCGGGCTCCTCTCCGATCACTTCAACGGAATGCTGCACGCACTCCGGGCCCGGATGCAAGTACTGTCCCTCCCGTGTGCACACCGGGAACATAATCTCCAGACCTTCCAGTAGATCCTGCAACAGAAAGCGCGTGCCTCGCAGCGTCACGTCGATCGAGTCCTCCTGGATCAACACGCTGCACGTGGTATGCTGCGAATAGACGACGGCAATGCCATTTCGGATGCCGGACTTGGATACGATGTCCTTGACCCGATCCGTTACGTCTTCGAACGCCGGCATAGCCGGTGTCTCAATGTCAAACGCCTGATGATAGGTAGCCACTTTGCCATTACCTCCGTATGATTGCGACTCCAGTCGTCCTGATGCATCATCTAAAGAGCTCTCGGCGCCCCTTGCAGAAAGCCGCGTGAGGCGTCCGTCATCCCTCCGGTCACAGCCACGCACGCAGCCGTTCGATCGTGGTGCGCAATGCCGGCTCCGGATCGTCAGCGTATCCCTTGGTCAGCTCCGCAGACAGAAACCCTGTGTAGCCGTGCTCCTTCAGTACACCGATGAGCGATGGAAAGTCAAACGTGCCCTCGCCAGGGATAAGATTCTGCTGTTCGCGCACCCCCACATTGTCATTGACATGCACCTGCAGCAGCAGGTCGCCGAGTTTGTCCAGTACCTCTTCGGGCGACTCCTTGCTCAGATTGAGCGTCCCTGTATCCAGCACCACACCCAGGTTCCCTCTACCCACCTGCTCGATGATGGTCAGCGCATCGTCGGCCGAGTTGACGAAGTCCGTCTCATCGTAGTAGAGGACCTCAATACCCAGCTTCAGAGCGTACGGTTCAGCATAGGCGGAGACGATGTCCACGCTCTCGATAAATCGGGCCAACGACTCCTCACGTTTCTGTCCATACAGACTGTGATCGGGTACAACCAGCACGATGCCCGCGCCCAGCGCCACCGCGTTGTCAATGCACTGACGCATGTAGTCGATGCTATCCTCGCGGACTCTCGGGTTCGGATTACTGAGCGAGTGTGGGTAGCGATAGAAGGCCGGCATGAGAGAGACAACGCTCAGTCCGCGCCCCTCGATGGAACGCCGCAGAGCGACGAGCTCCTCCTCGTTCAAGTCTTGCCGATAGACGTGCGGCCGCCCGCCCCACACATCAACGCCGTCGAATCCAAGCCTGGCGACGACCTGGATCGCGTCCTGGATCGGGTACTGGAACAGTACCGATGTCGCGGTGCTGGTTTTCATGCTGTACTCTCCCTAGTAAACATGCTCAAGCAGAAGCGCCATGAGCTCGCGATACGATTCCAGCTTGTCTTGGTGCAGCGCAGCTCGATCCGGGTCCGGTTCGTACACCGCCGCGGTACCGGCCAGCCGTTCACTGACCGTCTCAATCTCGCCGTAGACGCCAGTGGCCAGACCAGCTAGCAACGCGGCGCCCAGCGTGCCCGGCTCAGGATGCGCCACGACCTCAATTGGTCGTCCCGTCACGTCAGCCTTGAGCTGCGTCCACCACGTCGACCGCGCCCCGCCGCCGGTGATGCGAATGCGCTCAACCCCAATTCCCTCGTCGACCATCAGTGACAACGTATTCACCGTGTCGTAGGCGATGCCCTCCATGAATGCCTGCACCACGTCCGTCCCGGACGTCGCCAGCGTCAGGCCAATCAGCCCGCCGCGCGCTTTGCGGCCGTTCTCCCAGTAGGTCATCGAACCCGATAGATAGGGCACTGCCATGACCGGGCTCGGTCCACGCACACCGTTCTGCAGTGCGCCCTCGACCGTTTCGATCGACGTATTCACCAGCTCACGCGCCCAGTTGAGCACCGCGTTGCCGGTCGGGTGCACGGCGATGACGGAGAGGCCGGCCTTACATGGTTGCGGCATCACAGAGAGGCCGCGCAACAACATCGAAGCGGTCGGAAGCCTGTCGGTGGGAATCAGGATGTTCTCATACGACCCACTCACCAGACACACAGTGCCGATCTGACTGACGCCTGCACCCAGCGCCGCGCAGTTGAGGTCGTGACATCCCTGCGCCACCAACACGCCGGGCGGGAGGCCCCAGTCAGCCGCCACATCGGGCTTCAACTCCCCTATCACCTCGCCCCACGGCAGCACTTTAGGCAGCCACTCGGTCCGAATCGCCTGTTCGGCGACCCGATCGGCAGCCCAGTCCATAGTCGGCAAGTCATAAACCATGTAGCGCGACACGGTACTCTGATCCATCACCGCACGGCCAGTCATACGATAGGCCAGGAAATCGATCCAGCCGAAGAAGTAGCGCGCCTGTTCCATGATCTCCGGATGGTATTTCCGCCACCATGCCAGGCGGAAGATCGGGTCCATACGCTCCCGGAGGTGACCGCACGAGACACACCAGGGTTCGGGAACGGGAGCGCCCTCCGGCGGTATCTCGAACTCGGCGCCGCGTGTATCCGCGCCCATGATGCCATTCCCCAGCGGCATGCCCTGCGCATCGGCGGGGAAGTTCTCGCGACCCGAGGCGCTGACCGCTAGCGCGCGCGGTGGATCGCGCCGTACAGCATCCTGCTGCACCAGATGGCGCATCGCTTGTGTCGTCGCGTGCCAGATATCCTCTGGATCGGTCTCCCACAGTCCCGGCGCCGGATGTAACGGCGTCAGATCCCAACTGGCCACGCCAATCAGCTCGCCCTGGTCCGAGCACGCTCCTACCTTCACCGAACTCGAACCCACATCGATGCCCACCAGGCTCATGCCATATCCCTCCTTTCACCGTGTTCCGTTCAACACTCGAACGAGGCCCTATTGCGCTGTATCGAGGAAGCGCGCCGGGTTCTCCACCTCGACCTGATACAACTGCTCGTCAGTGATGCCGGCTTTGTGTATATAGGGTAGCAGGTTTGTCTGGATGTGGTCGTAACCCCAGCCGCCATATTTGTGCAACCGCATCTTCATGCAGATATCGTTGCCGATGAGCACACTATGGCCATACCCCGCATCGAGGATGCGCTTGAGGTCCATGATGCGCTCCATATCCGTCGGCAGCATCGCCACCTCCGAATCCACGCTGAACGTGGACCCGTACTGATCCAACCCGACCGTCGCGCCCGTGTCAGCAATCTCCTTCCAGTGCGGCGCACCGCATACGTGACAGACATGGACTTTCTCCAGGTTCGCGCCGTGCTCCTTCAGCATCTGCAGGAGATCCAAGATCCCGTCCCGCGGCAACTCGTTGTGGATCATGATCGGCGCGTTCGTCGCCTTGTTCACCCGCGCCGCCGCGATCAGCGTCCGCATTTCGATCGGCAGAATACGCCCGCGCGTGGTCCCCAACTCCCCCATCACGCCGGCCCGCACCCCCGTGCCATCGATGCCAACGGTGATCTCGCGCGTCATCTTCTCCTCGATATCCTCCATCGTCATCGTGGCTGTCTCTGGCGGATGGAACTTCTGCCGGTAGTACCCTGTCCCCGTGACGATGTACATGTCCAACGCGACCGCCACATCACGCAGACCAGCTGGATTCCTGCCCAGCCCGATCGGTGTGGGATCGAGAACGGAGGTGTACCCGGCCCTCTTCAGATATCCCAGCTCCTCCAGCGCGTCGTCGGTGTCCGACAGGATCTGATTGTTGATCGACCATTGGGGTTCTCGCATCAGCAACCCGTAGTTGCGCAATGTCACCCCGTCCTCGAGCGAGATGTCATTCTCGCGCATGAAAGCCTTCACCGCCTCGGGCGGTTCCCTGTAGTCCATCGATGTATCGCAGAAGATGTGCTCGTGCCCGATGGTACGGCCCAGCCGGCTCGCATCGACCTCACCTCTGACAGTAATCACAGCCATCGCTTTTCCTCCGTCAACCACGCTCTCATTCGTGCAAACCCGCGGTGTTCCGCAAAACTACCGGCCCATCCCTTCGCACACCGTTCCAGAACGCCAGGAGTCGACGTCGCAGTCTATCCTGCCAGTTGTCCCCCATCAACGACGTAGGCTGACCCCATCACATACGACGCCTCGTCAGAGGCAAGAAACAGGATCACCGCAGCCGTTTCTTCAGCTGTGCCCGGACGCCGCATGGGTATGGACGAACACCAATGCTCGAGCAGCCCCGCATCCTCCATTACATGGGCGTTCATGGGCGTGTCGATGAAGCCGGGGATACAGGCATTGACGCGAATATTGTCCTTTATGTAATCCACTGCCATGACCTGCATCAGTGAGAGGATCGCCCCTTTGCTCGCGGTGTAGGCATGCTCGTGAAAACAGAACCCTCGATATCCACAGGGAGAACCTACCATGACCACTGCGCCACCGCCGGACTTGAGAAGTTGGCGCACACCATGCTTACAGATCAAGAACTGACCGGTCAGGTTTGTATTGATCACACGCTGCCAGACAGCCAGATCGAGCTGATCCACCCGCGTATCCTCGAAGGGCAGCTCGATGCCCGCATTGGAGACCACGATGTCCAGCCCTCCCCACTCCTTAGCGGCGGCCAGCACTGCGGCCTCGACCTGATCCTCCTGGGTTACGTCAGCCGGCGCGACGAATGCCTCACCGCCGGCCTCGGATATCGTTGCCGCTACTTCCTCCAGAGCCTGGCGGGTCCGGGCAACGAGCGCTACCCGCGCCCCTTCACAAGCGAACCTGATAGCTGTCGCCCGACCGATGCCCTTCGATGCGCCAGAGATGACCACTCGCTTGCCTGCAAATCGCCTCACATCTTCGTTCACTGTCTCCTCCGTCGATTGAGCTGTCCACCGCCTGGAGCCCGAAGCCCGACTAATCCTCTACTCCAGATGGCTCTCTCCATCCGCTATCTCCTGCCGCTCCGCCGCACCCGGCGCCGCATACCCCCTGTCACTATCGTCCAGAACCAGGACCCAATCCCCATCGCCAGGTGGCGAGAAGTCGCGTGCACCGGTCGCCGGATACTCCCCTGCCAGGCGCGCCTCGCCCGTGCGCGGGTCGAACCACCAGCCCCGCACCGTGCGCCCTCGGATTTGCGTGAGATCCACTGTGAACGTTCGTGCCGTCGGCAGATACGCGATCACCGTCCCGCCGTCGCTCGTCCGCGCCGCTGCCAGGTAGTCCAGACCCGTGTACTCCCCCAGCCCCCCAGTGACGACTCGATGCCCCTGGTCTGGCTCTAAGTGAT
>JAAZAN010000191.1 GCA_012514315.1 Chloroflexota bacterium
AGTCGCCCAACGTCACCTGCCAGCCCTCGGGCAGTTCGGGGCTGTAGTCGTACGTGCGTCCGGCAAACGCGGTGATGTTCCCGATTTCGTCGTACTCGTACTCGTGGTCGTACGTCCCGCCCGCGCCCCCCGTCGCCGCCGCGCTCACCAGCCGGTCCAGCGAGTCGTAGCCGAACTGCGTGACGCGGACGTTGGCGCCTTGCATCGCCGTTTTCGTCACATGCGAAGTGACCCGCCGCGCCCACCGTGGGCATTACCACCTTGTGACCGCCGGGTTACTGGGCATGCCATGCCGCAGAGCACCCTCAGGTCAGTTCGGCATCTGCTTGCCCGTCCCCCCGTCGGCAGGTAAGGTCGTGACGCCAACGGCGACGATAGTGCCTCCCTGGCTCGGCCGCCTGCGACCTACTTGATCAATCACACGATATTCCCTCATGCTCTCCTGGCAAGCATGTCTCTGTGAATTACAGCTACCTGCACATCATATACCGTAATGCTGACGAGAAATACTCCGGCAGCGATTAACACTGCTCCCAACAAGTTCAGCATCAGATCTCGAGGCAGGAGCTGCAGGCGCACGGCCACAGGAATCAGCACAGATATGCCCAAGGCCAACCGTAAGGTGCTCGGTTTGTGTAGCCACGTCACCAGCCTTCCCCACCAGCGATCCTCGGGCCAGCCGATCTCGTGGTACCTGACCAGGCTCCATCGCTGGCGCACCCAGATGATGATAGCCGCCACGTAGATTGCCAACCCCACTATGACGATGCACCTCAGCGCTAGCACGGGTCTCAGTATGCCCATCCCGCCCAAGAAGAGAACGAAATCCATCGTTATCTGTCCCTTCACCCTTGACAATGTGGACCACATAGTATCAACGTGTGCCTGTATGTTGTGCGGTGCATCTGGGTCGTCCCCATCTCCTTGATGATTCTGTCTCCATCCGAAAGCCGCCACGACCGCCCAGATGAGATCTGTCAACCAGAGGCCAGCGGCGATCCACAGCGCTGCTACCCTATCTGTAGAGAAGAGGAAGATGTAAAGCGCCAATATCAGGCCCATCGCGGCAAAATGGTAGCGCATCAACGTGCGTGTCTTCTTATGATGTTCAGCACGTCCAAGGACGGCACTGCGGAGATCATCACGATCGGCGCAGGGATCGCGACTTTGGGCTATGTCTTGCATTCTTGAGATCCTCCTCGACATTTCCCGATGATTGCACTGGGGAGACTGTTCGCTAATCCGCGAACCGGCCGTTGGTTGGTCCATAGTAGGGCAGCCAGTAAGAACGTTCAGGGATTCTGTTGGGAGTGGTGAGCTCCCATTCCACAAATGGATGTATAACCTGGGTATCGACCAGAGTCACCAACTCATCTCGCCAAAGGGCATCGATTACCACTGAACCTGCGCTGCCCACGAATAGTCCTGTTGCCGCGCCAGGAGGGCCGAGAAATGTGGCACCCACTGCTGCCCCGGCCAGTGGCGGGCCTACAGTGATGGAAGCATCCACCAACACGGCCGATGCGAACTCAGTGCTGACGATTCCAACCCCTTGCTTCTTGCCCCAACCGTACTCATAGACATCTGCTCCGCAGACGATCCCAGCTCCCAACGCAAGGTTTTGCACGGTCGGAACCTTACCGGCCTCCCGCCACGTTCTGGGGTCTGCAAGTATCTCCTTCGCTTCGCCGGTGAGTTGGATGCCACTCAGGACGTCATCCGTAATCCGAAGGATGTCAGCAAAGTCCGGTCCCGGATAGAAACGCTCCTGTAGGTGGTCCTGTTCCTCAGGAGTGAGCAGGTACTGATACTCCCAAGGCCTGACTCGATACTGCTGTGGGTTCGACTCACCACCGTCACCCGGCCATTGCATGTGGCCAGTGGGATCCACAAAGATGACAGGGTTGTCTCCACAATAGGTATATCTGTTGAAATTCCGTGGATTCGCCGGATCCAGCACAATCGTATCCGGGCTGATCCACCGTCCGATCCGCGCATCATACCACCGCGCCCCCATCTGGATCAGTCGGATCGACTCATCATGCCGCTGCCCCGTGAACCCGTAGTCCGTCGGCAGTTCCCC
>JAAZAN010000192.1 GCA_012514315.1 Chloroflexota bacterium
CGCGTACATTCTGCACGATCGGGTGGCGCCGGTAGAGATCGAGCTGGAGGCGTACGAGATGGGCAGCAAGGAGTTGCTGCTGCAGCTCATTATGATGGATCCGTGGTCACGTTCGATGGAACAAGCCCAGAGTATGCTGGATGAGATCCTGGCATTGCCCGAGTTTGCGGAAATGCGCGATCATTACATGTAATACAACGGATGCGCCGAAACAGGGTGCCTGAACAGACGTTGACGGCCGGGATGTAAGCATCCCGGCCGTGATTCTTGCCCGAACGCGTCGCGTCCGATAGGGCGCTCGCACTGTGTCCATCGCTGCCGTTTTGTTGCCAGTTTGACCTATTCGAGGAACGGCGGGATAATGGATATCCGCAGGTTATCGAGTCGCGCACTGAATCGTACTGAATGGAGGCCAAGACTTGATAGGAAAGGTTCTGATATTCGGCGGGGGCGGATTTGTCGGCGGAAATCTGGCCACGATAGCTCGGCAGACCGGGTGGACAGTCTCTATCGCTGATAGCGCGTATCGACCGGGGATTGATTGGGCGGAATGGAACGTTGTCGATATCACTTCGCGGGGGGCGGTGCGCCGCACGATGCGAGACGTTAAGCCCGATGCGGTCGTCAACGTAGCCGCAATTGCCAACATTGACCTGGCAGAGAAGGAGCGGGATCTGGCCTGGAGTGTCAATGTGGAAGGGGCGCGGTATGTGGCCGAAGGGTGCGCCGAGCTTGGGGCCAGGCTCGTGTTCTTCTCCAGCGATGCGGTCTTCGCAGGGACCGCTACGATCTATACTGAGGACGATGAGCCTGCACCGGTCAACTACTACGGACTGACGAAGGCTGAGGCAGAGCGGGGCGTTCTGAGTGTTATTCCGGACGCGGCAGTGACGCGGCTGTCTCTCGTGATGGGCTTTCCAGTCACCGGTGGCAACTCCTTCTTCGCGGGGCTTGAGGGCAAACTGGAGAAGGGCCAGACAGTGTCGGCTCCTGTCAGCGAGATTAGGACACCCGTCGACGTGATCACGCTGTCTGAGTGTGTGCTGGAGCTGGCAGGATGCACGTTCTCTGGGCTGCTGCACATCGGTGCGACCTCCAGTATCAACCGATACGACTTGACCCAACGCGTAGCGCGGAGGATGGGATTCGATGAAGGGCTGATCGTAGTCGCCCCTGAGGACGACGCGCCTGGGCGTGCTCCTCGCCATCGAAATGGGATCATCAGTGTGGCAAAGGCCCAGAGTGTGCTCAGGACGCGCTTGCTCAGTGTAGATGAGGGGATCGAGCGAGCGTTCGACGCGAGACTATCATAGTCGGGGGGAATGGCAAAATGATTAAGCCGGAAATCAGGTACGAGCTGGAAGTGGCATATGGTTCGCAGTATGGTCTTGAGGAAGCGCTGGCGGCAATTGAGTCGCTGAAGAACCGCGCCCCATCGTGTGGGAAGAAGGTCAAGGAGTTCGAAGAGGCATTTGCCGATTTCTGCGGGACGGAGTACGCACTGGCCGCGACGTCAGCCACCACGGGCCTCAGCCTGGCGGGGATTGCTGCGGGCGTGGGCCCAGGCGATGAGGTCATCACGACACCGATCAGTTGGATCGCTACCGCGATGGCGTTCTCAACGCTTGGAGCGGACACAGTGTTCTGCGATGTCGATCCCCGCACGCTCAACCTGGATGCTTCGGTGCTGGAGGCAAGAATCACCCCCAGAACGAAGGCCATCGTGCCCGTACATCTCTACGGTCAGTGCTGTGAGATGGATGCGATCCGTGAGATTGCCGACCGACATGGCGTTGTGGTGATCGAAGACTGTGCACACAACCCGGGTGGAGAGTATCTAGGCAAGAAGTCCGGCTCACTGGGAGACATGGGGGTCTTCAGCTTCCATCAGCAGAAGAACATGTCGACGCTAGGCGAAGGTGGCATGATCACGACCGACGACAAGGAGTTGTTCGACCGCGCTCTGTCCTACCGCTCACTCTGTTGCCGCACGTACGGTGGGAGCAGCAAGTACCTGCCTATCGACGAGGAAGCGCATCCGATGGGCAAAGAGTACTGGAAGCTCTATTTCGATGATATGGGATACAACTTCCGAATGACCGACATACAGGCTGCAGTCGGCATCGAACAACTCAAGAAGCTGGACGGCCACAATGCTACGCGCATCCGCCTCGCTGAGCGACTCACGGCGGGGCTGTCAGGGATTGAGGGTCTGACGCTCCCGTATGTGGACCCGCGTGGTACGCACGTCTTCCATGTCTATGTTGTGCAGGTCGAGGAGGAGTTTCCCCTGAGCAAGCAGGACTTCATGTGGGTGCTTTATACGGAGAAAGGCATCAAGGCCTGGTCACACTACATGCCCATTCACCTGACGGACCCATATCGTGCTCAGGGGCACGCGGAAGGGGAATGCCCAGTCGCTGAAGCGGCGCACGGGAAGTATGTTACCCTGCCGGTCCATCCCCGGCTGACCGACGAGGCTATCGACTACATGACCGGCTGTATTAGAGAACTCGCTGAGGCATAGAGGAGATCATCGATGTCTGAACTGGCTGATTCGGTACGTTCGGGACAGGCCGACAGCGCACTGGCGGAGCTGTACGGCAGCGACGTCGCGATGTTGGGTTTCCAGAGGAGGCGGTACACCGATCTTCTCGAGGGGTTCGCTCAGAAGTTCCCGGGCACGGAAGGGGCTGAGTTGTTCAGCGTTCCTGGCAGGACGGAGGTCGGCGGGAATCACACGGATCATAACGCAGGCCGGATCCTTGCCGGCGCGGTAGACCTGGATATCGCTGCCGTGGCCGCCCGCAATCCGGACGGCCTGATTCGGGTGCGGACTGACCAGTACCCGGACGTGGACGTCCGGATCGACGAACCCGGCGTAGTCGAGAGCGAGCAGTTCACACCCGCGTCGTTGGCCAGGGGGGTTTGTGCACGGATGCAGCAGTTGGGCTACAAGGTGGGCGGGTTCGACGCGTGTACACAGAGCACCGTGCCGGAAGGGTCGGGGTTGAGCTCATCGGCAGCGTTCGAAGTGCTGGTTGCTGCCATACTGAACTACCAGTATAACGATGCCGCCATCGATCCCGTGACGATTGCACAGATCGCTCAGTTCTCGGAGAACGAGTACTTCGGGAAGCCGTGTGGACTGATGGACCAGACGACATGCTCGGTGGGCGGGCTCGTGACGATCGACTTCGAGGACTTCGCCAAACCGATTGTCGAGAAGGTGGACTACGATTTCGCAGCCAGCGGTTACTCCGTGGTTATCGTGAACACCGGGGGAAGCCACGCCGATCTGCACCACGACTACATTGCGCTCGAGCACGAGATGAAGTCGGTGGCCCGGGCCCTGGGAGGGGACGTGCTCAGGCGCTTCTCCCGTGGTGCGGTGATGGCCAACCTGCCATCCTTGCGTACCCAAGTGAGTGACCGGGCGATACTGAGAGCGTTCCATTTCTACGATGATGACCAACGCGTGGTGGACCAGGTGGCGGCCCTGCGCGAAGGCGACTTCGATCGGTTCCTCGAGCTGATCATCGAGTCGGGCATCAGCTCCTGGATGCTGTGCCAGAACTGCTACTCGTGCAGCGTTGTACATGAACAGGGTATCTCGATCGCCCTGGCCGTGAGCGAGGACATCCTCAAGGGTAGGGGCGCTTGGCGGGTGCACGGCGGCGGTTTCGCCGGGACAATCCAGGCGTTCGTGCCCGCCGCGCTCCTGTCGACATACATCGAGAGGCAGCAGGCCATCTTCGGCGCCGACGCGTGTCATCAGTTGATGATCCGTCCGGTGGGCGCCACCCAGCTCATTGTGTAGCATCGTCCGGCAATGAGAGAGCCTCTGCCCAATACGGGGCAGAGGCTCTTGGCTTGTTGTCGACTGACAGGGTTCGCAAGCACCCGCTATCGTTCGGCCTCGATCTCTTCGAGTTCCATCACTCTGGTTTCGTACGGCTTGAGCAACAGGACGATACCGATCGGCAACAGCATGACGGCTCCCGCGACCACCCAGAACCACTCCATACTGGGGAATGCCTGTAGGAGAATCGCTGCAAGTACTGGGCCCACTACATACGATATGCGCGCAATTGTGGTCGTCCAACCCATGCATGCGCCACGGCGCTCAGTGGGGAAGATCTCCGGCACGTAGACAACAATCCATGAATACGTGAACGATGTGAAGAACCCGGTGATCGCCGTGACGACTGGTAGCAGGCTGCCGCTCGTGAAGCCCATAACCGCCTGGATAACCGCCAGGCAGACGCATCCGATGATGAGCGCTGGCTTGCGGCCCAGGCGATCCATCAGCCACCCGCCCAGTACACCCCCCAGGATCGCCATAATCAGCGTGGCCAACAACACCATGGACCACTGCGAGAGGCTGTAACCTCGGACCGTCATGAAGAAGTAGCCTGCCCAGTAGTAGAGGAAAGAATAGGTCAGCCAGCAGAGCCAGATCGATGCAGATATGACAATGTATCGCATATCATGCCGGTCAATCACGCCGAGCCCGTAGAAGTGCCGTCGGCGAGTACCATCACGGCGTTCCCTACTGACCTCATCGTGCAGCACAGTCTCCCTCATGAACAACCACATGACGAGCACTGGCACAGCCAGCACCGCCATGACGCCATACATCCATCTCCAATCCAGCCCCAGCGTGTTGATGAGTAGAGGAGGTAGCAGGGCCTGAAGGGGGATGAGGCCGATCACGTACACGATGGATACATATTTGGCGCGCCGGTCGGCTGGCGCTTCCTCACTAACGGGGATAGTCCACATGTTCGAAACCGTCGTGAACATGGCCACCGTGTAGAAGACCATGAAGAGGTGCAGTGTCGGGGAGAGTAGCACGATGCCGAGTGACGAGAGTGCCATCAGGAGGATCAACACCAGGAGCGAATACTTGCGCCCAATGATATCGTTGAGTCCGTTGAGCAAGAAGATCAGGAACGTCACTGCCAGGTAGACGGCTTCCAGCCAGGAGAAACGTGCGGCCGAGATGCCAAACTCCTCGATAGCGTAAGGGATCGCCGTGGTCTTGATGGTGGAGATGTACTGATCCATAATGGCCACGATACCGGTGAACACGATAAGGTAGATCAAGTAGGCGCGAGTGCGTACGGCGCCCCGCTGAAGACCGGATACAGTCGTATTCTTCATAGCGTCATCTCCAGGCGTCGCAAGTGAGTTGGGGGGAATCCAGGCGGGGCATCACCGGGATGCCAGCAGGTCAAGCAGTGCCATAGCCGCTTGCTCAGGACCAGTGGTCTCGCAACCGGGTATTCCGAGTCGTGTCCGCATCTGTCCAACGAAGGCGCCGCACGCGTAAAGTGCACGGAAGTACCGTTGCGCCAACGCATCGTGCAACTGGCGGTACTGCGGGGGGCCGAATATGTTGGCAAAGTAGGAGTGCACCAAGCCGGTGGAGGTGGTCGTGCCCTTGCTCATAACAGCTCCTGCCTCGAACACGGCCAGAGCATCCTCAGGCCGGTGAAACTGTTCGACGATAGGGTGCTCATCGTCGATAGGATCGTAGTTGTTGGCATACAGCACCAAGTCCACGGGGTAACCGCGTGTGATATTCGCGAAATTGGTTACGGGCACAATTGCCCGCGCGTTGATCTGACTCGGACTCATAATGATCGTGCGGTCGATCTGTCCGAACGCGTAGCCTGGTTGCAGATCATCCAAACGCACAAATGCGCCGATCTCAGAGCCATACCCGCGGACGACACCCTCTTCATCGATCTGCAGTGAACCCATGTCGTCGGCGATGATCGTCATATCCTGGAGGTGCTCGTCGCTGAGCATGCGGAATGCCTCCAAGGTTTCCGACTTACCTGCGCCCGTGTCTCCGATGATGAGGATGGTCGATGCGCGACCCTGCATCGTGATTCTGACCATCGCACCATGGTATGGCATGTGCCCGAGCTTCATCATGCGGATGTTATGGAGAGTCAGGACCATCTTCTTGAGATAGCCAAAGTAGCCGAACTCATCCCGGTTGGGGACCGCAGCCACCAGCAAGTCGTGATCCTCGTCATCGTAGAAGACAGTGGGAAAGACGCCCAGTGAATCCAGCGTGTCGCCTGGAATGCCGTAGGCGTACACGGCATCGGGACGCCGTCGCAGGTCGTCATCTCCCGCTATCTCGAAGAGATTGCAGAGCGAGAACCCAAGCTCGAAGAAATGCTGCTGGAAGTAGATCAGAATCAGGAGCTCGCCGACTTTTGCCGGATAACAGAGCCACTCCGTGTCGTTGAACTCGACCTCTGCCAGCGGGTTGCAGTCCACACGACTGAACCGGCCTGTCCTCTTGTTCATCGGGGGGTTGAGCACGAGTGGTGGATAGAGAAGCTCCTGCCGGATAATCGGCACCTGATTGAGCACGCAGTAGGGGCTAGTATCAGGGAAGATGGTATGTGGCAGTGCGATCGCGGCCATCGCAGCACCGGCGCGCACCTGCCGGTATATCCGTGGGTGGCTCCCCGATATATTCTCGTCAATGTCCCGAAACGTGCCTCGAACCAAGTGAGTGAGGCGTTCCACGGTATCGTTGAAGGTTCGATAGGGGCGCTGATCAAGTGCGTCACCCTCGGAATTGCAGATGACGAATCGATCGAAACTACGCCAGTGCTTGTAGAGGTGCTCGGCGAAGTCGGCGAACAGCTCACGATCCGCCAGGAAGATCTCACTCCCCGGCAGAATGCCAGGAATCAGCCTAGCCGGCATCCGAGCCAGGAAGCGCAATGTCTGAATGAGCAGATTAATGCTCTCCTCATCGATCGGCGCATCCCCAAATATCCCCAGCAGCAGCGACTGGTGTCTCTGAAGGCTCTGAATGGAGCGGAGGACGAACTTGCGAAACGGATCGCTGGACAACAGCTCGTCAGCGGTCTCGCAGATCCGCCCTCGGTTCCGGATAATCGCTTTGTTCTCAGTCAAGTCGAACGAATATGGTTCCAAATGGCTCCTCCGGCATAGTGGCGCGACGAGATCGATTCAGCCGTGGTTCAATATCCGTGTAGGATACAACGCCTGACTGGCCGACTTGCCCGTACATCAGAGTGCGCAGGCTAATCGTAACCCTCTCGAATCGGATGCTGGCAGATAAGTATACTGCACAAGACGGTAAAGTCAACGTCGATGGCAGACAGCGGGGTCCGGACGCTAGATCGTGCAGGCGGAGCGGCCAGACCTGCAGTAGCCGACAGCGACCGACCGGCCCTGACACGATGAGGAGCTTGACAGGATGGCTGTTTGCCGTATAATCATCCCCTATCTCCTTGGTATGGAATTGGCGCCACGATGAGACTCAGCACACGGATGCGCTATGGGACGCGGGCGATGGTTGACCTGGCGTCACAATATCCACGTGGGCCGATGAGCTCGGCCGAGTTGGCCCGCAACCAGGGCCTGTCGCCGAAGTACTTGGAGGCCCTGCTGGGGAGGCTTCGAGCATCGGGCCTCGTCATTGCCACACGGGGTCCCAGTGGCGGCTACCAGCTTGCCAGACCGCCGATGGATATCTCGGTGCGAGACCTGTACGATGTTCTGGAGGGCGGTGGCTATGTCGCCTGTACGGACGATGCGACGGTGTGTGAGCGCGCGGCGACCTGCGTGACTCGCGAACTCTGGTCGAGCATGTACGACGCATCTATGGCGGTACTGGAGGCGGTGTCGCTCGGGGATTTGGTGACACGGCAGGGGATGCAGCAAGATCCGGTTGACGCAAAGGCCTCACTCCGTTGCAGTCGCGGGGATTGTACCGAGGCAGACGAAGCCGCTATGCTCAGGAATGCGTGACTGAACGCTGAATCCTCGGTCCCTCGATCAAGGGTTCTTCAAGACCTCACTACTAATGAAAGGAGCATCTTCATGGCAGAGCGTGAGTTCGCTGGCTTTGACACCAGGGCGTTGCATGCAGGCTACACACCGGACCCGAGCACGGGAGCGCGCGCTGTACCGATCTGGCAGACCACTAGCTACGTATTCAGTGACACCGCCCATGCGGCGAGGCTGTTCGCCCTCGAGGAAGCGGGCAATATCTACACCCGATTGATGAACCCGACCACCGATGTCCTGGAACAGCGCGTTGCCGCGCTTGAGGGTGGGGTGGCTGGACTGGCCTTCGCGAGCGGGATGGCGGCCATCACGGCGATGGTGACCACATTGTGCGGACAAGGGGACGAGATCGTAGCGAGCACACGTCTGTATGGCGGGACAGTCACACTGTTCAACACCACTTTGGCGCGCATGGGCATCCGCACTGTTTGGGTTGACGGCGATGATGCCGATTCATTCGACGCGGCGATCACTGAGCGCACGAAGCTGGTGTATCTGGAGACGATCGGCAACCCCAAACTGACGGTTCCAGACCTGGCAAGTATCGCGGCAGTGGCACACGCCAAGGGCGTCCCCGTTGTGGTGGACAATACCACGCCATCACCGGCGCTTTGCCGTCCCATTGAGCACGGGTGTGATGTGGTCATCCACAGCCTGACGAAGTATCTGGGGGGCCACGGCAACTCGCTTGGCGGCGTGATTGTCGACGGCGGCCAATTCCCATGGGATTCCGGGCGCTTCCCCGAGTTCGTCGATCCCGATGTCAGCTACCATGGCTTGCGATTCCATGAGACGTTTGGCGCACAGGCGTTGGCAGCCCGATTGCGCGTGCGAACGCTACGTGACCTGGGGGCGTGTATCAGTCCCTTCAATTCGTTTCTGATCCTGCAGGGCGTTGAGACACTCAGCCTGCGTATGGCGCGTCATTCGGAGAACGCGCTGGCCGTGGCGAAGTTCCTTTCGGGCCATCCAGATGTCGCCTGGGTTCTGTACCCTGGCTTGCCCAGTCATCCTTCATACTCGCTCGCTGAGCGCTACCTGCCTGAGGGAGCAAGCGGGATGGTGGGGTTCGGTGTGCGTGGTGGTATTGACGGCGGGAAGCGCTTCATCGAAAGCCTCAAGCTGATCAGCCATCTGGCGAACATCGGCGACGCAAGGAGTCTCGCGATTCACCCCGCCTCGACGACGCATCAGCAACTGTCTGAAGCGGAACAGGCTGCCGCCGGCGTGACGCCCGACTTCATCCGCCTTTCGGTCGGCATTGAGACGCTCGAGGACATTCTCGCCGATTTGGACCAGGCACTGCGAGGCTGAGAGGGCCGAGACACGATGGCAACCGACGACGAAATCCGGGTGTCCGATAGCTCCCGTTGCGACGGCGAGCATAGTGTAGGCGTCGTAGTCCCGAAGACGTGGCGCGCTGTCGAGCCACCCGATGAGCTAGAGCTCGACTGTGGTGAGCGCCTGAGCCCGATTACGGTCGCCTATGAGACATACGGTGAGCTGAATGCGGCGCGCGACAACGCGATCCTGGTGGAGCACGCACTGTCTGGGGACGCACACGTGGCTGGCTACCACCATCCCGATGATCGGAAGCCGGGCTGGTGGGACCTGATGGTAGGGCCGGGCAAGCCGCTGGACACCCGATACTACTATGTTATCTGCACGAACGTGCTGGGTGGATGCAAGGGGACAACGGGCCCATCCAGCATCGACCCGCGGACTGGCGAGCCTTACGGGCTGAGCTTCCCACTCGTAACGATCGGCGACATGGTGCGCGTCCAGGAGCGATTGGTAAGCCATCTTGGCATCCGTCGGCTGCTGACCGTCATTGGGGGCAGTATGGGCGGTATGCAGGCGTTGGACTGGGCGGTGCGATTCCCCGACCGGGTCGCCTCGGTGATCGCCCTGGCGACCACCGCGCGCCTAAGTGCACAGGCCATCGCGTTCAATGAGGTGGGGCGACAGGCGATCATGGCAGATCCGAACTGGATGGAGGGCAACTACTATGGCAAAGCGACGCCTAGCGCGGGCCTGGCGATCGCTCGAATGATTGGGCATATCACTTATCTGTCCGACGAGAGCATGCATGCCAAGTTCGGACGGCGGCTGCAGAATCGTGATCGTCTGGGCTACGGGTTCGGGACCGAGTTCCAGGTGGAGAGCTACCTGCGGTATCAGGGTGACAGCTTCGTGCGCCGGTTTGACGCAAACTCGTACCTGTATATCACGAAGGCCAATGACTACTTCGACCTGGCCAACGGGTACCGCTCGTTGCTCGAGGCCCTTGAACGTGTGGAGGCTGAGTTCTTGGTCGTGTCATTCAGCAGCGACTGGCTGTTCCCCACCTATCAGTCGAAGGATCTGGTGCGTGCTCTTCAGGCGAACGGTGTGCCGACGACCTTCATGGAGATTCCGACCAGCTACGGGCACGACGCCTTCCTGCTCGAGAATGCCCAACTGGCAGAGACTGTGACGCGGTTTCTGAACCACGTGCACCACCATGCTGCCGCCAAGGAGCCCGCGCGATGATCCACTTAAACGGGCGCCAGGAGACCAAGCGACGGCCGGACCACCAACTCATTGAGTCATTCATCCCCGACGGATCTCGGGTTCTAGACCTGGGCTGTGGAGACGGTCTGTTGATCGCTGACCTAGCCGCGAACAAGGGGTGCCAGGTGCGCGGTATCGAGATCAACGAAGAGGCCGTGCTGAAGTGCGTCGGGCGGGGGATGCCTGTGTACCACGGTGACATGATGGAGGGCATGGCGTTCTATCGCGACGGTTCGTTCGATGTCGTGGTGCTGAGCCAGACGCTGCAGCAGACCGTGGATCCACCCGGTGTGATCGACGAAATGCTGCGGGTGGGCCGTCGGGCGATTATCAGCTTTCCCAACTTCGGCTATTGGCGAACGCGGCTACAGCTGCTGCTGTCAGGTCGAATGCCTCGCCACGAGCTGCTCCCGTATGCGTGGTATGACACTCCCAATGTGCATCTGTGCACGGTCGCTGACTTTCGTGAGCTGTGCGACGAGAGGCATCTGACGCGGATCAGGGAGGTGTTCCTGCTGCCAGCAGGCCGCCCAATTCGGACGCTACCAAACTGGCGAGCGGGCCTAGCGATCTTTGAGGTCGAGCG
>JAAZAN010000024.1 GCA_012514315.1 Chloroflexota bacterium
GCCTGCAGTCCACTTCGATCACACTCACGGGTCCGCCACACAGCGGAAGCCAACGAAGAAGTACTGCGGCGTCGGGGGATAGGGGTAGCGGGACGCCACGCGCAGGACCGAATCGTTGTGGTACCAACTGCCGCCGCGCCACACCTTCTGACTCCCTGTCTCCGGCCCCTGCGGGTTGCTGTAGGGCGAGTTGTCGTAGTAATCTGGATCGTACCAATCGTTCACCCACTCCCAGGCATTGCCGGCCATGTCCAACGCTCCGTACGGGCTGGCGCCTGATGGGTAGTCGCCCACCGCGGTGGTATCACCGACGCAGTAAATCCAGTTGAAGTTCGCCAGCGAGCAGGTCGGTGTTTCATCCCCCCACGGATAAGCTCGCGTATCGCTGGCCCCGCGCGCTGCTTTCTCCCACTCCGCCTCAGTTGGCAGCCGCTTGCCTGCCCACGCACAGAAGGCGTCCGCCTGGTACCACGATACGTAGATCACCGGGTAGTTGTCGTAGGTCGGGTTGCCGTAGTAGGACGATCTGGTTTCAGACGTGACGTATGCCGGCGGGGAGCAGCTTTCTGCCGCCACGCACTGGGCATACCGTGCGTTCGTGACTTCTGTCTGGTCAATGTAATACGCGCTGAGGTAGACGGTGTGAAGTGGCAGCTCTTCCTCCACGCATGAACTGTAGGGGCCGTTGTGATCCGGGTCGCAGCCCATCTGAAACTCGCCCGCGGGCACGTAGACCATGCCCTCTCTGGAGGGAACGATTAGATCGAAATTGAAGATGCCAAGCTGATTCGAGGCCGGTTGCGTCACACCCTCGATGACGGGCGTTACGACGTAGAAGTAATTGGTCTTGGCCACGAGGTCGTCGTCGAGGTATTCCAGTGTGGTTTGCCCGGCCGGGTACACGTTGGACAGGAAGCTGGCGGTGCTGGGTATGAAGTACGGCGACTCGCTGCGATGCACGTCGTAGTGGTCGATCTCGTCTCCGACGTGGCTCCAGGTGAGAAGCAGGCCGCCTTCGGTAATCGTGACGGTGAGGTCGGTGATGGACTCCGGCGAGGCGGGGGTGTGGATCGTACCATCGAGGGATCGACGATCGACAGCGAAGCTCCCGGACGGCGTGAGGAGGGCGAACAGTGCGACGAGGGTGAGCAGGCGGAAGGCGAGACGGTTCACGGCTGTACCTCCTGGCGGTGACTCCAAACGGCGGCGGAGGCAGCAATGTTGTGGGGTGGTGTCACGCTGTATAGCAGAAATGATACGCCTGAAGGGCCAGCAAAGCAAGCCTGTGTTTCACCAAGATCCTCAGGATTGCGCGCCAGCTCTTTGCGGGCACCGGCGGCGAGGACGCGCCCTGCAGGGCACGTCCTCGCCCTTCATCGCCGGCGGAGGTTGGTCTTGCCACCAGTCTTGCCATGAGCGCGGATCGAGGAAGGAACCTGAGTCGCGCACACTCACACGAACCTCACTTCCCCACGCGGTGCCGACGATGCTGTCGTTGCTCACCCCCGGCAGCCAGTGGCGCCCGGCTGAATCGAGTCGCTCGTACAATGCGAGTAGATTGGGATCGACGCACAGATTCGAGAGGTGGACCAGATACCCCGTATCCACCCGATCTTCCCGGGCGTATTTGAGCGCCAGCTGACCGGCATCAGCATACATGACCATGGCCACCAGGCCCACGGGGTCAACCGGCAGATCGCGTCGCGCGATGTGGATCGGCTGACCAGGGGTGGTGCGCAGACCCAGCAAAGTGACGGGGTAGGGCGAACGCGGGCGGGGTACGGCGCAATTGCATCCCAGCCAATCCCAATCGTTCAGTTGATTGGTGGAGATGAAGGCCAGGCCGTCACTGCCGGCGACCGCCGAAAGAAACAGTGGATGGGATCGGTCGGGCGGTTCGTCGGGCGGATAGGGATAGCGCACCAGGCTGAGGGACTCGTCGACCTCATTCCAACCGCGCACGTTCAGGTTCAGGTCAGGAGATGTGGCGGCGCCGGTGACATTGCTCTGGCTCGGTTGGATGGCATCCCACTCTGCCGTAGAATTGGTTGGGCAGCCGTGCACAGGTTGCTGGGAAATCAGGGGCAGGTAAGTGTAATGCTTGTTGATTGGGACGGCGGTCCCAGCGGCGTCAACGGAAAAGAGGTGCGACCGGGCAGGTGTGGCCAGCGGCATGGCGTCGAACCGGCTGCCGGAGTGTGCAGGCAGCGAAAAGAGGAACGACAATGCAAGCGCGACGAGCAGGAGGCGGCATCCGCCTGCTGCGTCTCTGAGCCCAAGCCAGGATCGAACCGGTGGACAGAGGTCGACCATAAGGACTGCTCCTTCGATAATCGATTGATGTATAGGGGAAATGCCGGACGGATAATGTCCCATTGAGTGTGTAAATCGACTGCGCCGTTCTTGACGAGGAGGCGGCCATCGTGGTTTCTCATCGGTGATCA
>JAAZAN010000193.1 GCA_012514315.1 Chloroflexota bacterium
CGGAGGAGTAGGATGAGCTTGGGCCAGTTCGAGGGGATTCACTTGGGGGTACTGCAAGGCGGAGGTCAGTAGTCCTCCCCAGTGGGCCAGGACAGGAGGGAGAATCCATGGCGAACGAGTATCTGGGCTACTACGCGCTGCTAACTACGCAGGACAATAAAGGCTTCGTGGGCAGCATCCTGGTCATCAACAAGGAGGGTAAGCCCGAGGAGTTCCGCGTGACCTACGCAGTCAAGCCGAGTTCGCTCCAGGAGATTCTGTACGGGGAATCTCTGGTACCGCACGTTGGAATAGAGCTCTGTGGCAAACCTCTCTACGGGGCACTGGAACATCGCCTTGCAGCTCTCCTGGTGTACGACGCACGCCTCCTGGGCCTCGGTGATGAGATCGACTGCCTGACAGCGTGTGTCAAGGGCGAGAACGACACACCCCCCCTGCTCGCCGAGGGCGAGCAGGCACACAAAGTGCACAGCCGCGATGGGGTATTTCAGCCCATCGTAGTTCAGTACCCTCGTAGCTACAACCTCGACCGACAGCGACAGACCGAGCTTGTGCTGCAGAAGTACATGGACGCTTTCGACCTCATCGAACCATTCCACAGAATCGGGGTGGCCATTAAAGCGCTTCAGCAGCAGGATCAGCGCTTCAACTAGAGAGGGATCTGTCCATGCCACCCGGTCGCCTACGCGCGTGGCTACAATCCCAGGCGCGCATCAAGCCACCGAAGAAGTTCCGCCTCCAGATGCAGGGAGGTCTGCACGATTTCGGTACAGACCAGGCTTCCCGCGATGTGGGCATTGCGGCCTTCTCCACCTCGTCAACATCTGAGAACCTGATCGGGATTGTGTCTGAGGTTCATCCGCACGATCTCGCACTGGGCAACGCCCCAGCCACGACTGACTCTGCGGGATTCTCCGGGCTTGGCTCGCCATCGCTCGCCGAGATGTCGCTGAGTGTCCTCGAGCTCTGTCCCGACATCATGGACCTGTTCACCGGAATCGTACGACCAGGGTACGCAGGTAAGAGCTATGATGAGGATGATGCGCCGAAGACGGCTGAGGGCATATCGCCCGCGCCTATCGATCCCAAGTCGCTGGTGCACGGGCACTGCAGGCACGGCCTGCCGCGCTATATGTGTGCCTACTGTAACGCTCCCCGTGCTGCCCGAGGGGTCTCACCGCGGAATCGCCGGTCGAGTGGCCCGCCGCATTCGCGCACGCTGAACGTCTTCGACCTGCTGTTGCCCTACCTCCAACCCCCTATCGAGGTGCTGCTCGCCACCCCCGTCCTCTTTCCTCCCGGACGACGCCCGTATGACTATCAGATCCAGGGCATCCGATTCCTTGCTGAACATAGATCGGCGTTGCTCGGTGATGAGATGGGATTGGGGAAGACAATCCAGACCATCGTGGCCCTGCAGTCCTTGTTTCGGCGCGGTGAGGTCCACCGGGTGCTTGTATTGTGCCGCCGTTCTCTTGTGGCGGTGTGGGAGCACGAGTTGAACAAGTGGGCTCCCGAGCTGTACGTCCTCAAGGTCAGAGGTACTCGCGAGGAGCGCCAATGGATGTGGCAGGCGCCCGCATGCGTGTATGTGACGACGTATGACACGGCGCGACAGGACGTATTGAGGCCGGAGGGCAGCCTAGTGCCCAGCTTCGACGTGATCGTGCTGGACGAAGCTCAGGAAATCAAGAACCCAGACGCCAAGAAGACACGGGCTGTTCGGCGTATTGAAGCGGAATACCGTTGGGGACTTTCCGGCACGCCAGTCGAGAACAAACCGGAGGACGTCATATCTATCTTCCAGTACCTCCATCCAGGGCTGTTTCACTCCACGTACCTGTACTCACCCACGCGTGTGAAGCGCGCGATCAAGCCCTTCTTCCTACGGCGTCGCATCGCCGACGTGCTGAAGGACCTGCCGGAGAAGATCACGCGAGAGGTGTGGCTGGATCTGACGCCCAGCCAGCGCCGGATGTATGATCAGGTGTTCACCGAATCCCGTCGGATCCTCTCTGGACCCGATGCCACGCGGGTGCACGCGCTGGCACAGTTCGACGAGCTGCGCCAGATCTGCAATCTCGATACCCATACCGGCGCTTCGTGCAAACTTGACTATCTCCTGGATCAGCTCGATGCCGTCGTCGAGAACAATCAGAAGGCACTGGTGTTCTCTACGTTCCCCAATCTCACGCTGCGAAGAATTATCGATGATCTCAGCAGCTACGATCCGGCGATATTCGACGGAAGTCTCAACGACTCCCAGCGCGACAGACTGATCAGAGAGTTTCAGAATGACGGGCC
>JAAZAN010000194.1 GCA_012514315.1 Chloroflexota bacterium
CAACGCTCACTGAGGCATCTCAATGATGACTTTGATGGCTCCGTCCTCTCTCGTGCGTGCCAGCTCGTACCCCTCAGCAACGCGGTCGAACGGGACGTGATGGGTGATCATCGGCGCTACGTCGATCTCACGGCGCGCAATCAGGTCCAACGCCATGCGAAAGCATTGCTTCCCCGGATCCATCATCGCACCCGATGAGGCAATCAACTGCCCGTGAGTGCGAAACAGCGACCAGTAATCATACTCAAAGCGGTATGCGCCGCGCGGAATTCCGAAAGCTAGCAACGTGCCACGATTGCTGACGAGCTTGGACATCAACTCGATCGTATCGATCTCGCCCGCTGCTTCAGCGACAAGGTCGCACATACCGCCCTCGGTTAACCCGGCGACCGCCTCGACCGCATTGACCTGGCTGCAATCGAAAACGTGTGTGGCGCCGAACCGGAAAGCGGCTGCGCATCGCGCTGGGACAGTGTCCAATCCGATAACACGCGCCGCCCCGAGGCGACGCAGCACCGCATCAAGGAACAGACCAGCCGATCCCTGACCGATGACGGCCACGTCAGCTCCAACGATGTTGGGAAGACGTTTCGCGGCGTAGATGACCGTGCCCAACTGCTGTGCCATCAGCAAATGCTCAAGCGGAGCGCCCTCCGGCAGCGACACCAGGTTCTCGGCTCCAATCAGCAGATACTCCGCCATCCCCTCATCGTCCGGCACCAATGCCAACACGTTATCTCCGGGCGCCAGACCCGTCTGAGCAGCATCGCTGTCACCGATCTCCTGGACAACGGCGATGACCTCGTGACCACCGCGCCCGATGGGCATGGGGTACTCCTCAGGCGCAGCGTAGTAGACTGCTCGTACATCGCTACCACATAGCGACTCAATCAAGGGCCGAACCAGCGCATACCCGGGCTGAACCGCCGGGACCGGGACATCCACGAACCCGAAATGGCCAGGGGCAGTTATGTGCATCGCACGCATGAGTGGTGACTCTCCTCTACAATGTTATCTCAACATTGAAGGTCAGGTGCATGAGTACGTCTCGCCAACGCACCTGACAGGCACTGTAGTTACTCGCCGTCCCAGCCGTCCACGAAGGAGACCAAGGTATCCATAAGACGGTCAAAGACCGATACCCGGGCCACCTCATAGCCATGGCTGTTGTCCCGTACGTGGCCCAGGCACGCCACACGCGGCGCCCCGCCGCTGGCGTAGACGAGGCCCGCGTCACTCGCCGTCGCCTCATACACTGCCACCTGGAGATCGACGCCAATGCGTTCAGCCGCTTTTCGGAAAGCCCCGATCAGACGCTGATCATAGTGTCCGACCTGATCCATGCTCCAAATGGCTGGACGCCCGTCCAGTGTCAGCTGAGAACCGGGCAATGTGGGACACCCATCGACGGCGACAAACACTTCGGGGCCCTCACGATGTGCCAGCACCTTGGCTCCGTGACCCCCGCCCTCCTCGTGCACGGTGAACGCTACGATGGTTGACGTGTGAGGCACGATCTGCCGCCGCTTGATCTCGTCCAGCATCCGCAAGAGCGCTACGATGCCCATACGGTCATCGAATGTCCACGCAGCGACCATTGGGTCACTCGAATCACCAAACACGACCGGCCCTCGAACGTCCCGGATTGGGACCGCGCTCGACCCTTCCCGGACACCCGCAGCACGTACCTGCTCATAGGAGAGCCCGGTTAGAATCCTGAGCTGATCCCATTTCGCGATCGGCGTCCCCGCCTCGGGAGTGTGCCCCGACCCCATAGAGAGAATCCCAATGATTGGTTGACCGTCTCCAACGATCTGCACCGGACACTCACCGATCTTCCACGGGAACAGCCCGCCCGATCGCGAGACGGATAGCGACCCATCAGACTGGACCCCAGTGATCACCAGCCCAATCTCGTCCATGTGTGCGGCAAAGCAGCAGGGCTTGGCCGATTGCTCACGTCCTGGTAGCCGCACCACCACGTTGCCCGCTCCGTCCGTCTCATGGGCATAGCCCAGCTCCGTCAACTTAGCCCGCACAATGTGCGCCACACCCTCTTCCCGACCACTTGGCGACGGCGCCTCCAAGAGATCAGCGAACAACTCGAGCGCCGCGAACTGCCCAGTCCTCGGTGTCATCATCCACCCCCCCTGAGAGAATCCCGCGATAGCGGGAGCTCGACCCGACGTCCTTCCTCGGCGGACCGGTAGGCAGCGAGCACCATCTCCACCGAGACTTTGCCCTCCTCCGCACTGACGGTCTCATCCGTGAGTCCACGCACGTAGTCAATGAACGGTCGGGGGACAGCTGCGATTCGATCCGCTTGCGATGATGGAATTGGCAGCGGGAACTCCGTCCACTCGGAGTCACCACGCCGGAATAAGCGCAAAGGTACAGCATCAGAAGGCCGCGGGGCGGCGGTGGCAGGGCCATCTCCATAATCCTGGATGATTGTTCCCTCGTCACCGTAGATCTCCGTTGTGCTGACCGCTGCCACGGTGGTCGAGGAGTTCAGCAGAATACCAATCTCCCCACGACTGAATCGGTAGACGGCTACACCGTTATCGTCTGGTGATTCGTGCGTGACCACCTGATCGACTTCAGCAAAGACACTCCGAGGCGCACCCAGCAACCAGTAGAACCAGTCCGCTGCGTGGGTTGCATCATCGAAGAACATGCCCACGTTCGCCTCCGGATCGAGATGCCACCGCGAGGGCCCGTGGACAAACTCCGGGTTCAGCAGAACACTGATGGCGTGCCGGCGCCGGACGATCGCCACTTGGCCCACCGCGCCAGCGTCCAGCAGCTCCTTGATCCTGCGGTTCACGGGATCTTGGCGCATCTGGAACGCCATGCTGAACTTCACCCCGTGCCGATCCACTGCTGCGATGATTCTGTCGCAGTCCTCCGATGTGGTCGCCATCGGCTTCTGGCAGAGGATGTGCTTTCCCGCGGCCGCGGCTCGCTCAATAAATTCCACGTGACGATTCGTCTCCATCGCAATGATAACCGCGTGGATTCGAGGGTCCTCAATCACCGCGTCGGCACTCGATCGATACTCCATTCCAAAGGCAAGCGCTGCCCGCTCACCACGTTCCACGTTGTCGTCCCACGTGGCTATCAGATCAACGTCATCGAACTCACGCATCGTCCTACAGTAGGTATCTGCGTGACCGTGCGCATGGCTCAAGACACCGATCCCAACCCGGTTCATTGACATTGGCTCAATCGCCCTCCCCCCAATTCAGTGTGCTGTCCGAATGCAAATGGCAGCAACAGATTCTATTGTCCGCCAGGTCAGGCCGGTGCAATGCCATCGCACGGCGAAATCTGCGTTCTCGTCAACGCCCGGTTCCGATCGGGCTCTGCTCGATCTCCTCAGCCGTCACCTCCCGCCCGAGATGCGACGAGAGATAGATGCCTTCGGTGATCTGGGCGGTGTTCAGAGCCAATCCAGCGGTATCCAGCAGCGGCACACGTCCAAGCTGCGCCCAGACCCAGTGCCGTTGCGACTCGTCGTACCCAGCGGTGGTCGGGTCGCACTGGTGCCAACGCCAATCCGCTTGCTTCACATCAAACGTCGCATCCATCTCCATATCGGACAGTGTGGTGAAATAGGCCAGAGGCTCCACCCGCAACCCACCCTTCGACCCAAAGACGTGATCTCCGTCGGGCTGGTCCGACTGGATGGCCCAGGCTTCCTCGATGAAGTAGGTGACGCCCCCGGCGAGCCGGGCCAGTCCCATGCCCAGTTCCTCCACATCGTAGCCACCATTGTCACGCCGGTCGTTGTACATGTTCTCCAGCTTCTGGTACGTGTTTCCCGACACTGAGATCACCGCCGGATTGCCCAGGAGCCAGAGCATCCGTGATATGTGGTACACCGCCATATCCAGCATCGCGCCGCCGCCTGCCGTACTTCTCTGTACAAACTGTGCAGTGCCATATCCATCGACGTACGGTCGCCCGCGCCGACGATAGTGACAGGACTTGGCATAGTAGATCTCCCCGAGATGGCCATCCTGGATGATCCGCTGGGCAGCTCGAGCCTCCGGCTGGTACAGTGTACTGAGCTGGATATGCAACATGCGACCGGTCCGCTGTGCAGTGTCTGCCATCCGCTTGGCCTCGCCGTACGCCCACGACATAGGCTTCTCACAGTAGACGTTCTTGCCCGCCTCCAGTGCGTCAATCGTGACCGGAGCATGCAACCGATTGTGCAGGCACACATCGACCGAGTCGATGTCATCCCGCTGCAGGAGCTCACGGTAGTCCACATAGACACTGGGAATACCGTTTTCCTGTGCAACGCGGTTGGCCTCATCCTGCCGCACATCGGCGACCGCCACAATCTCGGCCTCCGGGACATTGGCGTACTTCCTGATGTGTTGCTTGCCAATCTGACCAACCCCAATGATCCCCACTCGCACTTTGTCCGTCATCATCACCCTCCCACATGGCATGGATCTCAGGAGATTTGGCGCCGCGGCAGGGCCGGAGACACCAACCGCGGATTGTATCACGGCCAGACCCACACAGCAAGTCCACCGCACACCTCCTGTCGTCGGCCAGCGTCGCCCGACGATGCCATCTGTGCAGGCGCGCCCCATCGCCATCAGATTGTGGTCGGTCCGCCCTGGACTGGCGGCTTGCCTGGATCTACGGTATAACGTCAGGCGGAGGTGTCCTATGCATTCATGCACTGTTGTCAGCATTGAGATTCTGCCACACGCTCGAGACTTACCGCTACCGGCGTACGCGACGCCTGGAGCGGCGGGGATGGATCTACGAGCGGCGATTGAGGAACCCTTTGTGCTCGAGCCGGGGAAACGAGCAGCCATCCCGACCGGGCTTCGAATCGAGCTGCCCACCGGGTACGAGGCCCAGGTACGTCCTCGCAGCGGTTTGGCCTTCAAACACGGGATCACTATCGTGAACGCGCCCGGCACGATCGACAGCGACTATCGCGGGGAAGTGCTCGTCGCCCTAGTGAACCTCGACGCTGTCCCCCACGCGATTGAGCGGGGCGCGCGCATCGCGCAACTAGTCGTGGCTCCTGTCACACACGTCGAGTGGTGCACCGCGGATCACCTCCCGGATACTGAGCGAGGCGCTGGAGGATTCGGCTCTACCGGCTAGCTCACCAATGGGCAACAGGGCCCGTGGCGCTCCCGGCCACACGATCCGCGGGGCGGAGTTGACGTCTGTTCTCGTGGGCAGGGCGGGTCTGTGCCGGCTACTGAGCGGCGTCCTTCAACTGCTCAATGTAGTCCATGACCTCGTCGCATCTCGCAGAGTCCGGCGTCAGTTCGCAATAGGCTGTAAGATCGGAGATCGCTTCGGCCGTTTCACCCATTGCCGCATAGACGATGCCGCGGTTCAGATAGGCATCTGCCAGATCCCCATCCAGTCCGAGCGCCTCGGAGAAGTCATCCATCGCTCTCTCGAGGTCGCCCATCTCAGCATAGACCAGCCCCCTCTCGAGACGAGCCTCGGCTGACTCGGGCGCCAGTTCGACGGCCTTGTCGAAGTCAAGGAGCGCCTGGACGAGGTCTCCCTGCGAGACGTAAGCCCCGCCCCGATTCCGGTATGCCACCACAAAGCTCGGGTCGAGCGCAATCGATTGTGAGAAGTCCTCGATGGCCAGGGTGATCTGGTTCAGATACAGATACGCGCCACCCCGATTGTAGTAGGCCTCAACGTAGTTCGGATCCAGCGTGATGGCCTCTGTGAAATCATCGATGGCCTCTTCTAGGTCACCCTGAGCGGCATACAACCCACCGCGATTGTAGTAGATCTGGGCCGCTTCTGGGTTCAGCTCAAGTGCCCGCGTGTAGTCATCCAGCGCCATGTCCAGTTCATCTCGCTGGATGAGCAGATCGGCCCGGTTGTAGTAGGCAGCGTAGGACTCCGGATCGAGTGCGATTGCTTGATCATAGTCCTGCAGGGCCTCGTCGATCCTTCCCTGGGTTGCGAGCACCACGCCGCGGTCGTAGTAGGCCTTGGCGTATGACGGGTCTAGAGCGATCGCACGATCGAAGTCAGCCAGCGCGCTATCCACCTCATCGGCAGCATAGTAGGCCAGTCCCCGATTATTGTAGACCTCGGTCCTCGTGGGATCCAGCTCAATGGCGCGAGTGTAGTCGCTGATTGCCCTTTGCAGACTACGCGCTGCGGCATAGGCGATGCCGCGGCTGATGTACGCATCCACGTACTCTGGTGACTCCTCGATCGCGTCCGTGAACTCAATGATGGCTTGCCGGAGTTCACCTCGCGCCAGACTCCCAACGCCCTGGCGATACGATGCTTGTGCGGTCTCCGATGGTTGTCCGGGACCAGTAGTATCCGCATCCTGGCTGCCACTCACAGCCCCGCTCTCGGCCGAGGTGACCACCGTCGGCTGCTCCGTGCTCAGCCCGTTGCAGCCGACGGTTAAGGTCAGCAGTATCAGTACCAGGGACACGCCCCCTATGCATCTCACCGGTGTTTTCATACCTCTCTCCCACTCTGTACCTGCCAAACACTGCGTCCTTGACCCGAGGCCGGCTAACGGAACACCCACCCGAGTCACGTGAGCGGTGATCTCGCTCGACGCAGGTGGGCACAGAGTCGCATCCAGAGAACTTGGCCAACCGAAGTGGAAACCTATCTATCTTGGATCAAACAGGCATTCTAGCACAGTAAGGCCCGAGTGGCAAGGATCACGCTGTCCTGCGCCCCTATCCGCCCCATCCCGGACGACTGACACCGCCCCCTGCACCCAATCCCGCACTCGATGCTGATACTCGTACACGACGACCAGGACGTGATCCGGATACCGCCACCAGTGCAACTTGAGCGCACCTTGGAGAGCTGGCTGAGCGACGACACGGACCTGTGGGCCGAGCACGTCGCGAAACACCCTGCGTGCCCGCCTGCTCTGGTACGGTGAAGTGACAAGCAGGATGGAGCGGCATCCTCGCTCTTCGCAGATGGTCTGGGTCTGCCGGGCGTTCTCTAGCGTCGAACTGGATAAGGCTTCAACGATCATCACCTCGGCAGGCAGGCCGAATCTGAGCGCATAACGCCGCATCATTTCGGCCTCCGTCATCCAGATGTCCCCTTCATACACGACGGTGCCTCCGCTCAGGACGACCACGGGCGCATACCCACGCTTGTGTAGCTCTACGCCGTACCACACGCGCTCGGGCTTGTGATCTCCACCGATCACAACAATCATATCGGACGCAACGGGACGCTCCCAGGCGATGAGCATCGGCCCCGAGACCACGCAGCCGACCACAGCGACAGCCACCAGTGCCAGCCAGGCATCTGGATGGATCCGAAGCCTTGCGCGCCGGATGCATGCCCCGTTCTCACTCGGCAGATCCCGATCAGCCTCTCCTGTCAGCCTGCTTCTGCGCCTCCTGTAGTCGCCGTTGCTTCCTGCGTTCACGGCTCCGCCGCTCCAAGCTACTTCCCCACCAGATCCCCAACACCACGCCTACGGCAATTCCCACGAACAGATGGCCAACCCACCAGCCCAATCCAGCGCCCAGCGCGATCCCAACCACCAGGCCCAGTGTGTAGGTCAGACCCAGTCCCTCGTCTGCCGTTTCCTGCTCCCTGTGCTTCGACAAGACTCTCCCCTCGACCGCCCGCTCGTCAACCCGGATTCAACGGCCTGCTCTCAATAGCCGATCAGGCTCTAACTGCGCTTCCAGCGCTGCATTCTATCATGTCGGCGACTCGTGGACAAGCCCAGGACGAGCCCCATGTGTCGTGACCTCATGTGGAACCACGGTCTCATCCGCGCTGCCGTTCCACAGCCGCGCCAGCTCGGGGGAGGTAGCCAGCAGTTCGCCCAGCGGACCTTGCGCGACCACCCGTCCGCCCTCCATCACCACAATGTGATTAGCCCTGCGCAACACGCTGAGTCGATGCGACACAACCAAGTATGTGACACTCGCTGCGGCCTGATTCTCAGCCAGACGCTCCCACAGCATCCTCTCTGTCTCCACGTCCAGTGCGCTCGACAGGTCATCCAGCACCAGGAGCTCGGGAGAGCTCACCAGCATGCGGGCAGCCGCTACACGCTGACGTTGCCCGCCAGATAGTCGGACCCCACCCGCGCCAACACGAGTCTCCAGGCCGTCGGGCATCAGCGCTAGGTCCGACTCCAGGACTGCCTGATGCATCACCCGTGTCAGGTCTACCCTCGCGGCGGGCACACCCATCAGGATGTTATCCCGCAGTGACTCACTGAAGAGCGCCGGCGCTTGAGGCGTGTACGCACTGCGGGGCGGCACGAAGAACTGGGCCGGGTCATCTACCACCTCGCCATTCCATTTGATCTCGCCGGAATCCATGGGCAGCAAGCCCAGTAACACGCGCAATAGCGTCGTCTTGCCCGATCCCACCGGCCCTGTAACGACGGTCAGCGTACCTCGCGGCAACTGAAGACCCACATCGACAATGCCGTGCTCTCCATCAGGATAGCGATATGTGAGCCCGCGCGTCTCCAACAATGTGAGCCTGTGCTCCTCCGTCTTACATGGGACAGGGGCCTCGGGCGGTTCACCACGCCAGTAGATCGGACCTGTGGCGACCAGTGTCTCGGGCGCCTGCCCCTGGAGCATCTCGTCCAGCCGGCCAAGGGATACCTGCAGCTCTCTGAACACCGCCAGCGAAGTCCCTACTGCTCTCATGAATTCAGTGAGCGTGCCGAGATACGTGATGAAGAGTGCAAACTCGCCTACTGACAGCACAGGCGAGACACCCGGGTGCACCGCCATCAGGGA
>JAAZAN010000195.1 GCA_012514315.1 Chloroflexota bacterium
ATGTATCCGTCGAGGATAAGGCGCAGGTAGCTCTGAATGGCAGCCACCGGTGCGCGTAGCTCGTGAGTCACTGTCATGGTAAACGTTGCCTTCGCTCGATCAAGTGCCTCGAGTTCTCTCTTGCGCCGCTCAAGCTCCCGATTCTCCGCCTCTAGCTCGGCTAGACGACAGGACTCGATGATCAGTCTACGTCGCTCAAGACCCTGGTTGACTGCAAGTAGCAGCGTATTGGCATCAAACGGCTTGGCAATGAAGTCGTATGCGCCCTCCTTGATGGCCTGAACAGCCATCTCGACCGTCGCATAACCGGTAATGATGATGCAGACAGTGTTTGGATCGAACTGGACGATGCGCCTCAGCAGGTCGATGCCGCTGATGTCGGCCATCATCACGTCCAGCAGAACAAGGCTGAACTCGCCTGACTGAACCTGTTCCCACCCAGCCTCGCCGCAATCTGCGACAGACACCCGATGCCCCTCGCGGGCCAGCACGCGCCGCGCCCCCTCGCGTATGCCCAGTTCATCGTCGACAACAAGAATGTCTGCTGGCTCCGTAGCCATAGTTTGCTCCCTTGTCTCGATCGTGAGAGGTTCTTCAGGAAGTTGTGCCAGAACTGCTCGCTGCAGGCCTTACGAAGTTCGAGTTGCTGTAGGATACCTCGGCTTGCGAGCAAAGCCGATTTCTCGAATTGCCTTCCTAGTTGAGGAGTATTGATTCGTCATCTATCGCTGTAGGTCTGTTCACAGTGTGCAACCGGATCGGAAGCCGCACCACGAACTCGGTGCCCTCATTCACCTTGCTCTTGACCTGGATGATGCCCTGGTGTTTTTTGATGATGCCATATGCGATAGCCAGCCCGAGCCCCGTTCCTTGCCCGAATGGCTTGGTTGTGAAGAACGGGCTGAAGATCTCATTGATGTTCTCGGGTGGAATGCCACAACCTGTATCTGAGATCGTCACAACGATGGATTCCCTGTCCTCAGACAAGCCGGCCTTGATCGTCATTGTGCCCCCATCTGGCATCGCATCAACCGCGTTCTCCATCAGGTTAACGAACACGTTGGGCATCTGTGCTGGGTCCACTTCGATGTCGGGAAGATTCGGACTGATCCTCTCCACGAATTCAACCCCATCATACTTCGGCAGCTGTCGGGCTCGCTCGACAAGTTCGTGCAACATAGCGCCGATTGCTGTCGGCTGCGTCCAGACCGTCTGCTGCCGGGCGAAATTGAGCAGGCCCGTCACGATTTCCTTCGCACGGTGGGCCTCTTGAGCAATCATCTGAACATCTGGCCGCGCCTGATGGCCGTCTGGCAACTCCGAAACAACGATATCCGAGAAGAGCAGGATGCTTCCCAGCGGATTGTTAAGCTGGTGCGCTACCCCGGCCGCCAGTTGTCCCATAGAAGCTAGCTTCTCATTGCGAATAAGCCTGGCCTGTGTCTCTGCCAGCTCTGCCAGCATTGTGTTGAAGGCGCGCCCAAGAACTGCGACCTCGCCAATGCCGTATTCCGGAATGCGAATCTGAGTATTGCCCTGTGCGACGAGACGACTTGCGCGGGCCATCTCTTCCAGAGGGCGTGTAATCACCCGGGCGATGAGCAGCGCCAGAAGAGCAACCGGGACGATTGCAGCAGCGAAGATGAATGCAATGCGACTGTTCAGCGCCCGCTGTAGCTCGGTGAAAGTAGCCCTCCGAGCGCCGACGTATAGTATGCCGACAACTTGTTCACTATGGTCAAAGAGGGGGACGTAGCGCGTGATGAACCATTCGTTGACAACATAGGCATTACCAGTGAAAGGCTCTCGGCGACTCAACACGGTGTCAAAGACGGCCTCCGATAGCCGGGTACCCAGGGCGCGCTCCCCGTCCTCACGAACGTTGGTGGAGACTCGCAGGTCGCCGAAGAAGATGGTCACCGTGTCTACGCCTGCGACGGCCTGAATACGATCCACGAGAGTGAAGTCGTTGTTGATGAGATGGCCAGCGATCACGGCGCCGGTACTCTCCCTGTCAGCATTCAGGATGGGCGACCACGCGATCTGCACCAGACCTGCAGTCCCTTCTCGGGGATCAAACAGGTCCGATCTGGCTTTAGGAGTATCCTTCAAGGCAATCCGTGCCCTCTCGGCCAGTCCGATCTGGGCCAGCAGCTCTTCATCGATGACCTCGGTTGATGCAGAAGCCTGCTGTCCCCTCAGTGTTGTGCCAAAATGGGCGAATCTACTCCAGTCCCCGCCCACCGGGAGGGGTTGCATTCTATGATCGAAGAACCCGTACGCAGTAACGATGCGACCGCTGTCATCCAGAACAAGGACAAAGTGGGACCCCGCGGGATAGATAGTGTCCAATACCGCGATCATACGATTCTCAACGTAAGCTCGGGCAGCCAGATCCCCTGCTTGAATGGCAATGATCCGGTCCGACAGTGTGGGTTCGCTGGCGAGATTGGCCGCAACTCCTTTGATCTGCATCAGGCTTCGTTCGTAGAAGGCCAGAGCTAGATTCATATCGCGGCCCACGCGAAGGTTCTCCTCGCGTTCAGCGTAGTTGTTCACGACGACGGATGTGGTCCAGATCCCTACAACCGATGTGACTACTGCGATGAGCGTGAAGGCGATCACCAATACATTCTGCAACCGATCCTGAATCCCGTGAAACAGCCAGATCCTCGATTTCATGCGGGACTCCTGTGGAGTTACGCTGTGGACATTCCGTCTGCTAGAGCCAGTATCCGTACCGACACCCCGATCGCTTCACATGCCAGTTGCCTGATGATAGGGCGCATTGTGTCACACTAGGTGGGTCATAGAACCCCGATATCGGCAAGGATTCTCAGGGTCTCCTGGGCCTCGGCTTCATCGATCTGACTGATGGCAAACCCGGCGTGCACGATGACGTAGTCTCCCACCCGGGCATCAGGCACAAAGGCCAGACCAACCTCCCGGACCACGCCCCCAAAGTCCACCTTGCCCATTCGCATCAGACCGTCGTCAGAGACCTCGATAACCTCACCGGGGATTGCCAGACACATAGTCCCTGATCTCCTTGCGCAGCCAGTCCAACCAGGCGGTGAGGCCTTCCCCGGTCTTGCAGGACAGAGGAAAGAAGGACAAGCCCGGATTCAATACCTCAACCCCGCGTCGAAAGTATTCGACATCGAAATCAAAGGCCGATATGACATCCATCTTGTTCAGCACGAGCGCGTCAACGCCCCGATACATGACCGGGTATTTGTAGGGCTTATCATCTCCTTCTGGCACACTGGCAATGAGGACGTTGCGGTGGGTGCCTAGATCGAAGCTGGCGGGGCAGACGAGATTGCCGACGTTCTCTACAATGAGCAGGTCCATGTCATCCAGGGGAAGACGAGGGAGAGCGCTCTGCAGCATCACAGCATCCAGATGACAGTTTCCACCCGTGTTGATCTGTACAGCCGGGACGCCCAGAGCGGCGATACGATCAGCGTCCAGTGTGGTGGCGATGTCGCCATCGACGGCGCCGATCCTGTACTCGTCCCGGAGCGCGATCACGGTCCGAGTGATCAGACTGGTCTTGCCCGCCCCGGGTGAGGCCATCAAATTTATGCCCAGAACGCCAGCCGCGCCCAGACGTGCTCGATTGACGGCGGCCAATTGGTCATTGGCGCTCAGGATATCCTCAACAACGGCGATGCGCACAGTCATATTATACGTCACTCCACTTCGATGCTTTCTAACTGGAATTCCTTGCCGCCAACGACCACGATGTGCTCGGCGTGACAGATGGGGCAGGAGTACTCCAGACCATCCATTGGGTATGTGTGACCGCAGCCCACACAGCGCAGTACTGCGGGGCGACGCTCGAAACATAGTTCAGCCCCCTCTGCTATGGTGTCGCGGCCTATGATGTCCCAGTAGAACTGGACCGACTCGTCGATGATACCTGCTAGATCCCCGATCACCAGATTTAGTCGAGTGATCCGGCGCGCGCCCGCATTCTCTGCGTGACGCAAAGCGATATCAAGGATGCTCTGTGTGACCGATAGCTCATGCATAATGGCCCATGTCGGTGAATCGAAGACTTGGGAGGATAATGTGGTATAATTATAGCCTAAGGAACTGCCATGACAAAGTCTTGACCCCAGCCGGGTCCGAGGGCGATCTCCGGAATCGGTTCAATACAGCCAGTTTGTGGTGGGGGAATGGAGTAAGTAGTGGAAACGAAGCGTGTAGCATTGATCACAGACAGCACGTGCGATATCCCAGATGAGCTTCTGCAGCGTTACGGAATTCACTTCGTGCCGTCGTTCGTGGTCTGGGGGCAGGAGGCGCTGCGGGACCGCATCGAGCTCACGGCTGCCGAGTTCTACCGCCGGCTACAGGCGGATCCTGAGCATCCCAGCACAGCCCAGCCGACGCCGGAGGATTTTCTTGAGGCATACGAAGCCGCGCAGGCTGAGGGGGCCGAGGAGATAGTTGTGATCACAGTGAGCAGTGGGATGAGCGGAACCTATGCCGCGGCGCGACGGGCCGGTGAGATGTGCCGGGTTCCTGTGCACTGTGTGGATGCCAAGGGGCCCACCATGAGTGTAGGGTGGCAGGTACTGGCTGCTGCGCGAGCGCGTGAGGCAGGTGGTGACGCTCAGGCTATGCTCGAGGCGGCTGACCGCGCTCGAAAATCCATGGTTCAACTGGTATGCCTGGATACGCTCGAGTATCTGCACCGGGGAGGGCGGATCGGGGGCGCTACTGCATTCGTCGGCACACTGCTCAACATCAAGCCGCTGGTGCGTATCAATCACGAAACGGGGTTAGTAGAGCCTGCTGAGCGGGTGCGCACACGCAAGAAGTCTCTGGATGCATTGTACACACACTTTTTTGCGAGTCTGGATACAAGTAAGCTGCTACGAGTGGCTGTGTTGCACGGAGATGCGCGGGAAGAAGCGGACCAGATTGCTGCTCGGATACAGCATCAGTACTCGCCTGTGGAGATGCTGATCAATACGACGTCGCCTGTGCTTGGGGTTCACACTGGCCCGCGCGCTCTTGCTCTGTGTGGCTATACCGAGAGTTGAGTCGAGCTGATCTGTTAGGGGGTTGCTGTGTTTTACGGCTGGAATCCTATGTACTGGGTGTTCGCTCTGCCGGCGCTGTTGCTGGCATTGCTTGCACAAGCCCTTGTGCAGAGCTCCTACCGGCGGTACCTGCGTGTAGCGAATTCGTCTGGTATGACTGGTCTGGAGGTCGCGCGTCGCATCATGCGCACGACGGGCCTTGATCTGGTGATTGAGGGGGCTCGTGGCCAGCTCACCGATCACTACGATCCAAGGGGCAAAGTCCTGCGTCTGTCTCAGGAAGTGGCAACGCATGCGTCAGTAGCTTCAGCAGCCATTGTGGCTCACGAACTGGGACATGCGCAGCAGGATGCGCAGGGCTACCTACCACTTCGGGTGCGAACCGGCCTGGTTCCAGTGGTCAACTTCACCTCCTGGCTTGGCCCCATCCTGTTCCTTATTGGGATGCTGCTAAACTCCTACGATCTGGCGTGGGTCGGGGTTCTGGCCTTCTCAGGGGCCGTGCTCTTCGCCCTGGTCACGCTACCAGTCGAGATCAATGCCAGTGTGCGTGGCCTGCGATTGCTTGAACAAAGCGGAGTGCTTGTGGCCAGCGCGGAGCGTCAAGGCGCACGGCGGGTTCTGAGCGCGGCAGCGCTGACGTATGTCGCTGGGCTGGCTCAGGCTGTATCGACGCTGCTCTACTACATGTTCCTTCTGGGAGGGCGTCCGCGCCGTCGCCGCTAGGTGATAGTCACGACTCGATCGTGATCTCCACTTCGTGCGCTTCGGTCGGGATTACCTCGAAGAACGTGTTGCCAACGTTGAGTGGGATCACGTTCCCTTTCTCATCTGTCAGCGTCAGCATATCCTCCCGTTGCCAGCGTTGCCAGAACGCCTCAACCATGACACCATCACGGAAGATCGTTGCTCGATTGGAGTCCCACAGGGCGAACTGGATCGAGAGGGCGCCGCTGTGAGGCTCCTCAATGATGTTGGTGTTCCATTGTGGCACATAGAGGAACACGATGTTGGCAACGTTGAGCTGTTCACCATCGAGTGCGTCGGTGTGAGGACGGCCATCGCTCCAACGCAGGTACCGGCCGCTCTCCTCATCAAAACGCCACTCTACATCGAGGCTGCGCCAGGCCAATTGGATGGTAGTCGCAGGCACTCCATCGGTGGGTACCTCGCTGGAGAATAGCATGCCATCCAATTCCTGGCGCCCAGTCACACCACGCTCCGCGGCCCACTCGCGAACCAGGGCCGGGCTGCTGTACATCGTGTGTTCAAGTGGGACGTTCCGGCTGTAGTCCCTGTAGAAGACCGGCTGACCGACGCCCACGCTGGGTGATGCTACGCGATCGGGATATAGGTCCGAGTCTTTGACCAGGGCAAGCACTCCGTTGGAGAAGCCCGAACAGGCGAACACCGCCTTGTAGATTGCGGGAAGCTCCAAGTCGATGAGCCGGCCACTGCGCACGGGGCCAACACGCTCTGGGTTCTTGCCCAGGTAGATCGCGGTCCAGCGTGAGGCAAACCATCCCTCGTTGTAGTGCTCGAAGATGAGATCGGCGCTGTTGATGCCCGACTGGGGCCGCACGTATTGTCCGGGCCAGTTGGAGATCTTGATCGCGACGGGTACCTGTTCAAGCACGCTGGAATCCTCCATCTTCTCGCCAGTCAACGGATTGATGTCGGTTGGAATGACTGTTGGGCTGGGGGTTGGTGTCGGCATTGGAGTCTCTGTGGGAGGCGCAGGTGTCGCTGTGGGCGCCGGCGTCGATGTTGGTGATGATGTGCGTGTGGGCGTCGGAGTGGCGGGAACCGCCGTCTCAGCGCCACAACCTGCCAGCACGACGGTCGCCAACGCCATAGCGGCTGCGATAAGTGCAACGATGCGAAGCCAGCGCCTGTGTTCCATGAAATCCATCTTGCAGTCCCCCTGTGATCTTGGACGTCGGACGCATTATAGCATAGCCAAGAGCTGGAGCAATTTTCCTTGTGCATATGCCGGGCTGGGTCTATAATGCCCGTGGATACACCTACATAGCTCTCAGTTGATGATGCCTGGTGAACCAGAACAAGACCCGACGCGTTGACCTGTCTGCAGATCCAATCGGTGACCAAGATGGAGCCCTACGATGAAGAAGATCTACGTTGTGGTCACGGTGGTTCTATCTATTCTGACAGTGGTATCGCTGCTGTTGGATGTCGCTATCTTGTCAGCGCTCTTCGTGGCTCGGGGCGCTGCGCTTGAATCAGTTCTGTCTGTGCGCGATGTCGTTGAGCAGGCGAGTCAAGCCACATTTTCGTACGCCCTGTCTGTGGAGCAGGATATCCCGGTTTCGGTAAGCGTGCCCGTTCGTGAGGATATCACTGTTCCCATTCAGACGACCTTTCCGCTCTCTACGGTCATCAGCATACCGATCAACGCTGGCATTCTGGGGACTTTCGACATCGACGTGCCGGTTCGCACTCTCATTCCCATTGATGTCAGCGTGAGCATCCCGATCAGTGAGACCGTTGCCATCTCGACATCTGTCCCTCTTAGCGTCAGCGTGCCCATCGCGATCCCTGTTGCTGACACGCCGCTGAAGGACTACCTGGACGATGCTGGCAGCATCTTGACAGAGATGGAGACACAGTTGCAGTGGCCCCGACGTCAGATTGATTCACCGTAAGTTGCGGGTCAGCTTGCATTCAGTCTATCCCGCTGTGCCGACATCATCGACGCCCAATGCCTGGAGTAAGTTATGAGTGACCCACGACTGGAAGAACTAGTCCGACTGCGACAACGTGCGCTGGAAGGGGGCGGGGCTGAGCGCATTGCCCGACAGCATGCCAAGGGGAAGCTTACCGCCCGTGAACGGCTGAACGTTCTGTTGGATCAAGGAAGCTTCAACGAGCTAGAGCCTTTTGTCACGCTTCGTGACAGGGAGTTCGATCCGTCTATCGAGCGCATACCCGGTGATGGCGTCATCACCGGGTACGGACGGATCGATGGCCGCACGGTTTACGTATACGCACAGGATTTCACTGTGCACGGGGGAACGCTGGCCGAAATGCATGCGCAGAAGATCTGCCGGGTCATGGATTTGGCACTGCGCAACGGCAATCCTATCATCGGCCTGCTAGATTCCGGCGGCGCCCGGATTCAGGAGGGCGTGCGAGCTCTCCACGGCTATGGAGAGGTTTTCCGGCGCAATGCGATTGCCTCAGGCGTTATCCCGCAGATATCGTTGATGCTCGGACCTTGCGCGGGGGGAGCGGCGTACAGTCCGGCCATGACTGACTTCATTATCATGGTTGAAAACACCAGCTTCATGTTCCTCACTGGTCCACAGGTTATTCAGGCGGTCACTGGTGAACAGGTGGATGTGGAATCACTCGGCGGGGCATCAGTCCACAGCAGTACCAGCGGCGTGGCCCACTTTGCCGCGCCATCGGAGCAGAACGCGTTATCCCTGTGTGCCCATCTGCTGTCCTATCTGCCGTCCAACAATGTCGAGAATGCCCCTGTGGTGGATGTGGGTGATGATCCACGTCGCACTGATCTCGAACTGAACCATGTCGTGCCGTTCGATGATAGTACGCCCTACGACATGCGTGAGATTATCGATCGAGTCGTGGACGGTGAGACGTTCCTCGAAGTCCAGGCGGGATGGGCTCAGAACGCCCTGGTTGGATTTGCGCGCCTGGGTGGACAGTCGGTGGGACTGGTGGCTCAGCAGCCGATGGTTATGGCTGGCGTGATGGACATCAATTCTTCGGACAAGATCTGTCGTTTCGTGCGTTTCTGCGACGCATTCAATCTCCCGATCATCACGTTCGTTGACTCTCCAGGCTTTCTGCCGGGCATTGCTCAGGAGCATGGCGGGGTCATTCGCCACGGAGCCAAGGCCCTTTTCGCCTATATTGAGGCAACGGTTCCGAAGATATCGGTTATCACGCGTAAGGCGTATGGCGGAGCATATGTCGTCATGAGCAGCAAGGGACTGGGAACGGACATCAACTACGCCTGGCCGTCTGCTGAGATTGCCGTGGTTGGCCCCAGTGGGGCCGCGAATATTCTGTTCCGCAACGAGATCAGCGAGTCGGAAGACCCCGAGGCCACGCAAGCTCAACTAGCGGCCGATTATCGCGCGCGATTTGCGAACCCGTATAGAGCGGCCGAGGCGGGTTATATTGACGATATCATCGAGCCTAGTCAGACCCGCCCCAAACTGATCAGTGCGCTGAGTGCATTGCGGGAGCAGTTCCGGCCGACACCCCCCAAGAAGCACGGCAACATGCCGGTATAGAGCGTCAGGAGGTCCAAGAGTGTTCGGCTACACAATTCAGATCATGGCACTGGGCATGGGGTTGACTTTTGCCGCCCTGGGACTGGTCGTGCTCGCTATGATCGTTCTCGCTCGGTGGACTTACCGGGAGGAGGGAGCGTCTGCGAAGCTGTCACCAGGAACTGTCCAGGATGTATTGGATGAACTCGACGAAGAGGCCGCCCTGGCTGTAGCAGCCGCCCTGGCCGTAGCTCAGGCCAGGGCATCTCGCGTGGAGGCGCGGGCGAAAGCATCCCGTGCCAAATCGATGCGGACGGTGAGCCCATGGCAGGCCTATGTCCGTACGCAGAAACTGGATCAGCGCAAGATCCATCAGACACTGAGGTGGTAGTGGATGACGTTCTATCGAGTGACTCTAGAGGGACGAGAGTATCAGGTCGAGATTGACGATCTGGATCAGCAGCCGGTTCGAGCGGTCGTCAACGGGCAACCGGTGGATGTCTGGGTTGAGGAGACAGAGCCAACTGCTGAGCCCATGGCGGAAACAGTGTCGCCTGACCAGAATGCCAGATACGCACCGCGGCCTGTCGCGATCTCCGCGGGAGCGGCCCCACAGAACAGCGCGAGCTCCACGGACGTGGTCTCTGCACCGATGCCCGGCAGCATTATCTCTGTGGCGGTCAAGCCGGGAGACAATGTCGAGACAGGCCAGGACCTATGCGTGTTGGAGGCAATGAAGATGAACAACCGGATCCGTGCTCCGCGGGCTGGGCGCATCGCGGAGGTGTATGTCAGTGCGGGCGATCAGGTGCAGCATGGAGATCGCCTGGCTGCCTACGCGGGTAAGACCGATTCGGTGCACGCAGCACGGAAGTGAGACGATGACGACTCATTTGTTCGATGGTATTCTTGCCCTTGGCTGGGGACAAGTCCTTATGATGCTAGTTGGCGGAGGCCTGGTCTACCTGGCCATCGCCAGAGAGTATGAACCGATGCTGCTGTTGCCTATCGGAGTTGGGTGCATACTGGCGAACCTGCCCCTTTCGTTCCTGGTGAAGGAGGACGGGATGCTCGCCCTGCTGTACTCGGTGGGGGTCAGCAACGAGTTGTTCCCACTGCTGATATTCCTGGGAGTGGGGGCGATGATGGATTTCCGTCCTCTGTTAGCTCAGCCAGTATTCGCGTTGATGGGGGCTGCAGGACAGTTCGGCATCTTTGGCACGCTCATGATTGCCTCGCTCCTGGGTTATGACATCTACGAATCAGCCAGCATCGGCATCATCGGTGCAATTGACGGGCCCACGAGTATCTACGTCTCGAGCCAACTTGCTCCGCACTTACTGGGGCCGATCGCGGTAGCGGCGTACTCCTATATGAGTCTGGTGCCGATTATCCAGCCCCCGGTAATGAGACTGCTGACCACACGGTCGGAGCGACGCATTCACATGGATTACGCCCCTCGGCCGGTCTCACGACTCGCGTTGATACTCTTTCCTCTGGTGGTGACCATCATCGTCGGTGTGCTGGTGCCCCAGGCTGCCCCCCTGATCGCTATGCTGATGGTCGGCAATCTCTTCAAGGAATCCGGTGTGGTCGATCGACTCAGCCGTTCGGCTCAGAATGAGATCATCAATGTGGCGACGATATTCTTGGGGTTGGCTGTAGGGAGTACCATGACCGCGAGCGCGTTCCTCAACTGGCGCACGCTCGGAATCCTGGTTCTGGGACTATTGGCTTTTGTTCTGGACACCGCGGCCGGGCTTCTGTTCGGGAAGTTGCTCTGCGCTATGACAGGGAGACGGATCAACCCGCTCGTCGGGGCAGCGGGAATCAGTGCGTTTCCTATGAGTGGACGGCTCGTTCAGCGGATTGCGCAGGAAGAGGACTTCTCGAACTTCGTCCTGATGCACGCAATGGGTGCGAACACCGCCGGGCAACTCGGTTCGGTGATCGCGGGCGGCGTGCTCCTGGCACTGTTGGGGGCCGTGTAGTCACGTAATTGGACCCAGCCGCTTCGCATAGCTGTGACCTGACGGATATCAAGGGTGACGGCTTTCTAGATCTGTTAAGTCTTAGGAGGGACGCATGGGATTTCCGAGTGATTTCGTGTGGGGTGCTGCTGCAGCGAGCTATCAGATTGAGGGCGGCGCATACGAGGATGGCAAAGGGCTGTCGGTCTGGGACATGATGTGTCGACAGCCGGACAAGATCTGGGAAGGGAATACAGGCGCAGTCGCGTGTGATCATTATCATCGCGGCCGAGAGGATGCGCGTCTGATGGGCGAGCTGGGTCTGCAGGCGTACCGGCTGTCGACCTGCTGGCCGAGAGTTCTGCCCGAAGGAACGGGCGCGGTGAACCCGAAAGGTCTGGCGTTCTACGATGAGCTTGTAGATGCCCTACTGGAGAACGGCGTGCAGCCTTGGGTTACGCTCTTTCATTGGGACTATCCCTACGCGCTCTTCTGTCGTGGTGGGTGGCTGAACCGGGATAGCGTGGATTGGTTCGCGGACTATACCGGGGTAATCGTCGACAGACTGTCGGACCGCGTAACGCACTGGATGACACAGAATGAGCCACAGTGCTACATCGGATTGGGGCATCAAACTGGAGAACACGCCCCCGGGTTGCGGCTGGGTTTTGAGGAGATCCTGCTCGCGACCCATCACTCCCTGCTGGCTCATGGCAAGTCTGTGCAGGTGATTCGCGCACGTGCCAAGACACCGCCCGTCGTGGGCGCTGCACCGGTCGGTGTCGTGAAGATGCCGGCGACGACGCTCCCCGAAGATGTAGACGCAGCACGGACGCTTATGTTCTCGATTACGGGCAAGGATTGCTGGAACAACACGTGGTTTGCGGATCCAGTGGTCCTGGGCAACTATCCGCAGGACGGTCTAGACCTGTTTGCTGAAGAGATGCCCGAGATCCGCGATGGGGATATGGCGACCATCTGCCAGCCTCTGGACTTCTACGGTGTGAACATCTATAACGGCCAAGTCGTCAGAGCCGATCAGGACGGTGCCGCGGTGGTTCAGGGGCCGGATGGCCCGCCTCTCACGACGATGACGTGGCGGGTGTCCCCTGAGAGTCTCTATTGGGGACCACGGTTCCTGTATGAACGCTACAAGTTGCCTGTCGTGGTCACTGAGAATGGCATGGCCAACACAGACTGGGTCCATCTGGACGGTAAGGTGCATGACTCACAGCGAATCGATTTCCTCACGCGCTATCTGCGAGCCTACAGACGGGCGATTGAGGATGGAGTGGAGGGGAAGGGATACTTCCAGTGGTCGATTATGGACAACTTCGAGTGGGCCCACGGCTACAAGCAACGCTTTGGCCTTGTCTACGTGGACTTCGCTACCCAGCAGAGAATTCCTAAGGATTCGGCCTACTGGTACAGAGAGGTGATCGCCTCAAACGGGGCAACTATCGAGCAGCCCTGATTCGCGCGCACGGGCGGCTGGCGGATTGATCTCTTCTGGGAGGAGGCATGGGGTACACATCTCGAGAGCGCGTAATGCTGGCGGTGGACCATCGGGAGCCGGATCGAGTGCCGATCGACCTCGGTGGACACCGGTCGTCGGGCATCATGGCGATAGCCTACGGTCGACTCAAGCAATACCTGGGTATCTCAACGGGCGATATTTACGTCTACGACTTTGTACAGCAGCTGGCCATCATTGAGGATGAGATTCTCGATCACTATGGAGTGGACACCATAGGGCTTGGCCGAGGATTCGCGTTGACGCCTGCTGACTGGCATACCTGGGTTCTCCCGGATGGTACCCCATGCAAGATCCCTGCGTTCATTCGTCCGGTACGCGTGGGCAAAGACTGGCATGTCTATCATGAAGATGGGA
>JAAZAN010000025.1 GCA_012514315.1 Chloroflexota bacterium
GTGCGGTACGTTCCCGGTGCGATGTCTGTGCCAATCCGCCATGTACCATCGCTGATCTGCACGCTGGGCGCATCGGGCTTGACATTGTCGGCCAGGACCCACGAGCCGCAGCGTTGCGACACAAACCCGGCGTCTGTCGGTGCAATGGTGATCACAGCCGGGCCGCGGGGATTGCCATTCGCGATAATCGAGTCGATTCCGCCACCGAAATCACTGATGCGCTCCCAATAACACCCAGACGCACTGTCGGCACGATAAGTGCCCGGCTCTATGTCAGCACCCACTCTCCAAGTTCCGTCTCCGAACGCTGCCACTGCACCATCCGCCCCAGCAGATGGTGATGGTGCTGACTCGTCGGTGGCTGTGGCTTGGTCTGATGGCTCAGGAGTGACAACGCCCGAGATCGTGTCGCGTAGCTCTTGCACAAGATCCTGTCGGGCCGTGGTTAGATCCTTGCTGGGCAATCCGTACTCGTCGGCCAGGGTACGCTCAGCATCTACAAGCGCCCTTTCGGCGTCCGCGAGGAGCGGTTCCATCTCCGCGATGACCTCGCTGGAGTCAATGTCACTGTTGAACCATCGGACGAGGACATCCTTGGAGTGCTCGTGGACGGACAGCATCTCCTCCCAGCAGGTTTCAATCTCAGGCACGGGCGCGAAATCAGCGAGGCTCTCGTCGACACTGTTCACAAACGCTGCCAATACGACTGTCATTCCCAGAGCTTCGAGTTCGTCCGTGTCACCGTCTCGCACCTGCAAAGCAACTTCCTCCAGCATCTCTGCGTTGGCTTGGATAGCGACAATCAACTTCCACGTATTCAGAATCTCCTCTCGAAGGGCGTCGGGCAGGCGGGTCGGTTCTGCCGTGGGTTCTGGTGTCGGTTCCAGAGTCTTTGTGGGCTACTCTGTCGGAGCTGCTATCTCCGTGGCCCGTGGCGTGGCCGTACTTGCCTCGGCTTCTTCCGTCGGCGTCGCGTCCCCACAGGCCAGCGACGCAAGCACAAGAACGACCGTCGCGAGCGCGAGGGCGGAACGGCGAGGTCTTCTGTTAGCATTCATTGGTTGATCTCCTCCCTTATAGCAGTACCGGTCACGGCGTCATCGGATTCCGAGTACATCACTAAGCGTCATGCAGGCAAGACCGTATTGGCAGGTTACCGATATCGGGAACTGTGATAGTGCGCAGATCGGCGTGTTGTGGTTCGCCCGATGGAATGCTTGGGCCCGCGGTAAAGACCATCAGATTCATTGACTGTGAAACGATACAGTATTCCTGCCGCTCAGTTCCCGCCGGCCGCTCATACCGATAGCAGACCTGCTCAATCGAGATTCTTGGGCCTCCCACTCGCCGTTTGGTTTCAACCTCCAGTCTATCCGTGCGGTGGTACTCGCGGGCAGGAAGGTATGCGCGGATGCACCGGGCCGCCCGGCACCCTGCGCCAGCAATCACGAAATGATGTGACCCGCCTGTCTCGAATACGGACATCAGGTACCGGCGGCCTGCGCCCAGACAGCTCTAATCGCATCCACTATTGGGTTCATCGCCTCGACCTCCGCCTTGGTCAGCATCTCGCCCACCACACGCCCAGCGAGGGGCTTGCCTAGCTTTCGTAGAACTGCTGCACGCCTGCTCTCGAGCGCTATGGGCGTTGTGTGTCCGTTAGCGACAACATCGCGTGCCAGCTCAAGGAGCACCTGCTGAAGCCGCTCTCGATCCTGAGCGTATGCATCCCTATGCTCTGCCAAGATGTCGCTGTTCAGGTGGTCTCTGAGATCCTCCCACCACTGGCGCTTGAGATTCTCCGGCGTCAGCGCAGTCGGAGGTAGGCTGGCGACTTCGTTCTTGCCTATCCGGCGCCGACATTCATTAACGATCTCAAGTAGGCGTGCGTCGGTCAGACGCGTCGCCAACAGGTGCTCGAAATCGTCATCAAGCACGAAGCGGGCATTCGCCATGTACCTGTACTCTGTCTCGCGGTCTGTCCTACTGCCATCTCCATCGGCCAGGATCACGTGGGGGATGCCGAACGCGTTGAGGATGTTGTGGTAGGCGGGGAAGTTGCTCTTCCCATTGGAATACACAATCGAGACGCCTGCGGCGTTGAGATCCACCCCAAGTTTCGCCGCCATCGAAGGTAGTGCAAAGCGCTCTGCTTGTCCCTCGACAAGAAGAACCGCTCGCGCAAAGAGCATATCGCTCCGATCCTCTTGGAGGTACCTCTGAACCTTGAGTTTATCTGCTGGTTGCAGATTCGATAGGTCTGGGGCGACAAACCGCCTATCGTTACCGACACGCCGAACGCTGGTCACATTGTCGAGGGCCACGTAGTTGACGAACTCAGGAGAGTGGCTCGCGAAGATGACTTGGTGTTCGCGAGCTATCCGCCCTAGCGTGTCAAGCAATACTCGCGTGGCGTGGGGATGAAGGTATATCTCGGGTTCCTCCACTGCGAATGCGTAATCCTTATCCGCTTGCCTGCACCCTCCATACTCGCACCAAGCGCGGAGCACAGACACTGCGAAGGACCGCTGAATCCCGAGACCTTGTTGCTCGAAATCGAGTTCGATGCCATCCTCGATGCGGACTCGTCCCCACTTGAAGATGTCCTGCAGGTCTGGGACGCTGTCGCGAAGGTGGATGCGCGCTCTGGGATCTCCCGGCACAATAGCTCGGAGGCCATGAGAGAGTGCCTCCTCCAACGCTTCCACCTCGCGCCACGCGGTACGGTTTGGTGGATTGCTGCGGTCCAACAGACCCTCGAGGTCCGAGATATGCTGCGCCAGTTTGTGCAAGATGGACCGGTTCGAGGCGGATTCGGCCTGGGTGAGGAGTGCCTCAATGAGGTCGGTCACTGAGTTATTCTTCCCGGGGCTAGCCTCGTCTTCAAGCTTGGCATTGGCACTGATCAGACGGTACTGGGGGTATAGCGGTTCGCATCTGCGCTTGTCCGCGGTGACGATCTTGTGGAGCGGTCCATCTGGCCTTCGGATATCCGATGATCTGCTCTCTTGCCACACGCTGGCTATGATGAGTTCGCCCTCCTCTCCATCAATCGCGCAATTCGCCGCAGACCAATCGTCAGGTTCGCCGATGCAGCCTCGCAGAGTTGCCTCCACGATGATAGGCGAATTCTGGTCCGCCCCGTTGAAGAAGTCCGACGTCAGCTTGGACTTTGAGCCGAAGAGCAGATCCAGTCCCTGCAACACTGTGGACTTGCCGCTGCTATTCGGGCCAATGAGTGCTGCCATCATAGGGTCTATTCGTGGGAAAACCAACTCACACCTGTCCTGGTGCCAGTTGAGTTGAATCGGGGCATTGTCGCCATCAGGTGTAACGAGGTCGGCGCAGGGCGCTATGCACTTCAGTCCCGATATCCTCAGCGATTTGATGCGCATTGTGCCCTCCACGCGGCTTAGGTGTTATTCCGGTCAGGACAGCTTTCCTAAAGTTACACGGCTAGACAGCAGTTTTCTCCTCTATGATTGCGACTTCGGCATCGTCCAGGCCGTAGAGCGAATACACAAGCTGATTGATCTCGCTCTCGCAAGCGCTCGCGTCCACTTCATCGCCAACCAATTGCAGCAGCTCACGGACCGCGGTCTCGACGCGGTGACGTTGGGCCGACGACGCAACTGCAATGGGCATTCGCTCCAAGTAGATCTGTTTGAAACGCAGGAATCCGTGCTGAATGGCTGGGCTCACATTTCCGATGAACCAGTGCAGCACGCGTGAGTTGAGCAGTCCCAGCAGATACATGTCGGGCATCGGCACGATGAACAGGGTGCAATCCGGCACAAAGCCACCCTCATCGAAGGCGAACTGGCATTCCTTCGCGATATCTGGATAGATGATCTTGGGCTTCGCAAACTCCGAATAGTATCGACACGCTCGCAGCTCCCACCAGTACCTCCCCTGGTCCCACCGCTTCCGCAACGCATCCTCGTACCGGCTCAGGTGCGCGTGCACCGCCGGGTAGCAACGCTCAAACACGGCCCGGGCCTCCGCCTCATCCGCCGCCTCTGCCCACGGATTTCGGGCATCGGCGTCGCCGCTGTTCTGGATTGCGATCAGATACTCCCCGCCCCATTCCACCCGCCAGCGCTTCACGTCCCGCCCGCGGAGCCAGGGCCGGATGATCTCCGCACTGCGCGGATCCTCCGCCACGAGCCGGTCGCGCGTCGCCCCATCGATCACGAACGCCTCGTTCAAGCCGGTCTTGATCCCGTAGTAGAAGCGGCCCTTCACGTACTCCGCCAGCGGCGTCCCTGCCTCGCGCAACTTCCGCATCAGCGCCCGCACGTCCGGCCGCACCAGCGCCCAGCCATCCGCGCGCAGGCTGATCTGCGGCTGCGCCCACGCCCGTGACCGCACGGCCTCGGTCAGGTGGTCGACGTCGCCCAGGTCTTCGACCTCCAGCGCGTGCAGCGCCTGCCCATCGCCCGGCTGCCCCTTGGCGAACACGATGACCATGGGGTAGGCCGTGGCCTCGAAGAGCGGCAGGTCGCCGAAGTCAA
>JAAZAN010000196.1 GCA_012514315.1 Chloroflexota bacterium
GTGCCTGTTGCTGCAGGTGCACATCCAGGCCGTGCACACGGGGATGCGCGGCACCGGAAGTGGAGCAGACCTCGAGTCGGCGCGTCGCGAATTCGTGGCGCGTGGACACCTGATTCTGCCGGTCGTGATCCTCATCGTGTTGCTGATAAAGGGGCTCTATCCTGCCATGGCCGTGCTGTGGGCCATTCCCACTGTGCCATTGGCGGCGGCGCTCAGGAGTCAAACTCGCATGTCGCTTCGCACCATCGCGAAAGCGCTGGCTGAAGCGTCGCAGGAACTCGTCCGCGTGGCGCCTGTCTGCGCGCTGAGTGGCATCGTGATCGTGGCGCTGTTTCAGACCGGACTTGGAAGTGCGTTCAGTCATGTGGTGAGCACGCTGGCTGGCCAGTCGCTACTGCTGCTGGCGTTGATGGGCGCTGCCGCGTGTCTCGTGCTTGGTGCGGGCGTGCCTCCCACACCCGCCTATCTGGTCACGGTACTCATCGTCGCTCCACTGATGGTGAAATCGGGGATTCCGACGGTGGTGGCGCACTTCTTCGCGCTGTACTACGCCAATATCGCATTCATCACACCCCCGATCGCAGTCGGCTCACTTGTTGGGGCTGGAATGGCGGGGGCGGGATTCTGGGCCACCAGTATTGCGGCCGTTCGCCTCGCGGCTGTCGGCTTCGCCATCCCGATTGCCTTCGTCTACCGCCCCGCGTTGCTGCTTTTCGGCACCCCCCTGGAGATACTGTGGGCCGTCGGCGCGTGCGTCGTTCTCGCTCTTTGTCTCGCCTCAGCCCTCGAGGGCTGGATGTTCAGGCGCCTCAATCTCCCTCTCAGGTTGTTGCTGCTCGGTTCCGGACTGGCACTCATTCCACCGCACCCCATCGCCAATATCGTGGCATTCGTGGCGGTTCTCAGCATCGTCATCTGGCAACTCAAGGCTGTTCTCTCCGGCGCGTATCCCCTGGGGGTGCTACGCTGACCGGAATGGAACGACCTCAAAGCGGCATACGGCTCCAATGAACGTCTTCTTCCTGGTCATCGTCCTGGCGCTGGTCTGTGACTACGCGCTACATACGGTTGCGGACCTACTGAACGTCAGATCGCTCGAGCGGCCCGTGCCGGGATCGATCGCCGCTCTGTACGGACAGGAGGTCCTCGAGCGCTCCAAACGCTATGTTCGGGAGGTCACACGCGAGTCCATCGCTGAACGTTCGAGTCTCCTCGCCGTGTTCATCCTTTTCTGGCTGACGGGCGGCTTCGATTGGCTCGACGGTGTGGTGCGCGATTGGACCGGCAGTGAGCTTGTTCGTGGTCTTGCCTACGTGGGTCTGCTGGCGCTGGCCTACAGCGCTGCATCTGTTCCTCTTGAGGCATACCATACGTTTGTCATAGAATCGCGCTTCGGTTTCAACCGCACCTCGTGGGTGACATTTCTGCTGGATAGAACGAAGGGGCTCGCTCTGGGAGCCATCCTCGGAGGAGCACTCATTGCCGGTGTGCTGCAGCTGTTTCTCACCATGGGGGACATCGCGTGGCTGTTGTGCTGGTTGACCCTGGCCGCGTTCTCGCTGGTGGTCCAGTGGCTGGGCCCGAGCCTGATTCTGCCGCTGTTCAACCGTTTCACGCCCATGCCGGAGGGTGAACTGCGAGAGGCGGTGGTCGCATATGCCGATTTCGTACGGTTCCCTCTGGAGAACGTCTACGTCATCGATGGCTCCAGACGCTCGACGCGGGCCAATGCCTTCTTCACTGGCCTGGGACGCCGGCGGCGCATCGCCCTGTTCGACACGCTCATCGAGCAGCATTCGCCTGCCGAATTGGTGGCCATCCTGGCGCATGAGGTGGGACACTACCGTCTGCACCACATGGTGCAAGGCCTGCTAATCGGTGCGGCCCACGCCGGCGTCGCCCTCTTCGTTCTGCAGCTTCTCCTTGGCCAACCCGGACTGTATGATGCCATGGGCGTAGGGCGGCCATCGCTGCACGTCGGACTGGTCGGCTTCGCGCTCATCTATGCGCCACTCGATGCAGGGCTTGGCGTGCTGGTCAACCGTATCTCTCGTAGTCAGGAGTATGCCGCCGACCGCTTCGCGTTGGATACCGCTCCATATCCGGCTGCCCTTGCCTTCGCGCTGCGAACGCTCTCCGTGGTCAATCTCACGCACCCCAATCCACATCTCCTGTATGTGATGCTGAATTACTCGCACCCGCCACTTGTCCAGCGGCTGAAGGCCATCGATGACCATCTGGTTGTTGCTGATTCAGGCTGACCGCAGTACATCGCGCATGAGAAGTACGCTGGGTGAAGTGTTGTGGCACTCGACTGGTGTGCACGAACATGACAGGCTATGGCAGCCTCTTGTAGAGTGATGGCTGTGAAACCCAGAGCGTTTCTCATCTACGCGATAGTGGTCTCGGTCCTCGAACTGGCCGTGTTGCTCGCTGTGCTGCTGCTTGTGCTCCCGGCACTGGGCCTTAAGGTTCCGGGCTGGATGGTGGTGCTGATAGCTGTGGGGATGACGCTCACGTCGGTCATCCTAACGAAGCTGAATCTCAGGACGATTGGCATTCGTCCGTCTCGTTCGCCCGACGTGGGTGTCCAGGCTCGCGTCGTGAAGGCGCTCGAGCCGCGAGGCTATGTGCGCGTCGGAAACGAGCTGTGGCCGGCGGTGTGCGAGCGCGGTACGGTTGGGACTGGCACTGCGGTGATGGTTGTCCGCATGGAAGGCCTGCGCCTGGTGGTTGAGCCGGTGGACGATGAGGAATGATAAGCGCAGGGCGAGCCCCGGTTCGTGCGTGTGTTGGGGCCGGATTCCGGGTTGACTCCGTGAGTCGCGACCCATAGACTGCGTGCCAGCAGAGCACTTTGAGGCCGGGAGGCGCAGTATGAACCAGCAACGCAGGGTCCGGATCAGCTCGGATGCGGTCGCCGCATATGCCACCCTCAACGACACGAACGTCGCCGATGCGGTGTGGAATGCCATGCCACTGGAGGTGCGGATGCGGACGTGGGGGGACGA
>JAAZAN010000197.1 GCA_012514315.1 Chloroflexota bacterium
GATGTCTACCGGAGTCTCGTATGGGGAGCAGTTGGTGTACGACATCGAACGGCTCAAGAGACACTTCCCTGCCGTACCCGTTAAGATCATCCTGATCGATGTGGAGACACCCGAGTGACGCAAGAACCAGGCACCCGAGACAAGCTATTCGCTGACATCACCGGCCATTGTGCTACACCGGGTTGTCCAATGTGTCATCTGATGCACGATGTGATGCACAGCTATATGGACTCGGTAATGAACGAGTACATTCTGGATATCCCAGCGCGGGCAGAAATGCGTGAGGCGCGCGGATACTGCAAACGCCACGCATGGTACCTGCCAGAAGGCCGGGGTCGTGTGTTGGGCATCGCCATCATCCACGACGACATTCTGAAGAACGTGCTTCGCGCTATCGACGAACCCAGGGAACCCCGCCGCGTGCGACGACGCGCACAGGCGCTTCTCAAACGCCTGCGCCCATCCAGAGAATGCCCGGCCTGCATCTACGAGCGCAAGATGGACGAAGTGACCACGAGAGCACTGCTCAAGTACCTGCATGATCCCGAGTTCGCCCGGGTGCTCAGCGCGTCCTCAGGCCTCTGTCTGCGACACTTCTTCAACGCACTGGAGTTCGTGCGGGATGACGCAACGTACGATCAGTTACTTGCCGTCCAAGAGCGTACCCTCAGTACGCTCCAGATGGAACTGGCCGAGTTCATCCGCAAGAGCGACTACCGGTTCCAGCACGAGGGATTTGGCAAAGAGGGGGATAGCTGGCTTCGCGCCATCGCTGTCGTCTCGGGCGAAAAAGGCGCACGCTGAGCCCGTGTCAGACACGTGCTCCCTCTCACAATCTCACTCGAATGAGGTCCAGCAATCCCAGCCAGTCGCCGTATCAGGCGGACGCCCCTACCACGTAGGGGATGGTCTGAGGGCCCTGCGGCAGCACGCAGATGCGTGCGCCCGGTCCGTATCGCTTTAGTAACTGCTCGACGGTGTCCTCAATGAGATGGCACGGCTTGAGCAACGCCGCTTCAATCTCCTCATCCGAAAGATAGGTGTTCCGAACGTAAACCTCGGATCGAACCTGGATCAGTGCCTGAATGTAGGCCTGCCATTGATCCATCATCAGAAAGCCCTGATTGCGAATGACGTCGAGTAGTCCATGTGGAGAGTCCGCCATGCGCAGGATGTTCCGATATTCGCCGTGATCCGGTATGCCGTCCCAACACTCCGCTGCCACGATGATGGCGCCTCCCTCGCGCACGATCTGGGACGCCGCCGACATACCCTTCACTGCCTGATACAGGTTCAGATCCAGGGGATATCCTGAGTTGGATGTGATCACGATATCAAACGGCTCATCCACAGGGACCATTGCTGTCTCACGCACAGCCGCGGCGCCCGCTGCGTGGGCAGTCCGCAGATCCCCGGCGAACACGCCTGTGATGCCCCGCTCGTGGTTCAGTGTCACATTGTAGAGGAAAGCCGGCTTGGTACGCAATGCAACCTCGAGCATCTCCTCCCACAACGGATTTCCCTGGGTAACCCCCCAGCTCGCTCGCGGGTCATCCAGCATCTGCCCACTGTGGTTGTGAAAGATGGACAGCGCACCAGCGACACCGGGAAGTACAGCCTTCGGTCCACCGCTGAAACCAGCGAAGAAGTGAGGTTCGATGAACCCTGTCAGGATCTTCACGTCGGCGTCCATATATCGTCGGTTGACGAGGATTTCATGGCCGAAACTCGTGTGCCCAAGAGGGACCTGCTCGTCCTCGTTCCATGCATCATGCTGTACGATCTGGTACCCATCCACAATGGCATCGCCCAGCATACCGCGCAACTCGACGTCGGTGTTGGACCGGTGCATACCCGTCGCGTTGATCAACGTGATCTGCTCGGAGGCGACGTGGTTGAGCTCATCCAGCAGAGGCGGCAGAATGCGATCGTTGGGGGTCGGACGTGTGATGTCGCTGAAGACTACCGCAACAGTCCGGTCAGAGCCAACCAGCTCGCGCAATGCCGCACTACCCATAGGATGGCGCAGAGCATTCGTAAGGGCGCTCCGCTCATCAGGGATCGCCTCAACGTAGCGTGGTTCTACGACCGTCACATTGTCATCCGGCAGCTCGACCCACAGGCCTTCCTTACCATAAGCCAACTTAACACGCATTGATCAGTCCCTCCCAACAGCCTCTTCTGCTAACCAGTGTGGACCGAGACTCCACCACACCTGGGGAATCGCGAATCACCCCTCAATTCTACCACGGCCCCACTTCTCGCCAAGTGTGTTGCCCGTGCACGACTACCGTGCGGGCTACACCTCATCCGCTATGCATCCGCTTCGAAGAGGTCCGGGTAGTCTGCACACAGTTGCGTGCGGATGCCGCCGAATACGCTGGGCGCCTCGGGGTAGACTAGCTCGAGCATCTTGACGCACACACCGCGAATCTCCCACTGCGCCGCTGGCGCAATCCGCACCCGAAACACGTGGAGCAGTTCGCGGAAATCCATCGTCACGATGATGCGGGTGGCCGCCGCATTGGGCAGAACGAAGCGGGCATCCTCCTTGCGCACCCCGAGCTCCCGCAGCGTCTGATAGGCGGACGTCACTTCCCCCGCGAATCGCTCCCAGACGCCTCGAGCCTGTGGGTTTTCGACAATCGATCGAGGCAGCGCCCATTCCGGATCGGACATATCAACATAACGCTGACTTTCCTGACTGTAACTCGCCAATCGATGACGCACCAACTGATGACTTGCGGCGCGCGAGATGCCGCTGACTTCAAACGTAGCACTGGCGTGCTCGATGATACTCTCGTGACCTTCGCGGACTCTGGCAGACAAGAACGCCCCGGGGTCGCCGCGACCCTCACTGCGATAGCAGACCCGCCCCGCGTGCTCCAGCAACTCCTCCGGTGTTCCGTTTCCTCGAAGATACCGCGTGATAGCAATCAGCTCCACTTGCATAACAGACACCCTCCTCTCGGTGATCACCGTGGGCAATCACGACAGCCCACAGTCTCTACCGTTGTGGGCCTCGATCACGGCAGACAACAGACACCTTCAGCCGCGAACTCGCGCGCCCCTGTATCGACGAAGCCTATCGACTCGGCCAGTGCAACACTGGCGTGATTCCGTTCGCTGGCGATGTACAACGGCTGACGCCCCGTCCGCAGTACCCACGTCGTACACGCCTCAGCAACTGCCTTGCCCCACCCCCGCCGCTGCACCACAGGATCCGTCTGCACGAACAGCTCTGCGAAGTACGGAGATATCCAGTTCGTGCCAGCACTTGCCGCAACCTGGCCCTGCGAGCGGATCACAAAATGCGGACTGCCACCGGGTCCCTTCTCGGGCGCAACCATCACATTGACCGCCGGGGCAAAGCGAGACAGGTCGATGCGGAAGACCTGATTGACATCCGCACTAGTCACCTCGAGCGCGGCCATCACCGGATCGCGCAGATCCAGCGTAGCAATCAGATAGTACGGCCGGCCGCCAACCAATGCCCCGTGCAGCAATTCACGCGCAGCTATGGCATCAGGCGTACGCAGGACCACAGTCGGTTCGAACAATCGCTGCCCAGTCTGACAGACTGCCACAAATCCGTCGATTCGCCCACGGGAATCCTCGTGAATCGCAAGCTGAGTTCGGGTTGGATCATGGTAGAGCGCATAGTAGGCATAAAGAGCATCAGCCGGCGCGCTGAGATTTAGCATCGATCGCACGCGTCGGCGTCGCGCCTCCAGCTCACCCATGGCGCAACACCATCGGCAAGAGGACTCGCCAGGGCACGGTCACTGTCACGGGTACACCCATCACAGGTGACAGGAGCTGAGGTGTGGTAACACCGTACGAGTCATTGACGATGACTGTACCAGGCAAGAGACCCGAACCAGTGACCACCAGCATCGCAGCGAACACTTCTGCGGGTTCCATACTTCCCACCTCCCACGTCACCACCCCTATCGGGTCCCAGGCGCCGCCAAGAGCGGTGACAAAGCCTGTCTCTCGGGGAACCGTGTCCGTGACCACGACATGATCCAGTGTCTGGACAGAGCAGTTGGTAACCGACAGCGTGTAGGTCACCCAGTGTGTCGAAGCGTCTGATGCGATAACTGGGGATTTGGCGACTCGTACACACGGTAACACTCCCTCGAGGGCTGCGCGCACATCCACCCGGCCGTAGCCATACACATTATTGGGCACATCCTCGGGCCCATCACCGCCACAAGCCTGCGCCGTCATCAGACCCAATGCAGTCGATGTGATCAGCGCCTCTGTTCGGTTGATATCCCCCACCAGACGACTGTCCGCTGACCAGAGAAGCGCCACGGTCCCCACAACGTGAGGCCCTGCCATTGATGTACCACTCTTGAGCTTGTACTCGCCGCCCGGTACGCTGGAGTAGACTGAAACACCCGGCGCCGACACATCTGGCTTGTGCCGACCCGATCCATCAACCGAAACCGGACCACGGCTGCTGAACGGAGCGACTGCATCGGTCCGATCTGTTGCCGCTACCGTGAATGCCGCATCGTAGATCGCTGGCGGGTCCGCGACGCTACTGCAGGAAGGCCCCTCATTCCCTGCCGACGCCACGACGAAGATGCCCGCAGCGCGCACACTCTCGACCACCGCCTGTAGACTGCCCCAGTCACACCCTTCAGCGGGTGGGCATGTCCAAGAGTTGTTGATCACGTGGGGCGCATACGCTGGATCCCCATCGATGAACGAATCACCGCCGATAGGATAGGGCGCCAGGAAGAACTCGAAACACTCGGCGTAGGTGGCCGGCGTGCCAACGCCACGGTCCATATTCCGGCAGCCGATCCACTGAGCTCCTGGCGCAACGCCAATCTGATGGCCTGCCCCGTCGTCGCCGACAATCGTGCCCATCGTGTGGGTCCCGTGGTCGCCATCATCACACGGCGACGGCGAGTCCGAACCGCACACCCCCCCACCGGTATGGATCGCGTCGTGCCAGTGCATGTCGTGCGTCGCTGTGACGCCGTTGAAGCCACGGTACTGCCGGACCAGCGCAGGATGATCCCAATCGTAGCCCGTGTCCTGTCCAGCGACGACGATACCCTCGCCCCGGAAGCCCACGGCCCACACATCATCTGCGCCGATCTTCGTCACACCCCACGCAATGGAGTCGGTAGATGATGACCCAACCAGAGATGTGCCTTGCGCCGCTTCGAGTAACGTCACACGCGGATTGTCGACGACTCGCGCAACCTCAGGTCTCCCAGATATCTGTCTCAGTATCCTCCGATCTCCTTGGACCAACACCATGTTGGTCACATAAAAGGCTCGGTACGTGACGCCAGCACGATCAAGGTCGGCGCGCAACGGGCGTTGAGTACGACCCGCTGTAGCGCGCAGAGCATCCACTACATATCGAATGCGTGCGGTTCGGTCCGAGATCGAAGGCGCTGCACTGACATCCGCCTGCTCGTGGAGCACCACGAGAAACTCAGCAACGTGACCATCCTCCGTTCCATTCCAGACGGACAGCGCCACTGACTCGGGTCGGGAATCACTCTCGGGCCAGTGATCGGCCCGGACTGCCTCAACCAAGCTCCCGATTGATGCAGTGGAGATAAGCAGTACGGTCGCCACACACCTCAGGCGCTGGCAGATCGCCGAAGTCCGTGCTACACGACATGGAGTACGCTGTGAGAGCGGGGCAAGACTGTGCATACGTAAGTTCGCTGGATCGGTTCGAATGATGTGTTGGCCGCCTGCCTGGCCAGATCAAGAACCCGCCTGGCGCAGCACGTCGTCGCATCAGACCGCATTCACAGGCAGCCGGCACGCAGACCAAAGCAGATTATACCAGGGTTGGTGGCTTGACAAAAGCCCCAAGACGGGGCATAATCATCACACATCGTCAGCCGACATAATGTCCCGTGACAGATCGGTCGCCGGTGCGGCTTCAGTGAACCACTACAGACACGAGGAGGATACTATGGCCAAGCCATTTGAAGTCACCGATGCGTCCTTCGACGAGGATGTAATACAGGCTACGGAACCGACCCTGGTCGACTTCTGGGCCACCTGGTGTGGGCCGTGCCGGATGGTCGCTCCAGTTGTGGAAGAGATCGCGACTGAATACGCAGACACCCTGCGTGTGGGCAAAATGGACGTCGACAGCAATCGTCAGACCCCATCCCGCTATGGCATCACGGGAATCCCTACCCTGATCCTGTTCAAGGGCGGAGAAGCCGTCGCCCGGATCGTGGGGTATCGACCGAAGGAAGCTTTGGTGGACGAGCTGTTGCCGCATCTCGACTTGACAGAGTAGCAGGCTTGTGGTATACTGTCGCCAATTGATAAGCTAACAACTGCGATTGGGAATAGTAGGCAGCGAAGCGAGGTTCAGAGAGTCGGGTCTAGGCTGCGAACCCGATACTGGCGCCGCTGCTGAATGGGCCCAGGAGTTGCCCGCCGAAACCGACAGGGAGTAGTCCGGGCCGGAAGCGCCACCGTTATCCAGGCTGAGGGTATTGTCCGCACAGCGTGTGTGCGCGGTCCGTATCCAATAATGAGTGAGGCTGGCTATTCATCGATTCGCGCGCCGTCATCGGCGCGCTTGTCATATCGATGGTAGATCGCCTAACCGGGGTGGCACCGCGGGAGTCGAATCGAGACGCTCGTCCCTTATGAAGGGACGAGCGTCTTTTCGTTTCAGGTAGCAGAGGGAGGAGAATTATTGGATAGATGCTCATTCAAGAACAGATGTGGTGTCACGCCGACGTGGGGTATCAGACGGGGCAGCTTATGGACATGCCCTGGCCCGACCCCTTGAGATCAGAGCCGAACAACCCTACAGACCAGTTTTTGGAGGAAGACAGACTATGAAAGGCCAGACCAAGTACTTGCTAGACGAGAATCAGCTCCCTAAGGCATGGTACAATATCGTCTCCGACATCACATTCCCCGTGCCCCCACTCCTGCATCCAGTAACCAAGGAGCCCACGATACTGCCACCGCCGCTCTTCTGCCAAGCGCTCATCGAACAGGATGAGACGAAGGAGCAGTACGTAGAGATACCCGAACCTCTGAAAGAGATCTATCAGCTCTGGAGGCCCACCCCGCTGTTTCGCGCGCACCGGCTGGAGCAAGCACTGGGCACTCCAGCGCACATCTACTACAAGTACGAAGGCGCCAGCCCGCCCGGTAGTCACAAACCGAACACTGCCGTGGCCCAGGCCTACTACAGCAAGGAAGCCGGCGTCAAGCGCTTGAGCACCGAGACCGGTGCAGGTCAGTGGGGCAGCGCCCTGGCCTTCGCGTGTCAGTTGTTTGATATGGAATGCAAGGTCTACATGGTCAAGATCAGTTATCAGCAGAAGCCTTACCGCCGTTCGATGATCCACACTTGGGGTGGAAACGTAACGCCCAGTCCGAGTGAGGAGACTCAGGCAGGCCGTGGTATCCTGGCTGAAGACCCTGAATGCCTGGGCAGTCTCGGTATGGCCATCAGCGAAGCCGTTGAGGTCGCCGCCACCAACGATGACACGAAGTACTCGCTGGGCAGCGTGCTCAACCACGTGCTCCTGCACCAGACCGTGATCGGTGAGGAGGCCATCCGTCAAATGGAAATGGCCGACGAGTACCCTGACGTGGTGATCGGGTGCGTCGGCGGCGGCAGCAACTTCGCTGGCGTCGCGTTTCCGTTCCTGCGCGAGCGATTGACCAACGGTGTCAAGACACGGTTCGTAGCGGTCGAGTCCGCGGCATGCCCCAGCATGACCAAGGGCGTCTACGCCTATGACTACGGCGACACCGCACATCTGGCGCCGATCGCCAAGATGGACACACTGGGCCACACCTTCGTGCCGGCCGGCATCCACGCTGGCGGCCTTCGATATCACGGCGTGGCGCCCCTGCTATCAGCGCTACACCGCGAGGGATACATCGATCCCATCGCCTACCCGCAGATCCCGGTCTTCGAGGCCGCGGTGATGTTCGCGCGAACCGAGGGCATCATCCCTGCCCCCGAGACATCCCACGCGATCCGCGCCGCGATCGACGAAGCACTGGATGCCAAGGAGAAAGGAGAAAAGCGCGTCATCCTCTTCAACTTTAGCGGACACGGACACTTCGATATGGGAGCGTACGACGGGTATTTCGCGGGCAAGCTGGTTGACTTTGAGTACCCCGCAGAGAAGGTCCAGGCTGCTCTCTGTAACCTGCCCGATGTGGGCACGACAGCGTAGGGTACACCTTTCGGGAATCTGCGCTTGAGCTCTTGTCTGAGCGCCTACAGATACCCGTTTGGGGAAGTATCAGGAGGCGGAACGAGGCATCAACGGCCTCGTTCCGCCTGCAATGCCACCGACAGTCCTAGCTAGAGTTCGTACGACGACCCACTGCCGCCCCGCGCGCGAGCGTCGCCAGTCGGTCCACCATCGCCCGCCCCACAGCCTCACTGCCGTACCAATGTCGCATATCGGAGGCGGCCTGGTTACCAAGCGCACGTGCAGCGCCCCGCTGCTCATACACCCAGCGCATCAACTCGGCGGCTTGCGCCACATCGGGATCGGCCCAGATCGACCCAGCCGAATACGGTCCGATATCGCGCTCCAGCTCCACTAGCGAGTAACCGACCAGGCGACTGTTATCTGGCGTCATGAAGTCCAGGTTGGAGGAGTAGCCTGTGGCAATGCACGGCTTGCCGAAGTACATCGCCTCTGCCATAGTGAGGCCAAACCCCTCACACCGATGCAGCGACACATAGCAGTCACAGGCACAGATTAGCGCGCTGGTCGTGGCGCGATCGTAGCGGGCATCCAACAGCAGACCGCCGACATCTCGTACGGCCTGCTCAATCTGTCGCTCAAAGCCATGCTCGACACCAAGTAGTGCTTCGTTACCGGCGACCATATCGCGGTTGTTCATCTTGATAATCAGCAGAGTATCACTCGAGTAGGCTCCGAACGCACGCCGATAGGCTTCGATCAATCCCATCGGGTTCTTGCGCTCGACAATGCTCGTCGCATCGAACGAGAAGTAGTAGATGAAACGGTCATCCGGCCATCCCAACTCGGCCCGCGACAGGTCCGCCGGCGCCGCAGGCTGGACTAAGGGACGCACGCGTAGCACCGGGATGGGCGACACCGGCTCCAACACCGACTGCGTATACTGGCTCGCAACCCAGATCTCATCGAACGGCTCGAAGCTGCTGGCCCAGCGCTCGGGAAACGTGGCCAGTTCCCAGAACCAGAATCCAATATTGATGCAGCCTGAGAGAAGATCCAATCCCAGATGACTGACCACCCCAGGCACGGCATCAGCGTTCACGTGGAACAGATTGGCGCGACGGCTTGCTCGATCGGCGTTGTCGGGCATCTCCGAAATTGGCAGGCCGGGCGTCCACTCCAGGTTAACATACGAGACAGGGTGGCCACAGTCCTGCAGTGCGACGATCGATCCTCGGGCAACCTCTCCCACGCCCGTGGTCGAGCTGATGTAACCGACCACCGTGACTGCCGGGGCGTCCAGCACGCGATCGCCCCCACGCTGGAACGAGACGTCAGCCGCATGATCGCGCTGGGGTCGCGCCGATGAAACGACTCTCCGCGCCTGTCTGCGGAGCCCCTGCACCGCGCTGTGCAGCCTTTGCCCGACCCCGTATCCGAACGAGGACTCGATCGCCCGAAGTGCGCCGTGCAGCTCCATCAGGTTCTGCTCCAACACACTCTTCTGCCTGTGCAACTCCGAGTGGCCGTGTTCAAGTGACGCATGGCGTTGGATCAGCCCGCTATGGGCGCCCTGCAGTCGCTGGTACTCAACCTGTAGCGCATGGTAACACTTGTCGAGCTCAGAGAGAGTCTCCCGCACCCTTTGATTCTCGACCTCGAGCTCCCCGTAGTCTTGGTGCAGCGTAGTCGCACGTGCATGCAACCGCTGGTACTCGGTCTCAAGCTCGTGGCGGTCTCGATCGAGGACAGCCAGGTAATCCTGTGCCCGCTGGCTTTCGCGCTCCAACGCGAGACGATTCTGCTGCAGGTCAAGACAGTATACTTCCAGGCGCCGATGATCTTCCACCAGCGCCTGCTGTGCACGTTCCAGGGCGAGGTAGCGCTCCTGAAGGCCCAGATACAACGTCCGAGCCAGTTCCACTTGCGCTGCAAGCTGTGGGGCCGACCAGCGTGGTATCCACTTGGCGAACAGGACCTCCCGGGCAGTCCTGGCTCGATCAGCGTCGAAATCGAACGGTCCGCAACCCGAGGTTCCGAACGGGCGGTAGACTGCAGTCACCTGGCCTACGTGCACAAAATCCGTCCGTTCCGCCACCTGCAGCCAGAAATCCCAGTCCTCGTGAACATTGAGACGTTCATCAAACCGGCAGCCATCCTCTACCAAACAGCGCTCGAACATCACGGCGTGCATCGCGAAGAGGCCGAAGGTGCGCAGGCGCACGGGATCGTACTCAATGTCCCAGACGCGATCACCGTCCGCCCACGCCATCCGCGTCCCGGTGTATGCAGCTCGCGCCCCAGGGTGCTCGCGCAGACTCTCCACCAGGCCCGCAATGTGCTCTGCCTCAAACAGGTCATCGTCATCCAGGAAGACCACGTAGCCGCCGGTGGCGCAATCCAATCCCACGTTTGCCGCCGCCGGACGACCTCGATTCTGCTCCAGAGATAGGTAGCGAACGTGCGATACGCAGGCCTCATATCGGCATACCAAAGCACCGACATCCTGTCCACCGTCATTGACAACGATCAGCTCTATGTGAGGATAGCTCTGGAGCGCGACAGACTCAAGTGCTTCCTGCAGCAGATCGGGCCGGTCCCTGGTACGGATAATGACCGATACCAGGGGAGCGTCCACGCGATAGCGCTCTCCTGACGAGACTGATTCCGATTCAGCACGCGATTCCATCGATCTGGGCTATCCCCCACCGCAGGACTGATCGACGCCATCACATCGAGGCCGCCGACGGCGCCACCATTGCGCAATACAGGATGGCCCAGTATAGCATACCGCGCAGGAACAATCCAGAAGAGCGGCAGCTCTCCTTGGCACTGAGAGGTTTTTGGCTAGAATGACACGATGAATACCCCAGAGCGCACAACCGGGGAGGAGCCTATGATAGTCAAGTATCGGGATAAGGAATGGAACGTAGAGGGTCCCTGCACCGTGGGGGATCTGGCGGCGCAGCTGGATCTGAAACCAAACACCGTTCTGGCCTTACGAGACGGCCGCATCATCGATGACGAGGAAATCGTCGCGGACACTGAGACGATCCGTTTCGTCGCGATGATCTCCGGCGGCTAACGCCAGGCAGGCGTGCGTCCAGCGCGCAGTCGATATCTCAGCCCACAGGGCGCCGTCGGCAGGTGAAGCGACTGCCAATGATCATCTCGTGGGCACGAAAGCATACGCTGGGGGATGTAGGAACGTGCGTCGTCCCGGCCAGGTCTGGCCGGGACGACGCACAGAGGATTCTGTCTACGCGCAGGCTTCGTACACCAGTGTATCGACCGCTATCTCGCCCCGCACCACGTCGACGAAAGGCTCTCCATTCCGCACACCCACCGTGCCGTAGCCCGCCGCCGTGCACAGGAAGGCCCGGAAGTCACCTTTGATCCTGGGCTTGATCGTCAGCGTCCGGTCAACTGCGTCGTACCAGGCGCCTGTCAGCCCCTGCAGCATCCCATACGACGCCATCGCGCGGGCATACCAGTGGCCGCACTCATACTCATTGAAGGGATTGCGCGCGCGCCCATCATATCGATCGCGCAGCACGCGCACGATCTCCAGCCCTTCGTCGACCTGTCCCATCAGCATGAGGTGGGACGCGACCTGGTACTCGATTCCGGTCCACACCTCCTCGCTGTAGACGAAAGGCAGCGATAGCGCTCCGCCCTTCGGCCACGAACACAGGAGCAGGCCTCCGTCCTCACCCAGCGCGAAGGTCGGGCGCTGCGGATTGACGTGCTCTGTCAGGTCGTGCCTGAGGTTGTACTTGTGCACGGCCAAGAGATGGCTCCTCACCTTGTCTTCATCGAGAACCTCGCCCACGCCACACACCTCAGCCATCCAGGTGCCCAGCACACCGTCACTCAGGCACCCCGTGCCGTACTGGTATTTCGGCCCTTCTTTCTCGAGCAGCGCACGCGCCTCCGGCGAGTAACCCACCCCAATCATTTGGGCCTGCGTCGGGTCACCTGCACTCAGGCCCTGCCACTGAATCTTCTGGATGAAGTATTCGCCGTCCCAGAGCGCCGATTCTGTGAAGGCCTTGCCCTTCGCATAGAGCTCGTCGTACAGCGGCACGTCGTCGCCCAGCGCCTGCGCCATCATCACAGCCGCTTTCAGCGCGCCCAGGTAGAACGACGTGCACATCCCGTCGGGGCCCCAGAACTCAATGTCGTAGGTGTTGTGATGGGGCTCCTCGAGCGCCCCCACGTGACGCGGGTCCCAGGTCTCAATACAGTAGTCGAGGCTCTGCTTCACCCTGGGCCAGAGCGCCCTGAGCCATTCGGTGTCGCCGCTCACGCGCCAGTCGCGATAGACTTTGATGATGCCGCCCAACTGGCCATCGGCCGCCGCGTGGAAATCGTGCCGGGCCGGCCCGATCGGCAGCGTGGCCCGGAACGCCTGATGCCCACGCTCGTCCTGGTTCTCGTGAAACTCCGTCTGGCGCAGCGAGCGCTCCAGATCAGGAAACAGGTGGGGCAGCGCCTGAGCATAGTTCCACACGTGCGTGCAGGTCCCGGCGCAGCACCCTGTCGAGTCGCAGCACCCCTCCCAGCCCCAGAAGCGCCCGTCCGTCTGTCGCAGTACGGTGGGCGACTTGAGGATCGTCAGGTTGGCTGCCACCGCCTCCACCACCTCGTCCGGCAGCGTCGTGTCGTAGAAGCAACCGGCGAACGCCTCGCTCTCGGCGCGTAGCCGATCGTAGTGCTCGCGCCAGTAGGTCGCCACGGCCTCAATGCTATCAAACGCGCCGGCGTACCACGGTCGGTAGGTGGGCTGCTCGCATTCACCCTGGCAGCAACAGGTCTGACCGGAGGTCGCGTTTGTGAAACGCCGTTCACCCACATAGACCCCCGGATCCGGCACGTACCACGCCAGATGCAGTCGGATCGTCTTCTCCTCGCCCGGATCGAGCTGGAAGGGTACGTACAGGCTGCCACCCGGGCTGGGAGCGCCCTCCGTCAACGGGTCGGCCTCGACCGCCTGCCCCTCGCTCACCGTCTTCCACACCATCGTGAGGGGATCGAACCACCCGCCGCGGAACCAGGCGCAGTTGACCTTGACGTCTGGATCGTCGACAGCCGCACTGAATGCTCCGTGATCACACCTGCGCTCGGCCGACCCGTTCTGCGACAAGACGAACCCGCCCTGGGTCGTCGTGACGGCACTGCCCGCCCCGCTTGCCCCTGTGATATCGGGCGGCGTGACGGACATGAAGTTGCGGGCGTGGAACGAGTAGACCGCCTCGACCGGCTCGTCGGTGGAGTTGCGGAACCGGTACTCCAGCGCCGCGACCGGCAGGCTTGAGTCATCGGCGTCGCCCGGCACAAACGGGCTCCAACCCATCAGCTCAACCTCCAATGCAAGCCGGGCATCCGCGAGACCCACTGTGGCGAAGGGGAATCGCGTTTCGAATACGGCATCGGAACAGCGCGGCAGGCCGTAGTTCTTCTCACCGGCGCCGTTGCCAGTCCCAGCCGGGCCGACGACCTTCCAGCGAGGCACCGGACCTTCCAGCACCCGCGCCACGTTCCGCTCGCCCAACACACAGACGGAGGAAAACATCATGGGCTCGTTGAAGACATCCGGCTTGCCGTGCAGCGAGACGTGTGAGAGCGCTCCGGTGCCCTCCAAACAGATCATCCCAGCGCCAATCCCCCCCAGGGGAAACGCCACACGGTTCAGGAATTCACCCTCATACGGGCCGTTGTACTTGCGCGTTTTCTGTGTCACCATCTTTGCTCCTTTTCAGTGTTCGATGCGTGACGCGATCATACGATCAGCCGCCACGCGCAGGACAGTCTGCACACGCATCAGCCATTGTAGGACCGATACACGATCTTGCCCACCGCGACATCCCCGTGCCGCACCTCAAGGAACGGTTCGCCGTCCCGGACGCCGACTATGCCGTATCCAGTGGCCGTGCTCAGGAACGAGCGGAAGTCGCCCGGGATTTGGGGAGCTATATACAGTGTCTGCTCGACAGCATCATAGCGCGCTCCAGTCAGTCCCTGCAGCAGTGCATAGGACGCCATGGCGCGCGCGTACCAGTGGCCACACTCGTACTCGTTGAAGGGATTACGAACGCGTCCATCGTATCGATCTCGAACAGCCCGGACGATCTCCAATCCTTCTTCTATGTGGCCCACCATCATCAGATGCGAGGCCACCTGGTACTCGATCCCTGTCCACACCTCATATCCAAAGTAGAAGGGCAGAGTCAGATCGGCGCCCTTGGGCCACGTGCAGAGCAACAACCCAGGCTCATGCCCCATCGCGAAGGTCGGCCGCACCGGGTTGAAGTGGTAGTAGAGGTCCTCCCGGAAGTTGTATCTGTGCACGGCCAGGAGATGGCTTGTGACCTTCCGGGCATCGAGGAAGTCGTCCAAGCCGCACGTCTTGGCCATCCACGCGCCCAGTACCCCGTCGGAGAGACAGCCTGTGCCGTACTGGTACTTGGGCCCCTCCTTCCGCAGAAGCTCCTCGGCCTCGGGCGAATAATGGGCGGCGAAGGACGGCGCCTCGGTCGGGTCGCCGGCCTGCAGCTTCTCCCACTCCACACGTTGGATGAAGTATTCACCGTCCCACAGCTCGGACTCCATGGCACGCCTGCCCCGCTCCAGAAGTTCACGGTAGAGCGGCGCGTCCTCGCCCAGCGCCTCCGCCATAGCGATGGCCGCGCTAAGCGCACCCAGGTAGAAGGATGTGCACATTCCGTCCGGCCCCCAGAACTCCACATCATACGTGTTATGGTGGGGTTCCTCGGTGACGCCCTTGTGGCCGGGGTCCCAGGTCTCAATGCAGTAATCCAGGCTCTGCTTGACTTTGGGCCAGAACTCCCGCAGCCATTGACCGTCCCCGGAGATGCGCCACTCGCGATAGACCTTCATGATGCCGCCCAATTGGCCATCCGCCGCCGCGTGGAAATCGTGCAGAATCGGTCGGATCGGGAGCCCGGCGCGAAACATCTGATGACCGCCCTCATCCTGATTCTCGTGATACTCGGTCTGCCGCAGGCTGCGTTCCAGGTCGGGGAACAGGTGGGGCAGCGCCTGCGCGTAGTTCCAGACGTGGGTGCACGAGCCCGGGCAACACCCGGTATCGTCGCAGCACCCCTCCCAGCACCACAGTCGCCCATCGGGCTGACGCAGCATCGTCGGCGACTTCAGAATCGTCAGGTTGGCCGCGACGGCCTCAATCACCTCCGGTGGAAGCGTCGAGTCGTAGAAGCAATCACTGAACGCCTGGCTGGCCACACGCAGCGCGTCGTAGCGCTGGCGCCAGTGCGTCAGCACCGATTCGATGCCGTCGAACGCAGCAGCATACCACGGTCGATGCGTCTCGCCCGCAGGTGTGCAACCATCTCCGCAGCAGCACGACTCACTCGCCGCCGCCGCGAGGGCGACGTCCTTCCCCACGCGAAGGTTAGTCGACGGCACGTACCAGGCCAGCTTCACACAGATCGTCTTCTCCTCGCCGGCCTCGAGGCGGAACGGCACGTACAGGCTCCCACCGGGGCTGGGTTCGCCCTCGCTGATCGGAGCCTTCTCCACCGAGACTCCGGTCATCACCGACTGCCACACGATCGAGAAGACGTCCGACCACCGCCCCCTGAACCAGGCGCAATCGACGCGCGTCTCGGGATCATCGACCACGGCGGCGAAGGCCCCTTCCTCCCAGGGCCTGGCATCGCTGCCCGACTGCCAGAGCACGAAGCCATTGTCCGTGGCCTGCACCGCGTCACCACCGGCCCTCGTGGCCATGAAGTTGGCGGCGTGGAAGGAAAAGACCGCGTCCACGCACGCGTCGGTTGGGTTCGCGAACCGATACTCCAGGGCGGCCACCGGCAGGCTGGAGCTGTCCGCATCGCCCGGTGCGAATGGGCTCCAACCCGTCAGTCGTACCTGGAGGGGAATCTGCGGCTCGGACAGATTGATGTCGGCGAACGGAAAGTGGACGTCGAATTCGGCTTCGGCAAAGCGCGGAAGGCCATACGTCTTCTGATAGCCGCCATTCCCACTCCCGGGCGTGCCGAACGCCTTCCAGGCTGGTACAGGGCCCTCAAGCGCCAGAGCGAGATTGGGCGCCCCCTTGACACAGACCGCCGAGAAGATGGGCAGCTCATTGAACACCTCAGGCCGCCCGCGCAATGACCCGTGAGACAGACCGCCTGTCCCCTCCAGACAGACCATGCCTGCACCGATCCCGCCGAGCGGAAAGGCGACTCGGCTCAAGTACTCGCCCGCATATGGCGAGTTGTACTCCCGATCAGTCGATTCCATCGTGTGCGCCTCCTCACTGCGAAACAGGGCGAGTGCGGGGACTGATGCCCCCCCGCAAGTCGCCGTGCTGTGGATGATTCCTAGCTGACTGAGGCTTCCAGCTCCTGCGCCACTACCATGCGACAGTTGTTAACGACGAACAGGCCCCACAACGCGGGCCAGAACAAGGATAGGCCGGCATGGATGTAGATAGTGGCCATAACGAACAGTATCAACAGACCGAGCAAACCGAACGTGTTCATCAGATGACGAGCGGACAAAATCAGCGCATTGCGCAAGGC